>NZ_JBWKDS010000096.1:0-1068 GCF_056435845.1 Streptomyces sp. NPDC043867 | reverse complement strand
TTCCCCACTGCTGCCTCCCGTAGGAGTCTGGGCCGTGTCTCAGTCCCAGTGTGGCCGGTCGCCCTCTCAGGCCGGCTACCCGTCGTCGCCTTGGTAGGCCATCACCCCACCAACAAGCTGATAGGCCGCGGGCTCATCCTTCACCGCCGGAGCTTTCCACGCACAGACCATGCGGTCGCGCGTCATATCCGGTATTAGACCCCGTTTCCAGGGCTTGTCCCAGAGTGAAGGGCAGATTGCCCACGTGTTACTCACCCGTTCGCCACTAATCCCCTCCCGAAGGAGGTTCATCGTTCGACTTGCATGTGTTAAGCACGCCGCCAGCGTTCGTCCTGAGCCAGGATCAAACTCTCCGTGAATGCTTCCGGGTACTCCCGGTGACACTCGCGTTGAGCGGAACCGGAGGGAGGAATAATCCCTCGGTTCACAGCGTCCTCGCTGTGTTTTCTTCAAAGGAACCTCGCCACCAGACCATCCGGTCCGGTAGACGGGGTATCAACATATCTGGCGTTGACTTTTGGCACGCTGTTGAGTTCTCAAGGAACGGACGCTTCCTTTGGACTCCCTCTCGGGCTTCCTCCGGGCGCTTCCCTTCGGTCTTGCGTTTCCGACTCTATCAGATCCTCGCGGTCCTGATTTTCGCCGGTGCGATTCGGCCTTTCGGCTTCTTCGCGGTTCCCACCTTACCAGATCCGTTTCCGTCTCCGGCGCCCCGTGGGAGCGGGCTCGGCCGCTTCGCTTTCGCTTTTCGGCCTTTCCGACTCTATCAGATCTTGTTCGTTCCGTTGCCGGTCCGAATTCGTTTCCGATTCCCCGTCGGAGGGGCTGCCATTTGGCTTTTCCGACTTTATCAGAAGCGTTTCGGGCGAATTGAATCGGCCGGGGCTTCCGGTAAGTGGTCGGTTGCGCTTCGTCGAATTCAGGATTCTGAGCGAAGCGGAGAAGAGACTAACCGTCGCTGATGAACTTGTCCAGTTCGTTGCAACCGTTCGAATCTACCTCCCCCGGCTGCTCGTGTCAACGGTAGCCGGGGCGAAGAGGAGATTAGCAGGTCAGCGGGGCTCTGCG
>NZ_JBWKDS010000095.1:0-1177 GCF_056435845.1 Streptomyces sp. NPDC043867 | reverse complement strand
GGGTGGGCCGGACACTGATCATCTTCGGGTATCGCGAATCGGGAATCGTCACCGCAGGGTATGACCTTTGGCATCACCGCACGGTATGAGAGTCCCCTAGATGAGTAAGTCCGAAGTCTTGGTTAGTGGTCGTAGGCGATCAGTGATCGGGTGACCGGTGTGTTGTTGGTGCGGTTGTGCCAGATGGCCGTGGTCAGGGCGAGGATGCGCTGGCCGATGCGGGCCATGACTCCGGCTGGGGTTCTGGCCCCGTGCCGTTCGAGGTCGAGTTGGCCTTTGAGTGTGTCGTTGACCGACTCGATCAGCTGCCGGATGGGCTTGAGCAGGTGTTCACCGGGTCGGGGCTTGCGGTTGCGGTAGCTGGGCCGCAGCACGGACAGGCCGTGGTCGGCCATGAAGGCGTCGAGGTGTCGGGAGACGTAGCCCTTGTCGCCGATGACCGTCTGTCCGGGATGGCTGGTCAGCAGGTCGGCGTCGTTCAGGAGCATGTCGGCGAGGACTTCGCGTTCGTCGGTCTTGGGGTTGGCCAGTGCCCAGGCGATCGGCAGTCCGCCGGGTGTGCAGATCAGGTGGAGCCGCAGGCCCCAGAAGAACCGTGAGTGCGAGGGGCAGTAGGAGTAGGCGGCCCAGCCGGCCAGGTCGGAGCGTTTGGCGGTGGGGCGGGAGCGGGCGCATTCCACTGGGGTGGAATCCACGATCCACACGTCGTCGTGCCATAGGTCGGTGTCTCGGGCCAGGGTGCGGATGAACCGGCTGATCAGCGTGTTCGCCGCCCGCAGGCGCTTGTTGTAGCCGGACTGGCCGGGCAGGTAGGGGAACTCGGAGGCCAGGTGGCGGCGGGCGAACCGCAGCCACCTGGCTTCGGAGACGAACCCCAAAACGGCTTGCATCACTGCCACCGTCAACAGTTCCGCGTCCGTCAGTCTCGGCGGTCGCCCCGGCCGCCGCGTTCCTGCCAGAGCGTCATCGATCTTCACGTACAGTGCTGTCGCGAGGGTTTCGAGATCTGTCGTCACAAACGGATCAACGAGACCCTCGCTTCATGCACCCGAAGACTTCGGACTTACTCATCTAGGGCCGTGCCGCGCTGCCGTAGTGGTCGCGCACGACCCGGGCCAGCGCGCCCACCCGGTCCTTGGCCACCGACTTCGCCGAGAAGTAGACGTGCCCCCCAACC
>NZ_JBWKDS010000094.1:0-1284 GCF_056435845.1 Streptomyces sp. NPDC043867 | reverse complement strand
GCGGGAATGGAATTCCGCAAGCGGAATTCAAAAGGCAGGGCAATTCGCGCAAGCGCGAATTGTGGGCACCCGCGCAAGCGCGGTTGCCTGGGCTGGCGGCAAGGGGCGGTGCATCGCGCGCGGGACTGTGTAGGGCTTGGGAATCCCAGCTACCACCCCCGCAACGGAGGTGACGGACTGTCGGCCTGACGGGGTGCCAGCCTCGCCGCAGTGACGGGCTCCACTGCGCTCCACCCGCCTCACCGCCCCTCCCCTCTTCCCGATCGGGATCCAGTTGCCGTGCCGTCAGCGTACCTTCAAAGAGCCGTACCGGGACCCGCGATGCGGGATCGAATCCACCGAGTACCGGAAGGTTGATGCATCATGCCATGCTGCTGTGTAGAGATTGGGGTTATGCTTCCCCTCCCCTACTCGGGCGCTCGATGTGAGCTACCCAAGTCACCGCTTGCACCTTGCTGGGCACTTCTCCGATTTTCTGGGCGGCGGTACGGTAGCAATCGGCGAGTAGGTTGTACCGGCTGAGGGTTCCCAGTCCTCGATTTCGCTGCCCGTAGATCTCGCGCACTGCAATGTCGTGCGCGTGACGATCAATTACCACCGCTTCGGCGTTCTCGGGGTCGGCAATACATACGTAGAAGTGCCCCGTTTTGATGTGCATGGGCAGAACCTCGCTCGGGTCGGTTCCCGCCATGATTCGGTTTGCCTTGGTGATCGCGTCACGGACGTGTCCGCTTGCCGCGCCCTCGATGAAAGCTTTGCGGGCGAGCCTACAATTTTCGGCCCATGACTTGTTGGCGGACAGAGCCGCGAGGACTCCCGCGCCCTTTACTGTTTCTCCTTCGGAGATTTCGGCGGCGAATCGGTGTGCCATGGCGTACCAATCGCGTCCGCGCTGCTTCTGATCAGAAGTAGCGCTGTTCCACTTGTCCACGATTGCCTGCGTGTAGGCGGCGCGCTGCTGTTCGGTGCTCTTGACCGGGATCATGGGGGTGTCCTCGCTTGGGGGATCGCGCGGGGTGGCGGCGAGGAGCAGGCCCGTTGGGCAGCTCAACTCGCGGCGGCGCGGGTGAATGGGGCCGGGCGGGGTGCTGGCCTGGCCGGATCGCACGGAGGTGACGTGCGCGTGTGGGGTGTGGGCCCGTGGGGGCCGGGTCGGGGGGGGGGGGGGGGGGGGGGTCCCCCCCCCCCCCCCCCCCTTCTCCGTTCGTTTTTTTTCTTGGCGTCCCCCGTTCTTTCTTCTCCCCCCCTCCCCCCCCACCCTCCCCCCCCCCCCCTCTTCCCCCT
>NZ_JBWKDS010000093.1:0-1372 GCF_056435845.1 Streptomyces sp. NPDC043867 | reverse complement strand
AGCCCACCGAGACCCTCGACTGGTCGAATCCGCCGTTCGCCAAGTGGTTCAAGGACGGCAAGCTCAACGTCGCGTACAACTGCGTGGACCGCCATGTGGAGGCCGGCCACGGCGACCGGGTCGCCATCCACTTCGAGGGCGAGCCGGGCGACAGCCGCGCGATCACCTACGCCGAACTCAAGGACGAGGTGTCGAGGGCCGCCAACGCGCTGACCGAACTGGGCGTCCGGAAGGGCGACCGGGTCGCCGTCTACCTGCCGATGATCCCCGAGGCGGTCGTCGCGATGCTCGCGTGCGCCCGCATCGGCGCCGCCCACTCC
This sequence comes from Streptomyces sp. NPDC043867, assembly GCF_056435845.1. Classification (NCBI taxonomy): domain Bacteria; kingdom Bacillati; phylum Actinomycetota; class Actinomycetes; order Kitasatosporales; family Streptomycetaceae; genus Streptomyces; species Streptomyces sp. NPDC043867. The sequence continues at coordinate 1,052 of NZ_JBWKDS010000093.1, read as the reverse complement.
GTCGTCTTCGGCGGATTCTCGGCGGACGCGATCGCGGCCCGGATCGCGGACGCCGACGCCAAGCTCGTCATCACCTCGGACGGCGGCTACCGGCGCGGCAAGCCCTCCGCGCTGAAACCGGCCGTCGACGACGCGGTCAGCCGGACGGACGCCGTCGAGAAGGTGCTCGTCGTGCGCCGGACCGGCCAGGACGTCGCCTGGACCGAGGGCCGCGACGTCTGGTGGCACGAGATCACCGCCAGGCAGTCCGCGGAGCACACGCCGGAGGCCTTCGACGCCGAGCACCCGCTGTTCATCCTGTACACGTCCGGTACGACGGGTAAGCCCAAGGGCATCCTGCACACCTCCGGCGGCTACCTCACCCAGGCCTCGTACACCCACCACGCGGTGTTCGACCTCAAACCGGAGACCGACGTGTACTGGTGCACGGCCGACATCGGCTGGGTCACCGGACACTCGTACATCACGTACGGGCCGCTCTCGAACGGCGCGACGCAGGTGATGTACGAGGGCACGCCGGACACCCCGCACCAGGGCAGGTTCTGGGAGATCGTCCAGAAGTACGGGGTGACGATCCTCTACACGGCGCCGACCGCGATCCGTACGTTCATGAAGTGGGGCGACGACATCCCCGCGAAGTTCGACCTGTCCTCGCTGCGTGTCCTCGGCTCCGTCGGCGAACCGATCAACCCCGAGGCGTGGATCTGGTACCGCAAGCACATCGGCGGCGACCGCACCCCGATCGTCGACACCTGGTGGCAGACCGAGACCGGCGCGATGATGATCTCGCCCCTGCCGGGCGTCACCGAGACCAAACCAGGCTCCGCCCAGCGGGCCCTGCCGGGCATCTCGGCGACCGTCGTCGACGACGAGGCGAACGAGGTCCCGGACGGCGGCGGCGGATACCTCGTCCTCACCGAGCCGTGGCCGTCGATGCTCCGCACCATCTGGGGCGACGACCAGCGGTTCCTCGACACGTACTGGTCCCGTTTCGAGGGCAGGTACTTCGCGGGCGACGGAGCGAAGAAGGACGACGACGGGGACATCTGGCT
>NZ_JBWKDS010000092.1:0-1428 GCF_056435845.1 Streptomyces sp. NPDC043867 | reverse complement strand
GGCTCCGGCTACGGGATTCTGTGTCGTCCGTGCCTTATCGGCATGCGAGTCCTCTGGGCGGATCGGTCATGGTGACACGGGTTGGCTGCCGGAGACCCGCCGTACTGTTGTACAACAGGTTACTGTCGGTAACCTTATTGGTCCGTACCAAAGTTGGGTCTCTAAGGCTTCATTACACGCCGCTTAAGGCACGGATAACCGATGGCTTCCATCTGAGGTTCTGAGGCGGTGGAGGGAGGGGCAGGTTGCCTTTGCGAGGCCGTTGGCATCGGTGACCGCTCCGCCGTGACCGTGGGGTGGGATCGACCGGCGAGGAGGGTGCGAGCAAGCGGTCACTTCGTCGTAGCTTCGGGTTTTGAGGGGGCCTTCGCAGCCGTGGCCGGGCCTTAGACGTTGTTTCAGTTGGTGAGTCGGCGGTAGCTGATGAGGGCTGCGGCGATGCCGACGAAGGCCAGGAAGTGCTCGGCCCTTCGCTCGTAACGGCGGTGCAGCCTTCGGCATCCGCCCAGCCAGGAGACCGTTCTCTCGACGACCCAGCGGTGTCGGCCGAGCCGCGTGGACGACTCGATGCCCTTGCGGGCGATGCGGTGGCGGATGCGACGCTCACGAAGCCATTTCCGCAGGTGGTCGTAGTCGTAGCCCTTGTCTGCGTGGAGCTTGGCCGGACGCCGGCGGCGCGGGCCGCGGCGGGAGCGGATGGGCGGGATCCCACGCACGAGCGGTTCCAGGCCGAGGCTGTCGTGCATGTTGGCGCCGGAGATGCCCAGCGACAGCGGCACACCGTTTCGGTCGGTGATCAGGTGGATTTTCGATCCCGGCTTGCCGCGGTCGGTCGGATTCGGTCCGGTCAGTGGCCCCCTTTTGCCGCCCTGACGCTGACGGAGTCGATCGCACACCGCGACCAGTCCAACTCGCCCCGAACGCCGAGCTCGTCAAGGATGACGCGGTGCAGCCTGGCCCACACCCGATCCCGGCTCCACTGGGCGAAGCGCCGGTAGACGGTGGGCCAGGCCGGCCCGAACACCGGAGGCAACTGCCGCCACGTGCAGCCCGAGGTGGCCACGAAGATGATCGCTGCCAGGCATGCGCGGTCACCGGCCCGTCGGCGGCCGCCGCCTTGCGGTCGTATGACCTCCGTCGGCGGGACCACCCGCCGGAACAGCACCCACAACTCGTCCGGCACCAACCGCTCCACCAGATCCGCCATGCACAGCTCAACGAGCGATCACGCCATCAGAAACGGCGTCTAAGCCGTTCTTCTTCGCGGACGAACGCAGTCGGCTGCGCGGCATCTTCCCCGCTGAGGTGGTGGCGGAGACCTATGTGGTCGATCTGCTGCCGGCCCGGCGCCCCTAACCGCCCTTTCCGGATGTTCCGTGTCCGGCCGATCACGTGTGGCCGGCGACGAGTTGGGTGACCAGCCCCTTG
>NZ_JBWKDS010000091.1:0-1481 GCF_056435845.1 Streptomyces sp. NPDC043867 | reverse complement strand
CCCTTACGGGATCTGTTCGGCCCCGCCCTAATACTGCAACCGCATGTGGTGTAACCGTGCGGGCCGGGGCTCGTTGGTGTGACTGTGTGAGAAGTCGCTGACGGTTGAGCAGATCGAGTCGTGGTCCGAGGGGATAGCGGATTTGCATGCCCGCATCGGGCATCGTTTCGGCAGGTCAGAGCCACGCGCTCGGGCTTTGGACTATCTGCGGGGCCTGCTGGCCCCTTTGGAGAGGAAGAACGGCTGGACGCTGGCCGAGCAGGTCGGCCAGCTCCGCCCGGACGGTGTCCAGCGGCTGCTGAACCATTCGGAGTGGGACGAGAACGCCGTCCGTGATGACGTCCGGGACTTCGTCGTGGAAACCATCGGGGCCAAGGACGCCGTCCTCATCGGCGATGACACCGGCTTTGTGAAGAAGGGCACCAAGTCGGCCGGAGTGCAGCGGCAGTACTCCGGCACGGCCGGACGCAGGGAGAACTGCCAGGTCGGCACGTTCTTGGCCTATGCCTCCACCAAGGGGCGGGCGTTGATCGACCGCGAGCTGTATCTGCCCGCGTCCTGGACGGACGATCGTGCCCGGTGCCGGGCGGCCAAGATCGGCGACGAGGTGCCGTTCGCCACGAAGATCGAGCATCTGAAGTGGATGCTGCAACGCGCCCTGGACGCGGCCGTGCCCTTCGCCTGGGTCACCACCGACGAAGCCTACGGACAAGTCCACCATTTTCGGTCCTGGCTGGAAGAACGGAAGGTGGCCTATGTGGTGGCCACCAAGGTCAACGACACGGTGACCGGCATCGACGGCTGGCAGTACCGGGTCGACGAGCTGATCGCCACCCGCCCCCAGCAGGCATGGAAACCGCTCTCGGCGGGAGCCGGCGCCCACGGCCAGAGGATCTATCACTGGGCCCGCGCCACCTCAGGCCGCGGCAGGAGAACGGGTTCGGGCACTGGGTGCTGGCCCGCCGCAGCATCACCGACCCCACCGACATCGCCTACTACCTCTGCTTCGGACCGGTCTCTACGCGTCTGAAAGACCTGGTCAAGGTGGCTGGAGCGCGGTGGGCGGTGGAGGAGTGCTTCCAGACCGCCAAGGGCGAGTGCGGCCTGGATCATTACCAGGTGCGGCACTACCGGGCCTGGTACCGGCACATCACCCTGGCCATGGCAGCCCTGGCCTACCTGACCGCCGTCCGCGCGGCACAAGCCGCAAAAGGGGCAGCGGATGCGACGAACACGACCTCGTGCCCCTCAGCGTCCCCGAAATCCGCCGCCTGATCGGGCACCTCGCCCTCACACCTCACTGTCACACCAACGAACACCGTCTGCACTGGTCACACTTCCGCAGACGCAGCCAAGCCCGAGCCCGCCACCACCACTACCAACACCGAGGCCACACACCCCACATGCGGTTGCAGTATTAGGGCGGGGCCGAACAGATCCCGTAAGGGATACGAGCGCCCCTTGCGGGCCTCAACTCGACG
>NZ_JBWKDS010000090.1:0-1566 GCF_056435845.1 Streptomyces sp. NPDC043867 | reverse complement strand
AGAGGGGGATGTTGCCGTGCTTCTTCGGGGGCAGGGACGCCCGCTTGGTCCGCAGCTGGCGCAGGCCCCGTACGACGTGGGCGCGGGTGTCGGACGGCATGATCACACCGTCGATGTAGCCGCGCTCGGCCGCCGTGTACGGGTTGAGGAGAGCGTCCTCGTACTCCTGGATGAGCCGGGCCCGGGTCGCCTCGCCCTCGCCGGCGGCCTCCGCCGCCGCGATGGTGCGACGGTGCAGGATGTTCACCGCGCCCTGCGCGCCCATCACCGCGATCTGCGCGGTGGGCCACGCCAGGTTGAGGTCGGCGCCCAGGTGCTTGGAGCCCATGACGTCGTAGGCGCCGCCGAAGGCCTTGCGGGTGATGACCGTGATCAGCGGGACGGTCGCCTCGGCGTACGCGTAGATGAGCTTGGCGCCGCGGCGGATGATGCCCGTGTGCTCCTGGTCGACGCCCGGCAGGAAGCCCGGCACGTCCACGAAGGTCAGGACGGGGACGTTGAAGGCGTCGCAGGTCCGCACGAACCGCGCGGCCTTCTCGCTCGCGTCGATGTCGAGACAGCCCGCGAACTGCATCGGCTGGTTGGCGACGATGCCCACCGGGTGCCCCTCGACCCGGCCGAAGCCGGTGAGGATGTTCGGCGCGAAGAGCGCCTGCGTCTCGAAGAACTCCGCGTCGTCCAGGACGTGTTCGATCACCGTGTGCATGTCGTACGGCTGGTTCGCGCTGTCCGGCACGATCGTGTCCAGCTCGCGGTCCTCGTCCGTCGGCGTCAGGTCCGCCTCGTCGGGGAAGACGGGCGGCTCGCTGAGGTTGTTGGACGGCAGGTACGACAGCAGCTGCTTGACGTACTCGATGGCGTCCTTCTCGTCGCCCGCCATGTGGTGGGCCACGCCGGACGTCGCGTTGTGCGTACGGGCGCCGCCCAGGTCCTCGAAGCCGACGTCCTCGCCGGTGACGGTCTTGATGACGTCGGGGCCGGTGATGAACATGTGCGAGGTCTGGTCGACCATGACCGTGAAGTCGGTGATGGCCGGCGAGTAGACGGCGCCCCCCGCACAGGGGCCGACGACCAGGCTGATCTGCGGGATGACGCCCGACGCGTGGGTGTTGCGGCGGAAGATCTCGCCGTACATGCCGAGCGCGCTGACACCCTCCTGGATGCGGGCGCCGCCGGAGTCGTTGATGCCGATGACCGGGCAGCCCGTCTTCAGCGCGAAGTCCATGACCTTCATGATCTTCTGCCCGAAGACCTCGCCCAGGGCGCCGCCGAACACGGTGAAGTCCTGCGAGAACACCGCGACGGGGCGGCCGTCGACCGTGCCGTACCCGGTGACGACACCGTCGCCGTACGGGCGGTTGTCCTCCATGCCGAAGTCGGTGGAGCGGTGCCGGGCGAACTCGTCCAGCTCGGTGAACGAACCCTCGTCGAGGAGCAGTTCGATGCGCTCACGCGCCGTCAGCTTTCCCTTGGCGTGCTGCTTCTCGACGGCGCGCTCCGAGCCGGCGTGCGTCGCCTCTTGGATGCGGCGCTGCAGATCCGCGAGCTTGCCCGCGGTGGTGTGGA
>NZ_JBWKDS010000089.1:0-1721 GCF_056435845.1 Streptomyces sp. NPDC043867 | reverse complement strand
TCGCCACCGCGGCCGGTGTCGCCAAGAAGACGGTCACCAACTACTTCCCGCGCAAGGAAGACCTGGCCCTCGACCACCACGAGGCGTTCACCCAGGGCCTCGCCCGCACCGTCGCCGACCGCGAGCCCGGCGAAACGCCGCTCGCGGCGCTCGCGCGGGCCCGCCGGGCAGCCCTCCTGGAACACAGCCCAGTCATCGGCTTCACCGGTCCCGCCTTCGCGCGCATGGTCGCCGACAGCCCCACCCTCATCGCCCGACTACGCGAACTGCACGACCAACGAGAGGAAGCACTCGCCGAAGCACTGGCGACCGCCGACCCCGCCCAAGCCTCAACCCCCGCCCAAACCTCAACCACCGCTCAGGCCTCGACCCCCGCCCAAGCCATCGCGCCCCGGGCCGCCGCCGCCCTGATCGCCGGGGCCGACCGCCTCCTGTTCCGACGTATCCAGGAACTGACCCTGGCCGGCCGCACGCACGAGGAGATCGAGGCCGCCCTGATCCCGGAAGCCGACCACGTCGACGCCCTCCTGACCGCCGCACTCGATGCGGCCTAGGTGTATTGACCTGGAGCGTTGTTCACGCGGCTGATGGGTGGCTTGCCGCCGAGTGCGGTGTGGCTGCGGTGGTGGTTGTAGTTGTGCAGGAAGGTGTCCAGTGCGGCGGTGCGCTCGTCGTTGCTGGTGTAGGGCCGGAGGTAGGCCCATTCGTCGAGCAGGGTGCGGTTGAAGCGTTCGACTTTGCCGTTGGTCTGTGGCCGGTAGGGCCGAATGCGTTTGTGGGCGATGCCGGCCGCGGTCAGGGCCTGGGTGAAGAGCTTGGACTTGTAGCAGGAGCCGTTGTCGGTCAGGACGCGCTCGACGGCGATGCCGTGGCTGGTGAAGAACGCCTGGGCCCGTCGCCAGAAGCCGATCGCGGTGTGCTGGCGTTCGTCGGTGAGGATCTCGCTGTAGGCCAGGCGGGAGTGGTCATCGACGGCGGAGTGGATGTAGCTGTAACCGATCACCGGCTTGCCGCTCTTGCGGGCGCTGGTGGTGGCCTGCTTGTTGTCCGTTGCTTGCCGACGGTCGAGGACCTTGTGCCCGCCACCGTCAGGGATGTTGCCCAGCTTCTTGATGTCGACGTGGACCATCTCGCCCGGCCGGGAACGTTCGTAGCGGCGGATGGGCTGAGCGGTGGCCCGGTCGAGCCAGGCCAGACGGTGCAGGCCGTGGCGGGTCAGGATGCGGTGCACGGTGGAGGCCGGCAGGGCCAGGATCGGTCCGATCCTGGCCGGTCCCAGCTTGCGGGTTCGCCGCAGTGTGCAGACACGGTCTTCGATGTCGGGCCTGGTGCGGTGCGGAGTCGTGTGTGGCCGACTGGAGCGGTCCTCAAGCCCTACCTCGCCTTCCGCCCGCCACCGGCTCATCCACTTGTGGGCCGTGGGCCGTGACACCCCCATCTCAGCAGCCACATGAGCGACCGGACGTCCGGAGCGGATGCGTTCGACCAGCAGCCGCCGGCCAAAGACGGTCAGCCGGGCATTACGGTGGGACATGAAGACCTCCGTGTGGTGAAGCGTAGACACCTCCACCACACCGGAGGTCTTCGCCATTGATCAAACCGAGCGGCTGTTAACAACGCTCGTGATCAATACACCTAGGTTCGGCCCCAGGCTGGGACCCCGATCCGGGCCTCGATCCGGGCCTCGAGTCGGCCGCGATTCAGGTCTAGGTGCGGTCTCC
>NZ_JBWKDS010000088.1:0-1779 GCF_056435845.1 Streptomyces sp. NPDC043867 | reverse complement strand
TCCGGACGCTGTTGGTAAATCCGGGGGCCTGCGTGACGACGGCCTGTACGACCCCGTTGGGGTGGTGCAGGCCGTCGTGGTGTTCAGGGGTGGGTTCGTGTCGTTGCATGGGGTGGAGTTGGCGGAGATCCCGCAGGAGACCGCGCGGGTGGCGCGTGCGGTGTTCCCGAAGGGCTGTCTGGCGATGCGGATGCGGGATGCGCTCGGGCCGGTCTTCGCTGATGCCCAGTTCGAGGGATTGTTCCCGGTGCGGGGGCGTCCGGCGGTGTCGCCGGCTCGGCTGGCGCTGGTGTCGGTGTTGCAGTTCGCGGAGGGGCTGACCGACCGGCAGGCCGCGCACGCAGTCCGTTCGCGTCTGGACTGGAAGTACGCCCTGTCGCTGGAGCTTGCCGATACCGGGTTCGACTTCTCTGTGCTCAGCGAGTTCCGTGCCCGGCTGGCCGAGTCGGATGTGGGCCGGGTGGTGTTCGACACGGTGCTTCGGGCCGCTGGGGAGGCCGGGCTGGTCAAGGCGGGCAAGCGGCAGCGCACGGACGCCACCCATGTGCTGGCCGTGACCAGGGACCTGAGCCGGCTGGAGTTCGTGGTCGAGACGCTGCGAGCGGCGCTGAACCAGGTTGCTGAGGTGGCCGGGGAATGGCTGGTGACGGTGGCGGCGCCGGAGTGGTTCGACCGGTACTCGGCCCGGCCGGAGGACAGCCGTTTCCCGTCCCGGTGGGCCGCGCGTGTCGAGCACGGCGACCAGTGCGGGACCGATGGCATGGTGCTGCTTCAGGCTGTCTGGTCGGTGTCGGCGCCGCCCGGCCTGCGGCATCTGCCCGCGGTGGAGTTCCTGCGCCAGAGCTGGGTGCAGCAGTTTTACCAGGCCAACGACGCCGTGCGCTGGCGGGAGCCGAAGAACACCCCGCCGGGCCTGATCCGCTTACGCACCCCGCACGAACCCGGGGCAAGGACCGGATCCAAGCGGGATCTGGGCTGGTCCGGCTACAAGGTCCACCTCAGCGAGACCTGCGAGCCCGACGCCCCGCACCTGATCACCCACATCCACACCACCCCGGCACCGGTCAGTGACATCACTGTCCTGGAGGACATCCACACCGCGCTGGCCGAGCGTGAGCTCTTGCCGGACGAGCACCTGGTGGACGCCGGATACGTGGATGCCGAGCAGATCCACCACGCTCGCCGCGACCACGGCATTGACCTCGTCGGCCCTGTCGGGAAAGTGACCAACCGGAAGCAGGCGGCCGGGGACTTCTTCGACAACACTCGCTTCACCATCGACTGGGACCAGCGCACGGTCACCTGTCCCGGAGGCAAACAGAGCACTGTCTGGCGAGCGACCACCAGCCACCGGGGCACCCCCGTGACCCGGGTCAAGTTCCCGGCCAGAGCGTGCGGCCCGTGCGAGCTGAGGACGTCGTGCACCGACTCACCCAAGGGACGCGCACTCACCTTCCGCCCCCAGGCCGAGCACGAGATCCTCCAACAGGCCCGGATCGAACAGGACACCGCGCCATGGCGACGACGCTACGGGCACCGTGCTGGGGTCGAGGGCACCATCTCCCAAGGCGTCGGGGCCTTCGGCCTGCGCAGATCCCGCTACCGCGGCCTCGCCAAAACCCGGCTGCAACACCACTTCACCGGAGCCGCCATCAACCTCGCCCGCCTCGACGCCTGGCTCACCGGCAGACCCCTCGCCCGCACCCGTATCTCACCCTTCTCAGCACTCCGCCCCGCTGGATGAGATCCAGCGGGGCGGAATTAGCCAACAGCGTCCGG
>NZ_JBWKDS010000087.1:0-2167 GCF_056435845.1 Streptomyces sp. NPDC043867 | reverse complement strand
TCGTTGTCCAGCAGCGGGGCGAGCCGGCGCCGGATGCCGATGTTGGCGCGCATGCGCGGGTCCTTGGCGTACTCCGCGTACATGTAGTCGCGCTCTTCGTCGGTGACCATCTCCAGGGTCAGTTCGTCGTGGTTGCGCAGGAAGATGCCCCACTGGCAGTTCGCCGGGATCGCCGGGGTCTTGGCCAGGATTTCGGAGACCGGGTAGCGCGACTCACGCCGGACCGCCATGAAGATGCGCGGCATGACCGGGAAGTGGAACGCCATGTGGCACTCGTCGCCGCCGGCCGAGTAGTCCCCGAAGTAGTCGACGACGTCCTCGGGCCACTGGTTCGCCTCCGCCAGCAGCACCGTGTCCGGGTACTGGGCGTCGATCTCGGTGCGGACCCGCTTGAGGAACTCGTGGGTCGCGGCCAGGTTCTCGCAGTTCGTGCCCTCCTCCGTGAAGAGGTAGGGGACCGCGTCGAGCCGGAAGCCGTCGATGCCCAGGTCCAGCCAGAAGCGGAGGGCCGCCAGGATCTCTTCCTGGACCCGGGGGTTCTCGTAGTTGAGGTCGGGCTGGTGGGAGAAGAAGCGGTGCCAGAAGTACTGCTTGCGGACGGGGTCGAAGGTCCAGTTGGAGGCTTCGGTGTCGACGAAGATGATGCGGGCGTCCTGGTACTGCTTGTCGTCGTCGGCCCAGACGTAGTAGTCGCCGTAGGGTCCGTCGGGGTTGGCGCGGGACTCCTGGAACCACGGGTGCTGGTCGCTGGTGTGGTTCATGACGAAGTCGATGATGACGCGCATGCCGCGCTGGTGGGCGGCGTCGACGAACTCGACGAAGTCGGCGAGGTCCCCGAACTCGGGCAGGACGGCGGTGTAGTCGGAGACGTCGTAGCCGCCGTCGCGCAGGGGGGACTTGAAGAAGGGGGGCAGCCACAGGCAGTCGACGCCGAGCCACTGGAGGTAGTCGAGTTTGGCGGTCAGGCCCTTGAGGTCACCGACGCCGTCGCCGTTGCTGTCCTGGAAGGAGCGCACCAGGACCTCGTAGAAGACGGCTCGTTTGAACCATTCGGGGTCGCGGTCCTTGGCGGGGGTGTCCTCGAAGGTGTCCGGGACGGGCTCGTTGACGATCATGAGGTGGCTGACCCTCCGGTCTGCGATGAGGACGGTCGCCGGACGGTGCCGTGCTCATCCGGGGAGTCGTGGTCTCCGGCCTCCCTGACCACGGCGAGGACATGCGCACCACCCGGGGCCAGGCGCACGTAGTTGGCGCTGCCCCAGTGGTAGGTCTCGCCGGTGAGCTCGTCGCGCACGGGCACCGTCTCGTGCCCGTCCAGGCCGAGTTGCGGCATGTCCAACGAGACCGTGGCCTCCTGGGTGTGGTGCGGGTCCAGGTTCGCCACCACCACGACCGTGTCCGAGCCGGCGCGCTTGCTGTAGACGATCAGCGCGTCGTTGTCCGCCCGGTGGAAGTGGAGGTTGCGCAGCCGGCGCAGCGCCGCGTGGGACCGCCTGATCCGGTTGAGCCGGGTGATCAGCGGGGCGATGGTCCTGCCCTCCCGCTCGGCCGCCTCCCAGTCACGCGGACGGAGCTGGTACTTCTCGGAGTCCAGGTACTCCTCGCCGCCCGCCCCGGCCGGGGTGTTCTCGCACAGCTCGTACCCGGCGTAGAGGCCCCACGCCGGGGAGAGGGTGGCGGCCAGCACCGCCCGCACCTCGAAGGCCGGACGCCCGCCCTCCTGGAGGTAGGCCGGCAGGATGTCGGGGGTGTTCACGAAGAGGTTGGGCCGCATGTAGGCCGCCGACCCGTGCGACAGCTCGGTCAGGTAGTCGGTCAGCTCCTGCCGGGTGTTGCGCCAGGTGAAGTAGGTGTACGACTGCTGGAAGCCGACCGCGGCCAGCCTGCGCATGATCGCGGGCCGGGTGAACGCCTCGGCCAGGAAGATCACGTCCGGGTCGGTGCGGTTGACGTCCGCGATGACCTGCTCCCAGAACACCACCGGCTTCGTGTGCGGGTTGTCCACCCGGAAGATCCGCACCCCGTGGCCCATCCAGAAACGCAGCACCCGGGTCGTCTCCGCCACCAGCCCCGGCATGTCCCGGTCGAAGGCGATCGGGTAGATGTCCTGGTACTTCTTCGGCGGGTTCTCCGCGTACGCGATCGTGCCGTCCGGGCGGTGGTGGAA
>NZ_JBWKDS010000086.1:0-2304 GCF_056435845.1 Streptomyces sp. NPDC043867 | reverse complement strand
TCTTTCGGCGAACCCCCGTTCTGGAGACGACCTCTGTGCTAGCCGACCATGATCGTTCTCAGCGCCAACGGCTGTACCGATGTTCCCCAAGGCCGGGTCAGCCGGCCGCAGGTGATCGGCGTCGCGGGCGTCCTCTACGACCCGAAGACCCTCCGGCCCGTCCCGCTGCCCCGCAACCGCGCCACGGCAGAGATCACCTACGACGATCCCCGGATTCGCTGGATTCTCGCGTCCCGGCTCGTCACCGCCCTGCACGAGGTGACGCCCGTCGAGCTGGACGAGCTCGCCGCCGTACCGCCCGCAGACCGGCCGCCCGGCCACCCCTGACCATCCCCCTCTCGGCGACGGCCCAGCCGCTCAGTCCGACGCCGAGCCCCGCAGGCCCGCGCCCCCGTCGCGGACCTGCGGAAGGACAGCGCCTCGGCTCCCCCCAGCCGGGGCGCTGTCACGTTCCCAGGCCACCGCGGTGAACGTCGTCAACCCCACTGCCCCGGGACCCGTGCGGCGCGTACCGTGGAGGCGTCGAGGACACGACGGAGGTCACCAGCATGAGCGCGCTGCCGCACGAGACGCCGCCCAGGGCGTACGCGGACCCGTACCGGGTCGAGGAGTGGGAAGGGCCCCAGACGCTCGCCGAGCTGCGAGCCGAGCTCGCGTTGCTCGGACCCGCCGAGGTGGTGGCGTTCAACGCCAAATTGGACGCCGCGCGGTTCGGCGAGGCGCAGGCCGCCGTGATCTCCGACGCCCGCCGGTTGCTCGCCCTGCGCACCCGGCCCGAGGTCCAGGCCGCCATCGCGGCATCCCTCGCAGGCGAGACGCCCACGGCCCCCGTCGCGGACCTGTACGCCTATCTGGAGAGCCGGGACGCCGACCGGTGAGCCGCTGGAGCGTCGAGGTACCCCCACGGCTCTACGAGGAAGTGGCCCGGCTCAGCCCCGGAGGACGGCGGGCCGTCCATGACGTGCTGGACCGTCTCGCCGTCGAGCCGCGCGACCCCGCCAGCTCAACCGAGCCGATCGCCGGCGCCGAGCTGCGCAGAATCGACACCGACCCGGCCAAGGACACCGGCGACCGGATCACCCTTCTCTACCGCGTCCACCCACCCGAGGACGACGCACCGGGGCGTGTGGAAGTGATCTTCATTCTGTCCGGGCCCTGACAGGCGCCCTGGGGCGGGACCAGCCGGCCCCGGAAGCCGTTTAGACAGGTCACTGACGTACTTCTTCGCCCCCAGCCGCTCGTACCGCTCTTCAGGCCGCTCCGAGCCCGATCGGAGAGCGTCACCCGGTACCACCCGCCTGACGCCTTCTCCGCGTACATCCCATCGTCCGGGCCCACCAGGCCGAGCGACGTATACCGGGTTCCGGGACCCGTGCGCAGGTGAACCGTGGTTGTCGGGTAGTAGCCCCAGGAGTTGAAGCCGGCCGCGGCCTGGCCGACGAGGGAGGCAGGGGTATGCAGCGCCGCGGCGGTCGGGGCACCGGAGTCAGGCAGAACCACCGCGGTGAGCGCCGCCGCGATCATCAGTCGTCGCATGCACAGCCCAACGGCGCAGCAGCCCTTCCCCGATCCTGGTATCTAAGGGGCTCGGAGTACTTCATGCAGGTCACGCAAGGTGGCCAGGCATCAGGCAAGTTAGGCAGGTAGCACTACTACTGTCAGACCCGTGCGGCACGATGGGGCAGGCCGGATTCCCAACCCGTCCGCCTTGAACCAGGAGGTCACCGTGTCCAAACTCACCGCAGTCTGCACGCCGAACAGCTACCCGCACGAGGACGGCCGGGTCGAGCACGGCTACCAGCTCAACGTGCTCGACCAGGACCTCGCCGTCCTGGTCACCGTGGACCTCCCGGACTGGGAAAGTTTCCACCAGGAGGCGGCAGCTCACCGCCTCGCCGACGCTGGTTTCGCTCTCCAGCCCGGTCCCGACTCCTCTGGTGCTGACGGCTGGAGCCCCTCCGGCCTCGGCTACATGGCGCCCATCGTCCGGGCAGAGGACGCCGAGCATCTGCCGTCCTCGAACTGATCGGCCGTACGGCGGACGGGCTCCGCAGTTTCGCATATGTGCCCCACATGCCTGAACCGCCTGCTGATACCTGTCAGGCACGCGCAACCGAAGGCTACTTGCCTAACCTGCCTGACGGCTTTCCAGCACCCGAGATAATCACGGCCGGCCGGCCCGGTTCCCCCCGACGTACGAACGCGGCCCGTGCGGGCCGGTTTGTGGGGCGCCTAGGGTCCGTAATCCTCCGTGGCCTGCGCCGTTGGCGGCCGGCGGGTCCGGTGGGGGTGGGAAAAGACGGC
>NZ_JBWKDS010000085.1:0-2446 GCF_056435845.1 Streptomyces sp. NPDC043867 | reverse complement strand
GTGGAGGGGCGGGCGCGGTCAGCGACGGTGACCACCCGCGGGCGCGGTCAGTCGACGGTGACCACCACCGAGTGCCATCCACTGGCTCCGTCGGGAATGGTGCGGGTGCGCCATGACGTACCGCGATGACACCGGGCGCAAGCGCCAGCAGCGTCAGGACGGCGACGAATTGGTCGCTGCTGGTCGTTCCGCTCTGTCCTCACGTGGGGAATCCGGTCCCCGACGGCACACGGATTGGTGTCTCACCCGAAGGAATGAAGTTGCCGAACCGACCAATCCCCGGCACCCGCGGCTACGGATACCGCCTCGCGCGTTCCTCCGCGTAGCCCTCCGCGGGGTCGACGTCGCGGACGTGCGTGAACGGGTCGTGTGCCCTGCGGCGGCGAGGCCTACCGCGTCCGCTCCAGGAAGGCCGTCATGGCCGCCACGAACTTCCCGGCGTCATCGAGCCAGGGGTAGTGACCCGCGCCCGGCTGCACCACGAGCCGGGCGTCGGGGAACAGCGCCGCGAACTCGGCCGCCGACCGCGGGGGGCTGTTGACATCGAACTGGCCGGCGAGCAGCAGGACGGGGGCGACGCAGGCCCCGAGCGCCTCCCGGGTGGCTTGTGGAGTGAAAGCGCCCTCGGCCGCGAAGAGGGCGACGGCATCCGCGTTGTCCGGCAGACCCGCCGCGTGATGCGCCTGGGCCGCTGGGTCCCAACGGCCGTAGAAGAAGGGCGCGATGGCCTGGAAGTCGCTCTCGCCGCCCTCGGTGAGAGCGGTCAGGGCGGCGTAGGCGGCTGGGAACCAGGGCTCAGCGCCGCGCAGTTGTGCCACCTCACGGCGCATCTGCCCGGTGATCTCCAGGCCGACTGCCCGGGTGCTGGGGCCGACCAGGATGAGCGAGCGCAGCCGACTCGGGTTGCGGGCCGCGTACTGGGTGGCGATGTTCGTACCGGCGCTGTGGCCCAGGAGGTCGATGCGGGCCAGGCCCAGATGCTCGCGCAACGCCTCGATGTCGTCCGTCAGCCGGTCGCAGCGGTAGGAGGAGGGGTCCTCGGGGACCGGGGAGCGGCCGGTGCCGCGCAGGTCCGGAACGATCAGGCGGCGGTGCGTGGACAGGCCGCCGAGGTCACCGAGGTAACGGGAGTCGGCCGGGCCACCCGGGACGCACAGGAGCGCCTCACCGCTGCCGGCTGTGCGGTAGGCCAGGCGGGTTCCGTCGGGTGTGCAGAAGGTGGGCATGACCGGTGATCCTGCCACTCACAACCCAGTTGTACAACCAGGTTATGACGTGATGGGGTGAGGGTGTATAACCGGGGTATGACACGTGGAGAGAGGTCGAGTCCGTTCCCCGCGGCACTGAGCGAGGAGCAGGCCGAGGCAATGCTCGTCGGCATCAACGAAGTCATCAGGGCGGGCGAGGAGATGCGCAGGCTGCGGGCCGAACTGATTCCGGTGTTCGTCGGTTTCGGCTGGACCCAGGAGAAGATCGCCCGCCTCACCGGCATGAGTCAGCCGGCGGTCTCCAAGCACCTGGCTCGACTCCCGCAGGACGCTGCGGTGCCGGTGCCGGTGCCGCAGCTCACCCTCGACCAGGGCGACGCCCCGTGGCTCCAGGGACGGTTGTGGGCGCTGGCGGAGGAGATCTCCGACGCCCGCCACGCGGATGCCCGCTGCACGCACTGCGTCCAGGCCCTGGCCCGCGGCAAGAAGCGCTTCACGCCCCAGAGCGTCGACGAACTGCGACGGCTGGTCGAGGAGGACCTGCGCGTGAACCGGGGCGAGTTGCCCGGCAGTTACCGCAAGACGTACGACGAGATCAGCCGCGGGCTCGACCTGCCCGCGAGCAGTACCCCCGCCGCCGGAACGGCGGCGGTGCGGCGCGCCCTGGCGCACCGGATCCAGCGCGACTGGTTCCGGGGCGGGACCTGACCCGTACAGGGCGGCCTGCGTCCTGCGCGAGGAGCCGCACGCAGGGCACTTCCGGCTCTGGGGAGCGCCCCGGGCCGGACCGCGCACGCGCGATCGGCTGGACGCTGGGACGACTGCCGCCGGTGCCCCCCGGCCCGCGGCCGCACCGGTGACCACGAGCCTGCCCATGTGACACCTACCGCGCATCGGCTCAAGAGGGCTCCACCTCGCCCTCCCGGAGGATGCTCAGTCGAGACAGAACTCGTTGCCCTCGATGTCCTGCATCACGATGCACGACTCGTTGTGATCATCGGCGAGCAGCACTCGCTCGCATGTCGCGCCCAGCGCGACCGGTCCCTGTCGGCTGCTGCCGTGACGCGCGGTCGCGTGCAGCGTGTTCGTGTGCCCCTGCCGACAGATAAGAAACGCATAAAACTTCCAGGTGTGCGGGTGGTTGGGCGGGGCATACGGCGGAACGGAGGTTGATAACTATGGTTCCCCTGCTTCTCGTTCTTCTGCTCGCCCTGATCCTCTTCGGTGCCGGGTTCGCC
>NZ_JBWKDS010000084.1:0-2747 GCF_056435845.1 Streptomyces sp. NPDC043867 | reverse complement strand
CCCCCCCCCCCCCCCCCCCCCCCCCCCCCCCCCCCCCCCCCCCCCCCCCCCCCCCCCCCCCCCCCCCCCCCCCCCCCCCCCCCCCCCCCCGCCGCCGTTTTTGCGTGCCCTACCAGCGCATGCCGAGTTCATCGAGGTCGGCGCGCCGCTCTGGAGTCAGCTTGTCGGCGCGGCGGCGGGCGTTGTCCAGGAAGCTACCCAGTTTGATCTCTGCACCGTCGACCACTTCGACGTGCTTGCGGGGCACGGTCAGGTGGCCCTCACGAGCGCGGAACTGCCGGGCGGCCGTGATGTTCAGCCGCCACTTGTCCTCCCGGCGTGGCCGCGCGGGCTTGTCCTCGTCGTCGGCCGGCTCCAGTTCCAGGGCGCTACCCAAGAGCCACTGCTGGGCGGGCTTCAGCTTGTCCCACCCCGCGCGCTGCGCCGCCGCCCACACCCCGAGATCCTCGCCCTGCACCACCAGCTCACCGCCGGCCTCGGGCAGGGTGCCGCCAGCCTCGATGTGGGCGCGGGCGAGACGGAAGCACCGCTGCCACGCCACGTCCCACCCCAGCGGGCACCATCCCGCGTCAATGGCCTCCAGCGCCTCCAGACGGCTCGCAGGCATCTCCCCGGCCGCCACGGGCACGTCCTCCCCGGCCGCGCGCCGTTCGGCGTTCAGCAGCGCCTTGCGGGCCGCTGCGCGCTGGTTCTTGGCCCACACCCCAATGGGGAACCCGCCCTCGCCCACGGCTGTGGCCAGAGGCAGGAAATGCCCGTGCTTCTCCGCCCACGCCCGCGCCACCGCGAGGCCTTCCTCGAACGCCACGTCCTGGTGGGACCACACCATGCCCAGCGCCTCCAGCTCGGCCACCCGCGCCGCATCGAGGGTCCCGGCGTTGTAGTAGCGCCGCTGGTCAGCCAGCCACACCCCCAGCGGGAACCCCGCGCCCGCCGCATCGTCCTCGGGCATCACGTAGTCGTACGGCACCCGGAGCTGGTCGCTGCCGTTCTCGCGCAGCCAGCGCGTGGCTGCCTCGATCCCGCGCCGCCAGTAGGCGTTCTCCGGGTCGATCACCCGCAACCTGACGAACTGGGCCAGCAGCGCGGGGTCACGCGGCTCGCTGAACCGCAGCAGCCCGGCCGCCCGCTCGCTCACCCACGCCTCGTCCTCCTCCTCCTCCTCCTCCTCCTCCTGGTCCTCGTCCTGGTGCTCCAGCTCGGCGCCGTCCTCGTCCTCGGCGCCCTCCCGCCGGCCGCTGCGCCGCCGCGGGTCGGCCAGAGCCTCGATCGTGTCCGTGTCGTGCGCCCGCAGCGCCCCGAGCACCTTCGCGAGGGTCCCGTACGCCTCCGAGGTCAGCATTTCCTCGCCGTCCTCGTCCGGACCGAGGAATACCGGAACCACAAGAGAGGCCAATTTCCCCTCTCCCGGCTTCATGCGCAGGGCACGCCCCACCATCTGCACGATATCGACCATGGAACCGCGCGCATCGCAGAAAGCGACCGCATCACACTGTGCAGTGTCGACGCCTTCCCCGAGTACCTTGACGGAACTCAGAACGCGCACCGCAGCCGGAATATCGGAATCCCCGCCGATGAAATCGGAAGCGAACTCATTCAAGACCTGACGCCGATATCCCGGCGCATGTTCCCCATACAGCCAGTCCGCCCACACCCGCTCCGCCGACGGGTACCGCTCCGGGTCGTCCTCGGCCAGCCGCTCGGCGACAGCGCCGACCCCGGCCGCCATCGCCTCGGCCTCGGCGACCCGACTGTGAAAGGCCAGGATCCGCCGCAGCCGCTCCCGCGCCGCAGCCGTCAGCAACCCGGTCTGCAACGCGGCTAGCCGCGCCCCGCGGACCGAGTCCGAGGCCGCCGACTCCATCTGAAGCGCCTCGAACAGCTCCGGGTCGCGGATGTCCAGGCACACCACCTGGTACGGCGCAACCAACCCCCGCCGGATCGCCTCGGACAGTTTGAGCTTGTACGCCACCGGCCCGAACACGGGCGAGTCCTCGTCCATGCTCGCCACTAGCCGCGGCTTGTCGCCCTCGGCCTCCCACACGCGCGCCGTCGCGGTCATGTACAGCCGCCGTACCGCCGGCACTCGCGCCTGATCGTGCACGGCCGCCCACGGCTTCCCAGCGTCCCCACTGGTTCGGTGGGCTTCGTCCACGATCATGAGGTCCCAAACCGGCAAACCCGCCTCGTGTGCCCGCTGGAGGATGCCCAGGCCCACCGCCGCGTAGGTGGCGAACACGGTCACCGGCTCCAGATCCCGCGTCCACGACACCAGCTCCTCCGGGTCGGTCGTGCACGGGATGCCGTCGCTGTCCTCGGCACGCAGCGAACACACCCCGACCATCGCGCCCCGTCGGCCGCCCCGGCGCCACGCGCCCGCCATCTGAGTCAGCAGATCCAGCGTCGGGACCAGGACCAGCACCCGCCGCGCGGAAAGCCGCCGCGCGGCCTCTACAGCGATTAGCGTTTTACCGGATCCGGTCGCGGCGATTACCTGCGTGCGCAGTCCCTCGGGAGGGACGCGCCCGCCGGGCGGAGTCTGGAGATAGCGCATAATGCCATCGGCCGCTTCCACCTGATGCGGAAACAAATCCATCTGTGCCATGCGATCCACGCTTTCCGCCTCGTGTTCTGACGAGGCTTTCTGGGGTGGTGATTCCCTGGTTTTTCGATGGGGTGGTGCTCGGCGCCTCGGTGTGCAGGAGGTCCGGAGTTCGAGCCGGGGAGGTGGTGTGTTCTGAGCCCAG
>NZ_JBWKDS010000083.1:0-3348 GCF_056435845.1 Streptomyces sp. NPDC043867 | reverse complement strand
GCTGTATTCTTTTACACGTCGGGAAGGGGAACGGCACCCCGGACCGGCACCACCAACACCGCGAAAGGACACCGCACATGAACAACCCGGACAACACTCAGCCGCCCACCGTGACTGAGTACACCGTCTACGACGAGGAGGAGTTGGAGAAGGCCACGGCGCAGTTTCTCGACCGCCACCTGAAGCCGATCGCGCGCCGCACCGGCCGCCATGTCGGCGAAGTGCTGGACGAGCTCGCCGAAGACCTGTTCACCGGCGGAGTGCTCGCCTACATGATGGCCAACCGCATGGCCGAGCAGGACCCGACCGTCAACGTCAACGCCGAGGCGGGCGCCATGTTCCTGGCCATGCTCCGCAAGATGCCCGGACGCGAAGCCCTGGCCAAGACCCTCGTGGGCGCCCTCTATCGCGAGATCCGCGCCGCCGAGGGCATCCAGGACTGACGCCACGCCAGCCGGGGGCGGGAACGGCACCCGCCCCCGCTACGGCCCCCGCCGAGCATGGCCCGCCCGCTTCACCGTCACCCGATACTGACCACCCGTCACCACCACGGCCCCCGCCCGGCGGGGGCCGTTCGCTTGTACAAGCCAAGGCCGCGAAACGGCCATTGACCAGCGGATTTCCCGGCAAGTCGAGTTGCCCATGGTGCTCTAGTGCTGTATTCTTTTACATGTCGGGAAGGGGAGCGGCACCCCGGACCGGCAACCCACCAACACCAGCGAAAGGAACAGAGCAGTGGACGAGACCACCAACACGGACCGCGCGGCGCGGGGGGCCGCCGTGGTCGCGGCCTTCCTGGCCGCCGCCGCCAAGGCCGGAGCGACGCTCACCCCGGGCGACCGCGCCGAGCTTGGCCGCGCGGCCGTCGCGGCGTACGCCCTGGCCACCGACGACCCCGCCGAGACGCTGAGCTGGACTCTCGCCGACCTCTACCACCACGCGGACGGGACGCAGGCCCCTCACGCACTGCTCGGCGCCGCCCTGATGGAGCTCTCCACCACGGTCAACGTGCTGCCCGTGCTCGGCGCACTCGGCGACGACGGCCGCCCCGGCATCCTCGCGTGCACGGTCGCGGCCGTACTCGCTTACGGCGACGAGCAGGCCGTATGCGTCCACGAGGTCACCGACCGCGCTTACGACCACTGGGCCGACGAGGCCGAGGAAGAACGGTTCATGCGCGTCCGCGCCGAGCGCTCCGCGAAGTAGCCCCCGCCGGTGGGGGCGGGAACGGCACCCGCCCCCACCGGCACCACCACCAACACCCGTCGAAGGGGAGTACCGCCATGACCAAGCCCACCGAGGCCGTACAGAAGCTCTTGGCCGAGGCCCGCGCCGACTACCGGCGAGCCAACAGCCCCGCCATGAAGGCCGCCGCCCGCGAACAGCTCGGGCAGGCCCGCACCAACGGCAACGCCGCCGCCGGTGCCCCCGGCAGCCGCCGTAACTGAGCACCACCCAGCCCGGGGGCGGGAACGGCACCCGCCCCCGGCAGCCCCTCCACCGACACCGAACGCAAGGAGAGACCCGACATGCACGACGTGACCAACGCCGACCGCGCGGCATGGGCCGCCGAGGCCCTGGCCGCCTACAACGACGCCGCCCCCGACCAGCTCTTGCCCGTGCCCGGGCAGGCCGAACGGGTGCGGCTCGGCATCATCGCCGCCGAGGCCCTGTCCCGCGCAACCCGATGGGACGCCCGCGAGCACACCGTGAACGACGAGGAGAGCGCAGACGAGGTGATCGGCGACCTGTTCGCCTACGCGTTCCTTCTGGCGGACGGCCGCGCCACCCCCGGCCAGCTCATCCAGGCCGCCGAGGAGATGCGCAGCACCGACTACCCCGTGACGCTCAACACCGTGTGCGAAGTCGCCGCCGCCGACGTCGAGCGCGTGGCCGCCATGCTCGCCGCATGCATGGACGCCGCCGAGCAGTTCGGGTGCGACGCGCCCGCCATGCTGGACCACGCGCGACTGTGCGCCGAGGAGATGAAGGCCGAAGAGGCGTACGAGACCGCCTGACAGCAGTAGGGGCCGGTGGGGACACCCCGAGGGGTGACGGCATCCCACCGGCCCAGCGCTTCCACCAACACCGGCCGAAAGGGGCCGAATGGAAAGCGGCACCAGTGTAGACCGATCGGCCGGACGCCGGCACCCGCACCAGGGGTGCGAGGCGGACCGGGGCGGCATCGAGCCGGCCCCGGACCGCGCTGCCGCCGACCACCCGCGCCGCCGTCCCCACCAGGCCCGCCCACCCGCGTGGGGGGCCAGGCCGCCCGCGGCCATACCCTCACACCCAGCACCACCCAGCCCCGAAGGAGCCCCCTCGTGATCCCCCACGGCCGCCCCGCACTCGACATCCACGGCGTAGCCGAACGCGCCGGCGTCTCGGCGACGACATGGCGCCGCCGGCATCACGCGGCGTTCACCGCCGCGGTGAAGCCGCTCCCGGGATCACTGCGGCCCGCCCTCTACGACGCCGCCCAGGTCGACGCCTTCCTGTCCGGCAAGCCCCTGCCCGCCCTCCCGACGAGACCGCACCCCGACGACCTGTTGACCGATTCCGAGGCTGGCGCCGTCGCCGGAGTCAGCGCGTCCACGATCCGGGCCGACGCCGTCAACGGCCTGATGCCCCGAGGCGAAGAGCGGCACGGCCGCCGGTGGTGGACCCGCGCCGACGCCGAGGCCCGCGCCGCCCGCCCGACGCAGTACAAGGGCCGCACACCCGGCGCCCGGGACAAGACCCCGCGCAACCGCCCGGACCACCGGATTGCCGAAGTCGCCACCGAGCTGGAACGAGCGGAGGCCGGCCGCCGCAGCCCCGTGACCGCCGAGGAGCTCGCCGAGTTCTACGAGGTCAGCACCCGCACCGCCGAGCGCATCATGTCCAAGGCCCGCGCCGAGCGCAGCAAGTCCGCCCGCTAGCCGCCCGCCGGCAGCGGCCGGCCCGCGTCCATCAGCAGACCGGCCGGAAGGCCGCCGCGCACACCGACTCGATGAAGCACTTCCCCGGCTCCCCCGGCGGGGGCCCGCCGTTCGGCCACGGCGCAGGCGTGAACAACTGCCCGTGCGCGAGCAGGAGACCGGCGAGACAGCTGTGAACCCAGCCAGGCCGAGCACCGCGGAACGCCGCATCACGCCGTAGCCAGTCGACCAACCAGCGCTCACCGTCCGCCAACTCCGCCGCGGTGGCATCCGGCCGCACCGCTTCACCGTCCATGGCGCCCAGTCTTCCGTACGGGGGTGTGGTGGGCACTGTGCGGGCCGGTTTGTGGGGCGCCTAGGGTCCGTAATCCTCCGTGGCCTGCGCCGTTGGCGGCCGGCGGGTCCGGTGGGGGTGGGAAAAGACGGC
>NZ_JBWKDS010000082.1:0-3750 GCF_056435845.1 Streptomyces sp. NPDC043867 | reverse complement strand
ACCGACCCGAGCGGGGTCTGGCGCGTACAGCTGCAAGGCGGAGGAGGGAGTCGACGCGGAGCGTCGGCGACCGACGACAACGCCGCAGATGTGCGCGCCAGACCCCGCGACGCCGGCGTGATCCAAACGACAGGCCCTAGTTGCCCTTCCTGCGTTCCTGGCGGCGCGCCTCGCGCGGGCGTTCGCGGCGGTAGCGGCGCTCCCACCTGGCCTGCTGGTCCCGGCGCTCGCGGTAGGCGCGGTAGCTCGAGTCCACGCGGCCCGCGGACCCCGCGGATCCGCCGGGGGCGGACGGCGCGCCCGCGGCGGACGCGCCTGCACCGGCGCGTCCGTACCGGACGTACAGGAAGAGCAGGGCGACCGCGGCCAGCCACAGGACGTGGTGGGAGAAGCCCAGGACGACAAGGACCGAGGTCGCCGAGATGATCAAGGTGCCCATGACGGGACTCCTTGGCGCGTGGGTGGACTGGATCTCTGCGGGTGCTTCGACAGGGCGCCTGGGGCGGGCGGCCGTCCGTCGGTGCGTAGACGGTAACCCCGAGTCCGCCGCCTGATGCCTGTCCGGCGGGAAGCGGTGCTCAGCGGCTCCGGAACGCTCGCCCAGCGTAGGGACCCGGTCCCGGACCGTGCATCCCATTTCCCGGCCCGTCACCCGGATGGCAGCTCCCGCACGGGTGCCGCGGGGCACCGCCGCGCGGCGGCCGGGCGCCGGGTTCGGGACGCCGCGGGGCCGTCCGGCCGGTGCCGGTGTCTCAGACCCCGGGGGCCGCTCTGACCACTCCGGCGGCCACGGCCGCGCACAGGGTCCCGTGGTCCAGGGCGTTCTGGTCGGCGTAGCGGAGGGCGAAGTCCGCGACGGCGCGTTCGAAGGTGTCGGCGCCGCCGAGGTAGGCGGCGATGGCGATGCGGTCGCCGGAGCGGGCGTGGGCGCGGGCCAGGGCCGTGCCGCACAGCCGCGCGTAGCCGAGGAGTTCGTCCGGGCTCATGCCCGCGACGTCCGCGGTGCCCTTCGTGTCACGCAGCTGACGCCAGTAGTACGGCCGTCCCTGGGGCCCCGTCATCCAGCCGAGGAAGATGTCGCTCGCGGCCTGGAGCAGCCGCTGGCCTGCGACGACGCGGTGACCGGGGTGGTCGTAGGGGCCGCTCGGCAGGTGTTCCTCGAGGACGGACCGGCCGGCCTCCTTGATCTGCAGGAACAGCGGGTCGTCCGCGTCGCGTCCGGCGAGCAGCACGACGAAGCAGCGGGTGCCGACGCTGCCGACGCCGACGACCTTGCGGGCGGCGTCCATGAAGCGGTAGCGGTCCAGGAGCAGCCGCCGCTCCTCGGAGAGCGTGGAGCGGTAGTCGCTGAAGATCTTGCGGAGCGCCCCCATGTCGGGCGGCCCGGCGCGCTCCAGGAGGGGCGGGTCCTGGACGATGCGGGGCCGGCCGTCGACGGTCTCGGTGAGTCTGCCCAGCGCCTGAAGGCTCGTCCGGCGCCGGGCGCGCGCGAGGCTGGACTCGGCGCGTCTGCGGTGGTGTGCGGAGCGGACCAGGGGGACCAGCAGGTCGGCGTCGATGCGTTCGTACCAGACGGCCAGTTCGCCCCGTCCCGCGAGGTGCCGCATGGCGTGGCGGTACTCGGCGCCCGCCGCACGTGCCGCGCGGCGGGCCCGCGCCTCGCTGTGCCCGTTCTCGCGGGCGGTGACGGCGATGCTGGCGGCGAGTCGCTTGACGTCCCATTCGAAGGGCCCGGGGAAGGTCTCGTCGAAGTCGTTCAGGTCGAAGAGCAGCGCGCGTTCCGGAGAGGTGAACACACCGAAGTTGAGCAGGTGCGCGTCGCCGCAGAGCTGGACGGTCAGGCCGGTGTGCGGCCGGGCGGCGAGGTCGGCGGCCATCACGGCGGCCCCACCGCGCAGGAACGCGAAGGGGGACGCGCTCATCCGCCCGTACCGGATCGGCAGGAGTTCCTGGAGCCGGTCCCTGCCCTGGCGTTCCAGTACGGCGACGGGGTCGGGGCGGTCGACCGCGGCAAGCCACTCGGCGTGCGCGGAGCGTGGGACGCGTTTGCGGACCGCCCTGCCCTTCTCGGCGCGGTCGGCGGGCGCGGTCATGAGGCGGGGCGCGCGGTCGCGGCCGGCCCGACGGGCCTTCGTCCACCCTGAGGGGCCATCGCCGTTCCGCCTTTCCCCGCTCCTGCCCGCGCTGCCTTCCCCCGGTCGCCCCAGTGAAGGCCGCCGGCCGGGCCGTGCGCATGCCGGGTACGGCAATGGGGTGACGTGTCCCCGGGTCCTGTCGTCGGACTCCGGGCGGACGGGAGTCCGACGACAGGGCCCGGGGCGGCCGGGTGTCCGAGAGGATGGGAGGTGCCGGGAATCGGTACCCGGGGCGGCGGAACGGGCGGAGGCGACGTGGGAGCGCAGCGGCGGCACATCGGGGTGGCGGAGCGGCGGGCCCGGCTGGCGCTGCGGCACCGGCTGGCGGGTGCGGCGGGCGCGGCCGGCCCGGAGGAGGTCGCGGACTCGCTCGTCGCGCTGCACGGCACCGATCCGGCGACGGTCTACCTGTCGGTGGGGGCCCGGCTGACCGACTCCGGGAGGACCGTCGGCGAGCTGGAGCGGGCGCTGTACGAGGACCGCACGCTGGTGCGCATGCACGGGATGCGGCACACGGTGTTCGTGTTCCCCGCCGGGCTGGCGGCCGTGGTGCACGCCTCGACGGGGCTCGCCGTCGCCGCGAAGGCGCGGGCCGGGCTGGTCGCGGACGTGGTGACCGGCAGCGGCGGGCGGCTGACCGAGGAGTGGCTGGCCGAGGTGGAGGCGTCTACGCTCGCCGCGCTGGCCCGGCGCGGCGAGGCCACGGTCAACGAACTCGCCCGGGACGAACCGCGGTTGAGGGAGCGGTTCACCTACGGGGCGGGCCGGAGCTACGAGAGTCCGCAGACCGTGTCGTCGCGGCTGATGCGGGTTCTCGGTGTCGAGGGGCGGGTCGTGCGCGGGCGCCCGCTCGGCGCGTGGACGTCGAGCCAGTTCCGCTGGGCGGTCGCTACGCCGCACCCCGGACCGGCGCCCGCCGAGGCCCGGGCCGAGCTCATGCGGTGCTGGCTCCGGGCGTGCGGTCCCGCCTCGGAGGCCGACCTGAAGTGGTGGACGGGCTGGAAGGTCACCGACGTGCGCCGGGCGCTCACCGCGGCCGGGGCGGTGGCCGTGTCGCTCGACGGCGGGGTCACGGGGTACGTGGCGGACGGGGACGAGGGGCCGGTGGCCGGGCCCGGCGAGCCGTGGGCCGCGCTGCTGCCCGGGCTCGACCCGACGGCCATGGGGTGGCAGGAGCGGGACTGGTTCCTTGCGCCGGAGCTGCGGCCCGCCCTCTTCGACCGGAGCGGGAACGTGGGGCCGACGGTGTGGTGGAACGGGCGGGTCGTCGGGGGCTGGGCCCAGCGGCCCGACGGGGAGGTCGTGTGGCGGGTGCTGGACGCCGCGCGGCTCGGCCGGGAGGGCCACGACGCGATCGCCGCCCAGGCCGCCCGGCTGTCCGCGTGGCTGGGCGCCACCCGGGTCACTCCGCGGTTCCGGACGCCGCTGGAACGCGAGTTGGCGGCGGGGTGAGGAGCCGCCGCGCCGCTCCTTCCCTTCCCGTCCCGATCCCGGGGGTCCGCCGGTGGGGGGGGGGGAGCGGGGGGGTGGGGGGGGGCGTGCGGCTTTTTCCAGGGGGGGGGGGGGGGTGTGGGGGGGGGGGAAGGACGGTTGTCTGGTTTCCCCCCAGACCTTC
>NZ_JBWKDS010000081.1:0-4198 GCF_056435845.1 Streptomyces sp. NPDC043867 | reverse complement strand
TGGCGCGTGCAGCTGCAAGGCGGAGGAGGGAGTCGACGCGGAGCGTCGGCGACCGACGACAACGCCGCAGATGTGCGTGCCAGACCCCGCGACGCTCGCGTGATCCAAACGACAGGCCCTAAGGCCGCGGCCCCTCGCGGGAGGGGCCGCGGCCGCTGTCGTACGGACCCGTGGGGCGGGGCGGTGTCAGCGGGCTCTACCGTGCTGCCTGTGACTGCGAACATCGACGAAGTCCCCGGCCGCCATGGCCCCTCGGCGACCACCGAGGCCGAGCCGCGCGAGGTGGGCCGGGTGCGCACCGAGTACTCGCCCGCGCACGACGGTGACCCCGACCCCGGCGAGATCGTCTGGACCTGGGTGCCCTACGAGGAGAACGACGGCCGGGGCAAGGACCGTCCGGTGCTCGTCGTCGCGCGGGAGGCCGGGGGCACGCTCCTCGCCGTCCGGCTGTCGAGCAGGCGGCACGACGGCGAGCGCGAGTGGGTGCCGATCGGCAGCGGGCCCTGGGACCGCTCGGGGCGGGACTCGTGGGTGGCCGTGGACCGCGTCCTGCGCCTGCACGAGGACGGCATGCGCCGGGAGGCGTGCGCACTGGACCGGATGCGGTTCAACCTGGTCGTCCACCGGCTCCGGGAACGCTACGGCTGGCGCTGACAGACCGGCTCCGGGAACGCTACGGCCGGCGCTGACAGAACGGCCGGGGACGCGGACGAGGACACGGCCCCGGCGGCCATGGCCCGCTACAGCCGGGCCCCCTCGCTCAGGGCGAACGCCTGCTCGAAGGCGCGGCGGGTCATCGAGCCCCGGGTCCGGTCGAGCACGCCGAAGACGACGTGCTCGAACGTTCCGGCGAACCGGCCGCCGTCGCCCAGCAGGGTCCGGAAGGCGCCCGCCACCTGCGCGGGATCGTTCTGGAAGACGCCGCAGCCCCAGGCGCCGAGCACCAGCCGCCGGTAGCCGTGGGCCAGCGCCGTCTCCAGCACGCGCTCGGCCCGGACGGCGAGGGCCCCCGGCAGGGCGGAGGCGCGTTCCGGCGCCGTACGCAGGACGACTCCGGCGTTGGGGGCCGCCGCGGTGAGGAAGCCGGCCGCGTACGGCTCGTCCAGCAGCCGGCCGCGGTCGTCCCGGAAGACGGGCACCCCGGGTGAGTGGATGACACGGTCCGTGTAGAACGGGTCGCGGTGCGCGCGGTGGTGGTCGTAGAACGCGCGGGCGCGCAGCACGCACGTGTAGAGCGCGGAGGCCCGGCAGAGGGCCTCTTCCTGGGCCTGTGCGCCGTTCAGATAGCCGCCGCCCGGATTGCGGGCCGAGGCGTAGTTCAGCACGGCGACGGGTCCGGCGAGGCGCCGGGCGGCCTCGAGGCTGCTCTCGCCCGTGACCTCGACCACCGTGTCCACCGGACTGACCTGGGGTGTCCGCACCGGTTCCGGCCCGTGCAGACGGGTGCCGGCGCGGGCGGCCTCGACCGCCGCGGCGATCGACACCGTGCGTCCGTCGGACGCGCGGTACCGGCCCGCCGCGACGATCTCCTCCGTCTGATGCGCGATCCCGCGCAGCCGCGCGCTCATGGCGCGACCCCCGTACACGCCTCGAACGCGCCCTGCGCGAGCCCCCCCGTCGTGCTCATGAACGCATCGTGAGCGATGCTGGTCCTGCGACGCAACAGAGTTTTCCGGGTGCTCGGACACCGCTCACCGGACCCCGAATGCGGCGATCTGCACTCTTGTGCGAACCGGCTCGGTTGGTCTTGGGTGGTACGAGCGAGCCGGGCCGGCGCCTCGAAAGCCGGGCCGGCGGCATGATGGAATCTCAGGAGGATCCCGACATGTCCGATTCGGTGAGTGACTGTACGGAGCACCGCTCCGTGGTCACCGAAGCAGAGGTGGAAGCGCTGGTCCGGGGCATCTGCTTCAAGACAGGGCCACCCCGCCACCTCGGCGTCGAAGTGGAATGGCTCGTCCACGAGCTGCGCGGGCCGCAGCTCCCGGTAACACCCGCACGTCTCGAAGAGGCTTACGCCGCTCTGCGGACCCTGCCCCTGCGTTCGGCGCTCACCGTCGAACCGGGCGGCCAGCTGGAGCTCAGCTCCCTCCCCGCCACCTCCCTGATGGAGTGCGTCGGGTCCGTGTCCGCCGACCTCGCCGCCGTACGCGAGGTGCTGCGCGAGGCAGGGCTGGGCCTGAGCGGATACGGCCAGGACCCCTGGCGCCCCCCGAGCCGCTTCCTCCATGAACCGCGTTACGACGCCATGGAGCGCTGCCTCGACCGCGCCGGCCCCGAGGGCCGCGCCATGATGTGCTCCTCGGCCTCCGTCCAGGTGTGCCTGGACGCCGGGTACGAGGAACCGGGCCCGCTCGGACACGGGCGGCGCTGGTGGCTGGCCCACCAGCTGGGCGCGGTCCTGGTGGCCGCGTTCGCCAACTCCCCGATGGCGGAGGGCCGCCCGACCGGCATGCGCTCCACCCGCCAGTCGCTGTGGGCGGCGATGGACCCCGGCAGGACCGGCGCACCCGCCCTCGGCGGGGACCCGCGGGCCGCCTGGGCCCGGCACGTCCTGGACGCGCCGGTGATGTGCGTACGGCGCCCGAGCGGCCCTTGGCCGGCGCCGAAGAACCTCACCTTCCGGGAGTGGACCCGGTCCGGCACTCCGCCGGACCGGGCGGACCTGGAGTATCACCTCACCACCCTGTTCCCGCCGGTGCGTCCGCGCGGGCATCTCGAACTGCGCATGATCGACGCGCAGCCGGGCGACGACGGGTGGATCGTGCCGCTCGCCGTCACGACCGCGCTGTTCGACGACGCGGAGGCCGCCGAGACCGCGTACCGGACCGTGAAACCCCTGGCGGAACGTGCCGGTCCGCGGTCCGCTCCGTGCAATCCGCTGTGGGCCGAGGCCGCCCGCGGCGGTCTCGCCGATCCCGAGCTGCGCGAGGCGGCCGTCGTCTGCTTCGCGGCGGCGGCCGAGGCGCTGCCCCGCCTCGGTGCCTCCCGCGAGGTGCGGGAGGCGGTGGCGCGGTTCACCGGCCGCTATGTGGCCCGGGGGCGCTGCCCCGCCGACGATCTGCTCGACCAGTTCCACGGGAAGGACATTCGCACATGACCGCCCCCGAATCCCTCACGGACCCGGAGTCGCTCAGGGAGCGCGCCCTGGACGCGCTGGTGACGGCCCGCGACCGCACCGCGCTCCTGACCTCCTGTGTGGAGGAGCCCGAACTGACCGCGCAGCACTCCCCGCTGATGTCCCCGCTGGTGTGGGACCTCGCCCACATCGGCAACCAGGAGGAGCTGTGGCTGCTGCGCGCGGTCGCGGGGCGGGAGCCGATGCGTCCGGAGATCGACGGTCTCTACGACGCCTTCGAGCACCCGCGTGCCGAGCGGCCCACGCTGCCGCTGCTGCCGCCGGAGGAAGCCCGCCGTTATGCCGCGGAGGTGCGCGGGCGGGCGCTGGACGTCCTGGAGAGCAGCACGTTGCGGGGCACGCGGCTGACCGAGGCGGGTTTCGCCTTCGGCATGATCGCGCAGCACGAACAGCAGCACGACGAGACGATGCTGATTACCCATCAGCTGCGCCGCGGGCCCGCCGCTCTGACCGCGCCGGACCCCGTCGCCGGACCCCCGTTCACGGGGCCTGCCGAAGTCCTGGTGCCGGGCGGCCCGTTCACCATGGGCACGTCGGCGGAGCCCTGGTCCCTGGACAACGAACGCCCCGCGCACCCGCGCGTGGTCCCCGCCTTCCACATCGACACCACGCCGGTGACCAACGCCGCCTACCAGGCCTTCATCGAGGACGGCGGCTACCAGGACGCCCGCTGGTGGGCGCCCGCGGGCTGGGACCACATCCGCGAGCACGCGATCGAGGCGCCGCTGTACTGGCGCCGGGAGGGCGGGCAGTGGCTGCGGCGGCGCTTCGGTGTGACCGAGGTCGTACCGCCCGACGAGCCGGTGCTGCACGTGTGCTGGTACGAGGCCGACGCGTACGCCCGCTGGGCGGGGCGGCGGCTGCCCACCGAGGCCGAGTGGGAGAAGGCCGCCCGCCACGACCCGGTCTCGGACCGCTCCACGCGCTACCCGTGGGGCGACGCCGACCCGACCCCCGACCACGCCAATCTGGGCCAGCGCCATCTGCGCCCCGGGGGGGGGGGGGGGGGGGGGGGTGGGGGGTTTCCCCTCTGCGTGCGGGAGGTGGTTGGCGGGGTGT
>NZ_JBWKDS010000080.1:0-6244 GCF_056435845.1 Streptomyces sp. NPDC043867 | reverse complement strand
CGGCCTTGGGGAACATCGGTACAGCCGTTGGCGCTGAGAACGATCATGGTCGGCTAGCACAGAGGTCGTCTCCAGAACGGGGGTTCGCCGAAAGATCGTCGATCACGGGTGGGCCTGGCTACGGTCCCCGTCATGCCGGTGGAGTTCTTAACTGATGATCAGGCCGAGGCGTACGGGAAGTTCGCCGAGGAGCCGACGAGACCTGAATTGGAGCGGTTCTTCTTCCTGGACGATGTCGACCGGGATCTGATCGCGATGCGGCGTACGAAGCATCATCAGCTGGGCTTTGCTCTCCAGATGTGCACGGTGCGCTACGTGGGGCTGTTTCTGGAGGATCCTCTCGTGGTGCCGTGGCCAGTGGTCGAGCACCTGGCCGTGCAGCTCGGCATCGAGGACCCGTCGTGTGTGAAGCGGTACACCGAGCGGCCGAAGACTGCGTACGAGCACGCGTGGGAGATCCGGGACGCCTACGGCTATCACCCCTACGAAGATGCGGAGTGGGGTCGGAAGTTCCGGACGTTCCTGCACGGCCGGGCGTGGACGCATGCGGAGGGGCCGGTCGCGCTGTTCAACCAGGCAGTGGGCTGGCTGCGGCGGAACCGGGTGCTGCTGCCCGGTGTCTCGGTGCTGGCCCGGCAGGTGTCGGAGGTTCGCACGATCGCGGAGAAGCGGCTGCACGCCACCGTGGCCAGGGCGGCTCACCGCGCGGACCCGGCGCTGCCGGCGGACCTGGTGGCCACGCTGGTGACACCGGAGGGCGGCCGGTACTCGGAGCTGGAGCGGCTGCGCCGGCCGCCGACGCGTACGACGGGCACGGCGTTCGCGCGGTCGCTGGAGCGGGTCGATGAGATCGGTGCGTTCCAGCTGGGCCGGTTGAAGCTGTCGCAGATCCCGCCGAACCGGCTCGCGGCGCTGGCCCGGTACGGGCTGGGGTCAAAGGCCGCGAGCCTGGAGCGGGCTGCGGAGCCCAAGCGCACGGCGATGCTCACCGCTGTGATGCGTCACCTTGAGGCCAAGGCGATCGATGAGGCACTGGACCTGTTCTCGGTGCTGATGGCGACGAGGCTGATCAGCACGGCGAAGCGGGCGACGGACAAGGAGCGGCTCTCGATGCTGCCGCAGCTGGAGAAGGCGTCGCGGACCCTGGCGCGGGCGGCGAAGGTGCTGTTCGGGGAACTGGAGCTGGTCGAGAGCCACGGCACGGATCTGGACGCGGCCGCGCTGTGGCGGGCGGTGGAGGAGGTCGCCCCGAGGGCGGTAGTGATGAGCGCGGCGGCGCTGGTGGTATCGCTGGTGCCGGAGGACGAGGACTCGGCGGCGGTCGCGATGCGGGCGGCGCTGGCCACTCGGTACAACACGGTGCGGCCGTTCCTGTCGCTGCTGGGCGAGTCGAAGGCGCTGGACGCGGCGACCGGCGGGAAGCGGGTGCTGGCCGGGGTGAAGCGGCTGCCCGCTCTTGCGCGGCGGCGGGTGAAGGACAAGCCGCTGCTGCCGCGCGAGGTCGATGACAAGTTGGTGCCGGCCGCGTGGCGCAAGGCGGTGTATGCCAACGCCGAGCTGCCGCCGGGGGCCGTGGACCGGGACGCATACGTGGTGTGTGTGCTGGAGCAGCTGTACCGCGCGCTTCAGCGCCGGGACGTGTTCGCCTCTCCCTCGCACCGCTGGTCCGACCCGCGCGCCCGGCTGCTGGACGGCACGGAGTGGGAGGCCGTGCGGGAGGACGTTCTGGCGGGTCTGAGCCTGGATATGCCGGTCGAGGAGCACCTGGCCGCGCTGGTGACGGCGCTGGATGCGGCATGGAAGCAGATGGCAGAGCGGCTGGAGACGGCTGGGCAGGACACGAAGGTCACCATCGAGGTCCCGCCGGGCGGCCGGGCGAAGCTGAACGTGTCCAAGCTCGGCGCGCTGGGCGAGCCGAAGTCCCTGACGTTGCTGCGGGGGCGGGTGGAGAAGATGCTCCCGAAGATCGACCTGCCGGAGCTTTTGTTCGAGGTGCACGGCTGGACCGGGTTCCTGGACGCCTTCGTGCACCTGGGCGACGGCACAACCCGCATGAAGGACCTGACCACCTCACTGGTGGCCCTCCTAGTCTCGGAGGCGTGCAACATCGGCATGACACCGGTCATCAACGCCGCGCATGAGGCGCTTCACCGTTCCCGGCTGGTGCACGTCGACCAGTTCTACCTGCGGGCCGACACCATCGCCGCGGCGAACGCCGCACTGATCGAGGCGCAGGGCCAGGTGCCGATCGTGCGGTACTGGGGAGACGGGCTGTTGGCCTCGGTCGACGGACTGCGGTTCGTCGTCCCCGTCCGCACCATCAACGCCGCCCCGTCGCCCAAGTACTTCGGGTTCAAGCGCGGCATCACCTGGCTCAACGCCGTCAACGACCAGGTCGCGGGCATCGGGCAGATGGTGGTGCCGGGAACCCCTCGCGACTCCCTGCACATCCTGGACGCCCTGCTGAACCTCGACGGCGGGGTGAAGCCGGAGATGGTCGCCACCGACAACGCCTCGTACAGCGACATCGTGTTCGGCATCTTCCGCATCCTGGGCTACAACTTCAGCCCCCGGTTCAAAGACCTGGACGACCAGCGGTTCTGGCGCGCGTCCCTTCCGGGCGTGGGGACCGGTACGTACGGGCCGCTGGAGCCGCTGGCCCGCAACCGGGTCAACCTGAACAAGGTGATCACCCACTGGCCGGACATGCTCCGGGTCGCCGGTTCCCTGGTCACCAACCAGGTTCGCGCCTACGACCTACTGCGGATGTTCGGACGCGAAGGCCACCCGACCCCGTTGGGGCAGGCATTCGCCGAGTACGGCCGGATCGCCAAGACCGAGCACCTGCTCCGCGTCGTCGACCCGGTCGACGACACCTACCGCCGCCAGATGAACCGCCAGCTCACCGTGCAGGAGTCCCGGCACAAGCTGGCCCGCGACGTGTGCCACGGCAAGCGCGGCACCATTCACCAGGCGTACCGGGACGGGATGGAGGACCAGCTCGGCTCACTGGGCCTGGTCCTCAACGCCGTGGTGCTCTGGACCACCCGGTACATCGACGCCGCCGTCGCCCAGCTCCGTGCCGAGGGCCACGAGATCCGGGACGAGGACATCGCCCGCCTCTCCCCGCTCAAGCACCGCAACCTCAACGTCCTGGGCCGCTACAGCTTCACCGCCTCCACCCCGGCCGGCGGCGCCCTACGCCCGCTTCGCGACCCAGACACAGTCGAACTCGACGAGGACGACGAGGGGTAGCGAGAGCGGACTCTGGCCAGATACGTGCGCTGACGAAGACGTATCACTCCGGTGTGTAGACG
Organism: Streptomyces sp. NPDC043867; assembly: GCF_056435845.1. Lineage (NCBI taxonomy): Bacteria > Bacillati > Actinomycetota > Actinomycetes > Kitasatosporales > Streptomycetaceae > Streptomyces > Streptomyces sp. NPDC043867. The sequence continues at coordinate 2,927 of NZ_JBWKDS010000080.1, read as the reverse complement.
CGCTCGAATCGTTTTGCGCCCGACGATGCTTTCGCCGCTTGACCTTGACGCAACGGCAGGGTTTCTACTGGCGGCATGCGAATCGGAGAGATCGCCGCGCTCGTGGGGCTCACCACCCGGGCGATCCGGCACTACCACCATGTCGGGCTGCTTCCGGAACCGGAGCGGCGCCCCAACGGCTACCGGGCCTACAGCGTCCGCGACGCCGTCCTGCTCGCCCGGGTGCGCCGACTCACCGAACTCGGCCTCAGCCTCGATGAAGTGCGCGACGCCCTCGCCGACGATGCCGGACGCGAACTGACCGAGATATTGGAAGAACTCGACACCGACCTGGCCCGCCAGGAAGCCGACATCCGGGAGCGCCGCTGCCGGCTCAGCGCCCTGCTCGCCGAGCCGCCCGGCGCGACCGGGCCCGTCTCACCCGCCCTCGCCGCACTGCTGGCACAGGCCCCCCGAACAGACTCGCCGAGCGCGGCCAAGGACCACGAGTACCTCACGCTGCTGGACGCCACCAGCTCCGGTAGCCAAGAGATTTTCGCGCTGCTCGGAACACTGGTCGCCGATCCCGCGGTCGTCGAACTGTATGAGCGCCTCGACGCGCTCGCCGAAGCCCCCGCCGACGATCCGCGGATCGCACCTCTGGCAGCTGACCTGATGGCAGCCGTCCCCGAGGAGCTGTTCGCCGCAATCCCCGAGGACGGGGCGGTCGTGACCGGGTTCAAGGAGGCGCTGCTCGCCGAGTACACCCCCGCGCAAGCGGAAGTCGTGGGCCGACTTATGGACGCGTTCATGGAGAGGGGCCGGGGATGAACGGCCGACCAAGGGGCGTACGGGCGGCGCGGGTCGCGGTCGCCGCCGTACTGCCGGGGGAACTGGCCCTGGCGGCCTGCCTGGTGGCCGGGGTCCGGCCGCCCGGTTGGGCGCTGGCGGGCGCCGAGGCGCTGGTGCTCGCGGTGCTGCTGCTGGAAGCCTGGGTGCTGCGCTCGCTGTATGTCGCCGCGCGCGCCCGCGGCGCAGACCGCCGGGCGGCGCGGCGAGCTGCCGTACAGGAGGCGGTGCCGGTGACGGTCCGCCGCCTGGTCCTCCACGAGCTGCGCGCCCTCGCCTCCCTGGGGCGGTGGGTGCGGCGCGGCACGCACGGGGTGCGCCCTGGGGACCTCGCTGCCGCGTACACCGGGCCCCAGACCGCGATGATGTACGGGCTGCTCTTCGTGATGGTCATCGAGACGGTGGGCCTGGCCTTCCTCATCCCTTGGCCGGTGGTCCACCGGGTGATCCTGGTACTCGACCTGTACGGCGTCGTCCTTGTGCTGGCCCTGCACGCCGCCTGCGTCACCCGGCCGCACGTCGTGCGCCCCGACGGCTCTCTGCGGATCCGCTACGGAGCCCTCTTCGACCTCGCCGTACCGCCGGACGCGGTCGCCTCGGTCCGCGTCGACCGGCGCTACCCCGAAGGCGGCCTGATCACCCTTTCCGAGGACGGGGTCCTCGACCTCATAGTGGGCAGCCAGACCTCGGTGACCCTGGAGCTGAACCGGCCACTCCCCTTCACCCGCCCGCTCGGCGCAACGGAAGAGGCCCACACCATCCGCTTCCACGCCGACGACCCGCGCGCACTGGTCAGCGCGCTCCGTCAGCCCGCCTGAGCACACAGGTTGGTCCTCGCCGCGACGTGGCGCCCGGCAAGGTGCTCCGATCGGGCGCCGCCCGGTTGCATGTTCGACTTCTCGGCATTCTCACAAATGAACATCTGTGAGAGTTCTGCGAGAGCGCCGGAAGTGATCACGTTCCCGCAGGTCGCCACTCGCAAAAGTCCTCTCGAAACCCGCATGTTGTGCGAGGTACTTCTGAGAGACTGCCGCCATGGATCTCACGCCCGATCAGGCCGCATTGGCGGTAGAACGTCACGACTGCCCGAACTGTGACGCGCCCGCCGGTAGCCCCTGCCGCACCCGGGGCGGGAAGACCGCCGCGAAGTACCACACCCCGCGCTTCGTCCTCGTCCCCGCGCTCCGCGAGGAACTGGAGATCCCCGTCCCCGCCGACCGCCTCCCCGGCCGCGCGTGGAAGCAGGGCCCCGCGCTCGCCGTCGTGCCCGCGCCCCGCACCGAGCGGCCGGTGAGGATCGGGTATGCCCGTACCTCGACCGCCCGCCAGGAGCTGGCGAGCCAGCTCGAAGCCCTCCACCGCGCGGAGTGCCACAAGGTCTTCCAGGAGCAGATCAGCACCCGCATCAAGGTGCGGCCCGAACTGGAGAAGGCGCTCGCGCTGGCTCGCCAGTTCAAGGAGGCCGCACCCGAGACGCCGGTCATCTTCACCGTCCACGAGCTCAAGCGGCTAGCGCGCAACGCGGCCGAGCTGATGACGCTGTCCGCCGAGCTCCAGGCCGGCGGCATCCAGCTCGAACTCCTCACCGGCCCGCTCACCGGCATCTACGACCCCAACGGCATGGGCGCCATGTTCTTCGCGGTGCTCGCCGTCGCCGGACAGATCGAGCGCAACTACATCCGGGAGAAGACCCTCGAAGGCCAGGTCACCGCAGCGGCCAAGGGCAACCACGGCGGACGGCCGAAGGTCATCGACGACGACATGCTCACCTTCGCCGTCGCGCTCAAGGACAAGGGCGTCCCCGTCCCCGAGATCGCCAAGAAGCTGGTCATCAAGACCGGGAAGAACGCGGGCAAGAACCCCTCGGTCGCCTCCCTCTATCGAGCGCTGGCCGAAGCCGAGGAGGCTGCGGCGGACGACGCCCTGCCGCTGCGGCCCAAGCACGTCCGCATCCGCCGGCCAGAAGACCCGCTCACCCCCGAGGAGATCGACCTCCGTAACCGTCTCCAAGCCCAGCCCCACCCGAACACGGAGATCCGCAGCTAGACCCCATGATCAATCTCAGCGCCAACGGCTGTACCGATGTTCCCCAAGGCCGT
>NZ_JBWKDS010000079.1:0-7002 GCF_056435845.1 Streptomyces sp. NPDC043867 | reverse complement strand
GGGTTGTGGCGTGTGGTTTTTTTGTTTGGGGTGGTGTTGCCTAGGCTTCCTTTTCTCCCCGAACAGCCGGGGGGGGTTTTGGGGGGGGGGGGCGGGGGGGGGGGGGGGGCCTCCCCCCCCCCCCCCCCCCCCCCGCCCCCCACCCCCCCCCCCCCCCCCCCCCCCCCCCCCCCCCCCCCCCCCCCGCCTTCCTGTCTCACTGTGTGCCGCTGCGTGCGGGTGTCCGTGCTACCGGGCCACCGCTTGTTCAGCGCCCCCGGTCACTGCTTCTGCAACGTCACCGGGACGACGCTCCGCAGCCGCGCACACCGCGGGCACCGGACCAGCCGGCCAGGACCGAGCCGCTCGGCCTGCTGCATCGGGAACGTAGCGGTGCTGAACACGTGCCCCTCGGCACAACGGACGACGGTGTGCTCCATCAAGTCCTCGGATTCCCTTCCCCAAGAGCCGCGCCTGACTGACGACGAAAGCCACATTACGGGATGAAAGGGAAGGCCCTCCAGGCGGCACTCCGGTCCCGCCGGGACCCTCTTCCGCACCCTCACCGTACGCCCCAACTCCGGCCGCCCGCAGCGGCATCCACCCCCTGAAACACCGCGAGGCCCCGCGGTTTCCGCGCCGGGGGCCAGGCATGAGGTAGAGTGAGCGGGCATTCGACACCGGTTCAACCGGCGTCTTACGCGGGTGTAGTTTAATGGTAGAACATCAGCTTCCCAAGCTGAGAGCGCGAGTTCGATTCTCGTCACCCGCTCCATACGAAACCCCCAGGTCGATGACCCGGGGGTTCTTTGTTGCGCGTGGTTGCTCAGGTGGGCCGGATGGTCAGTCCGGTCTCGGCGAGGCAGCCGTCTATGAGGTCGCTGCGGTACTGGATGTGCCGTAGGCCGCGGCGGATGCGCTGGACGAGGTGTCCGGAGGTGCTGAAGGCGACGTTGGAGAGCCAGCCGCGCCGGAGGGACCAGATCCCTTCGACGGGGTTGAGGTCGGGTGCGTAGAGCGGCCGCCTTCAGCCGTAATTCCTCGCGAAACTGCTGCCGCCCGGCGGTCAGCCCGCCCCCTTGTGGATACCGCAGGGACGAGGAGCGGTCAGCCCCGACGACTCCACGAGTTCAATCTCAGTAACTGCGTGACAACGCCGATGGACAGCGACGGACGAGCGCGGACGCCGGCGGACTATCAACGCAGGTGAGAGACACATCAACCCACGGCAGAGCCCCGCCCAAGTTGCTCCGGGACAAAGTGGTCATCGCGCAAGCTGCCACCTATCCCTTCCGCCGCCGCGCCTTGGGGTGCAGCGAGACACACGTGTGCGTAGTCGGTCGGCGCGGCCGCCGTCGTGGCTGACTGTCGTCGGCTGGGGTTCAGGCGGGGCATGTCGAAGGTCCCGGCCGTCAGTCGAGCGGGCCGAACCTGGGCCGTCTCCGGGCCGTCCGAGGTTGCTCAACGGTGGCCAATGACGACCAACGACGACCACCAGTCGCACGAGTCCATCGCCCCTGACCAGCAAAGACCCAGCTCACCAAGATCCCCGGCAAGACCCAGGGAAGAAGAAGCAACCACTAACGATCAAGCCCCCTACCAGCGAAGACCCGCAGGTAGGGGGCTTGTCGCTGTGGACGCCGATCGGCGGTCAGGCTGCCGGTATCAGCGATCCCGCGATGAGGAAGTCCCGCGATCTGACGATCAGAAGGAGGCAGTGACGCCGACCTGGTGGTACTGGCCGACGGTGCCCAGGACCTCGTCCTTGACCGCGCCGAACTGACCCACGAGGTCCGAGCTGCTGATCGCCGTGGGGCCGGCTGCGATGCCGACCTGCGGGCTCAGGCCGCCGGAGACGGTGTCAAGCTCGGCGTCAGAGATCTCGAGGGTCTGAACCTGGGGAGCGGAGTTCATGATGAAACTGCCCTTCGTATGGATGCTTTACAGGGGGGGAGCGGCCGAGCTGGGGGTAGACGGTGGGCCGCGACCGTAAGCGCGCGCCTTCCGTTTCCGGACGCCGTGGCGCGATCTCGGCGGCGCAAAGGATCAAATCACGGAGCGTGCCCGGCATCCAGTCGGTCACTGCTTCCAGCAGGGCAGTCAAAACAGTCGGCTACCCATCCATGCACACATGCACACGAATTGAGGGCAGCTTCTCTACATGTAGCCCCGCTCAGGAAACCGACAGCTATTGCCACGGCAGCTCCGACCAGAACAACTCCGCACCAACAGAACGCACCCGTGCCGCAGTCGTGCATTTGCTGTGCAGATTCAGTCACGTTGGCATCCGCGCGCCCTTCAGCACCTTGTGCAGCGGCTTGCCCTGACGGACGTATGAGGCAGCGTGGCTGAGGCCCGGTCGTGGTTGCCCTGGCACACGCGCGCCAGATCGGTCGGCGCTCCGGCCACCGTGGCTGACTGCCCTCGACTGAGGCTCAAACGGCGTCCATCGCGGCTACTCGCCCTGGAGGCCCCGCCTCAGGAGTTCGTCATCGACGGCGCGCACCCTCTCACGCCACTCCCGCGCGGCCTTGGGGTTGCGGCCCACGCCACGCGCCACAGCCTGCTCTGCCCGCTGAGCAGCGAAAGCCCGGCGCTCCCTCAGTTCCTCGACCGTTAGGCCGGCCAGATCGGCGAACCAGTTGTCGTAGAGCTTCCAACGACTCATAGCCCCAGAGTGTCGGCAACCACGGTCCAGGCGTTCCCTATTTTCCGCCGCCCTGGGGGGACCGCTACTCAACCGCACCACAAGCGCACCAGATCGGGCGGGGAATCACGGTGAATGCCGCCCCGACTGAAGAAGGCCACCACCTAGCCGTTTCCACCAGGTCAGAGGCCAGACCGGCTTCAAATGACCGCAGCTTCCCAAGCTGAGAGCGCGAGTTCGATTCTCGTCGCGCGCTCCATGTGAAACCCCCGGGTCGATGACCCGGGGGTTCTTTGTTGTCTGGACCGGTGGGCGTGGCGCGCACCACATCCACACCACGAGGGCGTGACCCTCTGCCCGTGGACTTCTCGTCGTGGTGCGCGGGCCCGTGATCCTTGACCTTGTGGTGCTTCGCACGCTCGACACGGACCAGGCCTCCGAAGCCGGCCGCATGGTCTCGCTGCCGCTCCTCGTCGGAACGCTGGTAGATCAGCAACGGAGACCTGGCCGACCTCGACGAGCCGCCCCACGGTCGGAGACTCGTCCCGCTCGAGCGCTTTACTCCCCCGGCGGTCTTTCTGCTCGACCCCCCGCCAACGGAAGGTGTCCCCTCCTCACGACGGCCAGGCGTCGGCGACCACGAAGGAGACCACCGCCCCACCGAAGCGACTGGGTCCGGAGTGCCACGATGCAGCGATCGAGTCGACGAGGAGCAGACCGCGCCCGTGCTCGTTGGCGTCCGGACGCCGAAGCCGCACGCTCGCGGGAAGGCCTGGGTTGTGGACGTCGACCCGAAGCGAGGTCTCCTCACGGAACCACTCCACCCGCACGAGCCACGGTTCATCCGCCCGTCCGTACCGGATGGCGTTGGTCACCAGTTCCGAGATCATCAACACGCAATCGTCGACCGAACAGGCCGGGTTGTACAGGGCGATGGACTTGCGGAACCATCGCCGGGCCCGGGGCACGGACTCCGCTGCCGGCTGCAAGGTCATCGCACCGAGACGCGGTGACTCCTCGCAGGGGTAGCGGTCGATCGTGTACGCCATGCACTCTCACTCCTTGCCGCTGTCGTCGCCGTCGAGGCAGCGCCGCCCAGATGTGGCGCGGGTCCGGTCGGGAGCGGCAGCGAGCACCAGGAACGTACGTGAACTGACACGCTTCCAGCCCCGCCCCCGGCGACTCCGACAAGGTCAGCGCACTCCCTGACGCCGCTGCTGACTCGCCACTCCGTTACCTCTTCCATCAAGTGGCCTTAGCCACTTACTGGATAGTGGCATTGGCCACTCACGCCATGCAAGCGGATCGCCAGAAGTCACAACTCATCAGGTAAGCGGGTATCCCTGTTCGAACACCCAGCGCTGCGGCGGGTAGGTGGCTTCGGCGAATTCCAACGGCCGGTCCTGGAGGTCGAAGACGACGTGATGCACGATCAGCACGGCGGACCCCGGATCAAGCTGGAGGTCTGCCGCTTCCTCGACGGTCACCTGCCGGGCGCACATGCGGTCTTCCGCGTAACTCCCCTGCCGTCCCGTCATGTTCTCCACGTACATCAGGGTGCCCTCCTGGATCCGTTCCGGCTCCAGAAGCCTGGGCGCCTTCCGCCCGACGTCCGGCGCGAACCAGGAAGTGGACAGCGTGATGGGCCCGTCCTGGTTGTTGGTGACCCGCCGGCGGTGCACTGCGCGACGGTCTTTCACCAGGCCCAACGCCTCAGCCACGTGGTCCGGCGCATCCAGCCATCCGGCCGACGTGATCACCGCGTACTCGCCGGGCGTGTAGATCTTGCCGGTCTGCCGGGCACGCCCGTACAACTCGCGCGCCCGCCGGTTCACTTCGAGGCTCCGCACGTACGTGCCGGACCCCTGCCGCTTCTCGACGAGCCCTTGATGGCTCAAAGCCTCCAGCGACCGTGCAGCCGTGGGCCGGGACACTTTCCAGTCAGCCGCCAACTGCCGCTCCGATGGGACCTCATCCCCGGGCCGCAGGTCGCCCCGAAGGATCTGATCGCGGATGAAATGCGCGATCTGGAGATACTTCGGCTGGGCTTCCTCGATCTGGGGCATGTTCCCTCCTCGTCAAAGTGGCTATAGCCTCTGGCCACTATAGGGGGACTGGTCAAGGGGCCTGCCCCTTAGTCTTGGGCCCATGACGCGGTTGATCGTCGCAGCAGGAGGAGGGGGCGACGCTGTCGCCGCCGCAATGCTTCACACCGCCCTGTACGGGGACGGCGACCAAGCAGTGATCCTCACGTACGCGTGGGACCGCTTGCTGATCGACCCGGTACCGGGCCCCCGAGGAATCGACGACTTCACCGGCCTCGAACCGCTCACCCCGGCCGTCCGGAAGGTGCCGGCGGAGGCCCGTCCGATCGCACCGGCAGGTTCCACACTCCCCCGACTCGCGGCGGAACTCCCGCACACCATCGCGCTGATCGACCCGCGGCACGGCGCCGAGGGCATCACACGCCAGCTCGAGGACCTGGTCACCCACCTCAGGCCGACGTCGATCGATCTCCTCGACGTCGGTGGCGACGTGTTGGCCCGGGGCGATGAACCCACGCTGAAGAGCCCACTCGCCGACTCCCTGACACTGGCAGCGTGCTGTCAGGTGAACGCCCCCGTACGCCTGTTGGTCGCAGGACCCGGCCTGGACGGCGAGCTGTCGTACGAGGACCTGCGAGGCATACTCGGCTCGCTCGTCCATACCTTCACCGCGACGGACACGGGGTCGATCAGCCAGGTCCTGGAGTGGCATCCCTCAGAGGCCACAGGCATGCTCGCAGCGGCAGCCCGAGGCGTACGCGGCACCTGCGAAGTCCGAGACGCCGGCCTGCCCGTCCCCCTCACCGACGAGAGCCCGACGCTCCACGCAGTCGACCTGGACGAGGCGGTCAGCCACAACGAGCTGGCCCGCGCCCTCATGTCAACCACCACCTTGAACGAGGCGGAGGCACTGAGCCGCGAGATCTGCGGCTTCTCCGAAATCGACTACGAGCGCAACAAGGCCCTCTGGCTCGAGGAACAGCGTCCGGCGAAACTCGACGCCGAGTCGGTGCTCCCCCAACTCACCCAGTTCGAGGCAGAAGCCCGAAGCCGCGGAGTCACCCACACGACGTTCCGCCACCTCACAGAGGTCCTGAACCTCAACGGCTCACAGCGCGATGACTTGCGCCGGCTGCTCATCGAGAGCCGACCGGAGCAGTACGCGGCACCCGTATGGCGAATCGCATGAGGGGCGCCGGGGAGCCACCACTGCTCACGGCGCTTCCCGTTCCGCAGGAAACACTCACCCGAACCGACTGGGCGGGGTTGGAGCATGCCTACGGGTCTGCTGCGGACGCACCCGGAATACTGGTCGCGCTCCTGGGTCCGGACCAGGCCGTGAGAACCGAGGCGCTGGACGATCTCAGAACACGCTCTACGAGGCGACAGCCCCCACAGCCCTGTACGTGGCCGCGATCCTGGCCGACCCGAGATGATGCAGTGCATCCGAGGCAAACAGCTCAGACGGCCGCGCGAGCGTTTACGGACTGCTCCATCACTCCTGGCCGGGGGAGGTCCACGGCTTGCCTGACCCGCCGGAAGCTTGCGGGGTCATGATCACTCACGCGTAAGCAGCTCCAGGTCGAGATCGTTCCGCCGGCCGTGTGGAAAGCATCCCCGATCTTCCGGGGAGGAGCGGCTTACCGTGGTGCGCGCATGTTCGTGCGCCTCAGTCACTCGGTTCCGGAGATGTCGCGGTTCAAGGCATCGAGCGCCAAGCGCGACTTTCCATCGGATACCGGGACGCCGAGCCGGGCCTCCAAGGCCCGCCTTGCATCATCCAAGTTCTCGAACCAGTACTGGACCTGCCAGCCGACCAAACGGTCTAAAACTTCAGGGGCCTATTTCCGAACAGCAACCGCCCTTCGGCGATGGTGCGTCGACCAGCGTAGATGCGTTCAAAGCACCAGAGGAGCCTGAAGTACGAATTCCGGACACTCGGGAGATCGTCATCGGGGATGCGGTTACCGTCATACACGAGCGTGCCGAGATCTTCACGTGCCCTCGCCACGTCGCCGCTGGTGAGATCACGGTGAAAGCAGCCGAGCGCCACGAGGCCGCAGTCCTGCCGTTCACCCAGGCCGGGGCCCTAACCGCCGGGAATGATCGCAGCTTCCCAAGCTGAGAGCGCGAGTTCGATTCTCGTCGCGCGCTCCAGATTGAAACCCCAGGTCAGCGGCCTGGGGTTTGATTTTTTTGTCTAGTCCAATTCAGGGGTTCCGTGCCCTCTGCGCGCCCTAGTACTGCAACGGTGCTTGTTCTGATTGCTGGGCAGTTTTCAGGGGCTGTGTCCGCGTCGTTTGTAGTGGCTGATGCGGGCTTGGTGCTGGC
>NZ_JBWKDS010000078.1:0-7591 GCF_056435845.1 Streptomyces sp. NPDC043867 | reverse complement strand
GGCGTGCTGCTTCTCGACGGCGCGCTCCGAGCCGGCGTGCGTCGCCTCTTGGATGCGGCGCTGCAGATCCGCGAGCTTGCCCGCGGTGGTGTGGATGTCGGGGTGGTGCAGCTCTTCCGGCTCGGACATCGGGATGCGGCTCCCTGCCTGCTCAGTGGGGACGTGAGGGTGACGTGCTCAGGGCTTGCTACTGACTCGTAGGGTAGTGGCGCGGATACCGTTCGGCAGTGCGGCGTTTACCACACCTAGGGTGGGTTGCATGACGCCGCGAGATTCCTCAGACCCGCACGACGAGCCCGGCAACGCCCCCCGCGGCAGCCGCTGGTCGGACCTGGACCGTCCCCCCCTGAACGCCGTCGCCCTGCGCCGGGCGCTGGTGCGGGAGGGCGGCCTGTGGTCCTCGCTCGACGTGGTACCCGTGACCGGCTCCACCAACACCGACCTGGCCGGGCGGGCCGGGACCCTGGCCGAGGGGGCCGTCCTGGTCGCCGAGGAGCAGCACGCCGGGCGCGGACGTCTGGACCGCCGGTGGAGCGCGCCGGCCCGCTCGGGCCTCTTCTTCTCCGTCCTGCTGAGGCCCGCCGAGGTGCCCGTCGAGCGCTGGGGCTGGCTGCCGCTGCTCGCCGGGGTCGCGGTGGCGACGGCGCTGCCCCGCGCCGCGGGCGTCGACACGGCACTCAAGTGGCCCAACGACCTGCTGGTCACCGTCGACGGCGAGGAACGCAAGGCGGGCGGCATCCTCGCCGAGCGGGCCGGCCCCGACGGCGTCGTCATCGGCATCGGTCTCAACGTCACCCTGCGCAAGGACGAGCTGCCGGTGCCGGGAGCCGGGTCGCTCGCGCTGGCCGGCGCGGTGTCGACGGACCGCGACACCGTCCTGCGGTCCCTGCTCCGCTCGCTGGAGGAGTGGTACGGAAAGTGGCGGGCGGCGGGCGGCGACCCCGCGCGGTCGGGTCTCCAGGAGACGTACGCCGCCGGGTGCGCGACCCTGGGGCGAGTGGTCCGGGCCGAACTGCCCGGGGACACGTCGATCACCGGCGAAGCCGTGGCCGTCGACGGGGACGGCCGCCTGGTGCTGGCCACCGAGGAGGGCGTGCAGCAGCCGGTGGGTGCGGGCGACATCGTGCATCTGCGGCCCGCCTGACCGCCGGGCGGCCGCTGCCGGACCCCGTGGCGTTCGAGAAGCGGGACCCGGGGCAGGAGTCCCAGGTCGGCGCGGGAAAGGGCGGCCGGAGCGAAAGGTTTCGGGACCGGCCCCATGACCGTACGAGTCAGGAGTGAGCCAGCGCACACCTGCCGTAGAGTTGAGCGCGGTCGATACCTGACCGCGGCAGATCGGAAGGGCAGCAGGCGTGACCGTCGACGACACGGGCTCCGGCACGGGTGCACACCCCGATCCCGACGCCGGGCCGGGGCGCGCCGCCGGACCGGCCGCCGACGGGCCGCGCGGCCCGGCCGACACCCACGGCCGGACGGACGCACCGGCCCGCCGGACCGACACCCACGACCGGGTGGACGCACCGGCCCGCCGGACCGACACTCACGACCGGGTGGACGCCGAGGACGGGCAGGGGCCCGAGGGCGACCCGCTCGCCCTGCGGCTCGAACAGCTCATCCTCGGCGCCGAGCGCCGCTACACCCCCTTCCAGGCGGCCCGCAGCGCGGGCGTCTCCATGGAGCTGGCGTCCCGTTTCTGGCGGGCCATGGGCTTCGCCGACATCGGCCAGGCCAAGGCGCTCACCGAGGCGGACGTCCTCGCCCTGCGCCGCCTCGCCGGTCTCGTCGAGGCGGGGCTGCTGAGCGAGGCGATGGCCGTGCAGGTGGCCCGCTCCACCGGACAGACCACGGCGCGGCTCGCCGAGTGGCAGATCGACTCCTTCCTGGAGGGCCTGACCGAGCCGCCCGAGCCCGGCATGACCCGCACCGAGGTGACGTACCCGCTGGTCGAGCTGCTCCTGCCGGAACTGGAGGAGTTCATCGTCTACGTGTGGCGGCGCCAGCTCGCCGCCGCGACCGGCCGCGTCGTGCAGGCCGCGGACGACGAGGAGATGGTCGACCGGCGCCTGGCCGTCGGCTTCGCGGACCTGGTCGGGTTCACGCGGCTGACCCGCCGGATGGAGGAGGAGGAGCTCGGCGAGCTCGTCGAGGCCTTCGAGACCACCGCCGCCGACCTGGTGGCCGCGCACGGCGGCCGGCTCATCAAGACCCTGGGCGACGAGGTGCTCTACGCGGCGGACGACGCCGGAGTGGCCGCCGAGATCGCCCTGCGCCTCATCGAGACGATGGCGAACGACGAGACGATGCCGGAACTGCGCGTCGGCATCGCCTTCGGCACGGTGACGACCCGGATGGGTGACGTCTTCGGCACCACGGTGAACCTGGCGAGCCGGCTGACGTCGATAGCGCCGCGGGACGCGGTCCTGGTGGACGGGGCCTTCGCGGAGGAGCTGATCCGCACGACCGACGCGCCCTCCTCCGAGGCGGAGGCCGCCGAGGCCGCGGCCGCCGCGGAGAAGGAGGGCGAGGAGCCGCCCGCCTACCGCTTCGCGCTCCAGCCGATGTGGCAGCGGCCGGTGCGCGGGCTCGGCGTGGTCGAGCCCTGGCTCCTCACCCGCCGGGACGCGGCACCCTAGGCCGCGAGAGCCCGCTCCTGACGCCCCCGACACCGCGCTCCGGGTGACGACGGGAAGGGCCGGACGGCTCTCACCCGCCGGGACGCGGCATCCGGAGCCGCATGCGGGACGCCCCTCAGCCGCCGGGGCGCGGCAGTCCGGCCAGGGGGTCGACGCACAGGCCGATGACCGGGACACACAGGCCCGGGCCGTCCGGCCGCGGGTCCGGGGCCGGTGCCGGGGCGTGTGTGCTGCGGCTCGGGGCGGGCCGCGGGGCGGACGAGGTGGCCGGTGGCCGGGACGGCGCGGGCGGCGCCGGGGTCACCGGGTCCGCGGGGGCTTCGGGGATGCCGGTCCTGGCGGTCGCGGGGTCCGCGGTCCGGGACGGCGAGCGCGTGCCCGCGGTGGGCGTCGGAACGACCGTCGCACCCGACGTCGGGGTCGGGCCCGCGCCGCCCATCACCGCCGTCGCCGACGCGGAACCAGTCGGCGGAGCTGGCCCGACGGCCGCCGCGGTGCCGCCCGCCGGGTCGTCGGCCGTGCCGGAACCGCGCGGCCCTGCCTCGGCGCGTCCCGTACCCCCGCCGAGCGGATCGGGCACCGGCCGTACGAGGCTCAGCGCGCCGGCGGCCAGGGCGAGCCCGCCGACGGCGACGAGCGCCCGGCGCGGCCGTGGCCTGCGGTGCCGTCCCCGGGCGGGGCGCGTCCACAGGGGAGCCCCGTCCTGTGCGCCCCCTGCTGCCGGCACCCGCGCCGCCCGCGCCGTACCCGCCGGATTCGTCGCTTCCGCTGTGTCCGCCATGGCGATCCCTCCCCGATGCGTCGGCGCTCCCCGGTGCGCCGTGGCGGTGCGCAGGTTATGCACCGCTTGCACGTGTACGGGGGGAGTCGGGGGTGTTGTCACCCGAACGAGGAGCAACGCGTGGTGGGACGCCTTTTCCTGGGCGGGCCCGGCTGCGATGATCGGAACGTCGGAAGTTAACCAGCGTTCACCAGGAGGGCGTCATGGCGGAGCAAGGGGACGAACGTCGGTTCGGGGAGTTCGTCGTCGTACGGCGGCACGGGCCCGGCCACGTCGCGGAGCTCGCGCTCGACCGGCCCAAGGCCATGAACGCGGTGTCGACGGACATGGCCCGCTCTCTGGCCGGCGCCTGCGACGCCCTTGCCGCCGACCGTGACGTGCGCGTGGTGGTGCTGACCTCCACCCACGAGCGCGCCTTCTGCGTCGGCGCCGACCTCAAGGAGCGCAACTCCTTCAGCGACGCCGATCTGGTGCGTCAGCGTCCCGTGGCGCGGGCCGCCTACACCGGGGTGCTGGAGCTGCCGATGCCCACCGTCGCCGCCGTGCACGGGTTCGCGCTGGGCGGCGGCTTCGAGCTCGCGCTGGCCTGCGACCTGATCGTGGCCGACCGTACGGCGGTGGTCGGGCTGCCCGAGGTGTCGGTCGGGGTGATCCCGGGCGGGGGCGGGACGCAGTTGCTGCCGCGCCGGGTGGGTGCGGCCCGTGCGGCTGAGCTGATCTTCACGGCGCGGCGGCTGCGGGCCGAGGAGGCGCGGGAACTGGGCCTCGTCGACGAGCTGGTGGACGAGGGCCGGGACCGCGCGGAGGCGCTCGCCCTCGCCGCCCGCATCGCCGCGAACTCGCCGGTCGGCCTGCGGGCCGCCAAGCGGGCGCTGCGGCTGGGGCACGGCCTCGACCTCCGCGCGGGCCTGGAGGTGGAGGACGCCGCGTGGCGCTCCGTCGCCTTCTCGGGCGACCGCGCGGAAGGAGTGGCCGCCTTCAACGAGAAGCGCACCCCGGACTGGCCGGGGGAGTGACGGGGGTCCCGCGCCACGGCGGGACATGGATGCACGGCGCGCCGCGACGGGCGCGGCGCCGACGCCCGGACGGGTCGCGCGGCCGGCCCGCTCATGCGCGGCTCACGAGATGGGGCGCTGCCCCGCTGTCGCCGCCCCTGCCCTCCGGGGTCACCCGACGCATTCCGGGGCGGTACCGCCAGTCGGGGGTGCGTGCGTTCGCTGGGTGCCCTAATTGTCGGAAATTTACCTAGCCTGTTGTGATGGGAGAGGACAGACGGCTCAAGGCCGTGGTGGCGCTGGCGCAGGGGATGGCAGCGGCGCACAGCCCGCGGGAGTCCTGGCGGGCCGCCGCACTCGGCGCGTGCCGCGCGCTGACCGGCAGCTTCGCCGCGCTCTCCGTGTGGGAGCGCGAACTCGGCCGGCTCCGCGTCCTGGTCAACGTGGGCGAGCGCGCGGCCGACGAGGCGGAGTTCCCCGAGGGGGAGGCCTACCCCGTGCACCAGTTCCCGGAGATCACCGAGTTCCTGCACGAGCGCTGGGCCTGCGGCGGCGAGCCCAACGCCTGGGTGGAGACGGCGGAGGGCCCCGCCGAGGGCCGCGCCGAGTACTGCCACCAGCGGGTCGCCGCGCTGCGCCGCCGCGGCCGGGGCTGCTGCGTCGTCGCCCCGATCGTCCTGCACGGCCGCGCCTGGGGCGAGCTGTACGTCGCCCGCCCGGTGGGCGACCCCGTCTTCGACGGCGACGACGCCGACTTCGCCACCGTCCTCGCCTCCGTCGTGGCCGCCGGCATCGCCCAGACCGAGCGGCTGGAGGAGGCCCGCCGGCTGGCCTTCACCGACGCCCTGACCGGCCTGGCGAACCGCCGCGCCGTCGACGTACGCCTCGACGAGGCCGTCGAGCTGCACCGCCGCGACGGCGCCGTGGTGAGTCTCGTCGTCTGCGACCTCAACGGCCTCAAGCGGGTCAACGACACCCGCGGACACGCCGTGGGCGACCGCCTGCTGGAACGTTTCGGGTCCGTGCTGTCGCTGTGCGGCGCGATGCTCCCCGGTGCCCTGGCCGCCCGGCTGGGCGGGGACGAGTTCTGTCTGCTCGCGGTCGGCCCGGCGGCGGACGACGTCGTCCGGATCGCCGACGAGCTGTGCCGGCGGGCGGCCGAGCTGGAGCTCGGGGACGGCGTGGCGTGCGGCGTCGCCTCCACCGAGGACCCCATCGGCCCCGTACGGTCCGCCCGCAGGCTCTTCCGGCTGGCCGACGCGGCCCAGTACCGCGCGAAGGCCGTGCGGGCCACGAATCCGGTGGTCGCCGGGCGCGAGGGCCCGGACGACCCGGTCGTACGCCTCGCGGACACCCCGTCGCCGGCCGCCGGGGAGCGCCGCCGCTTCCGCGGCCGGCATGAACCCCGGCCGTGAACCGCGCGGGGCGCGGGCGGCGCGGGGCCACTCAGCGGGGCCACTCCTGTGACGTACCTCGGAGTAAGGGGTCAACCGCCCACCCACTAGTGACATCGTCGAATTCACTGCGTACGCTCCTGAATATGGATATGCACACTGTGGTGGTGGGGACGGCGGGCGTGACCGCGTCCGACGTACTCGCCGTGGCGCGCGGCGGCGCCCGGATCGAGCTCTCCGGCGAGGCGGTGGCCGCCCTCGCCGCGGCCCGCGAGATCGTGGAGGCGCTGGCCGCCAAACCGGACCCCGTGTACGGCGTCTCGACCGGCTTCGGCGCCCTCGCGACCCGGCACATCAGTCCGGAACTCCGCGCTCAGCTCCAGCGCAACATCGTCCGCTCGCACGCCGCCGGGATGGGCCCGCGCGTCGAGCGCGAGGTGGTCCGCGCGCTGATGTTCCTGCGGCTCAAGACCGTCTGCTCGGGACACACGGGCGTGCGGCCCGAGGTCGCGCAGACCATGGCCGACATCCTGAACGCGGGCATCACCCCCGTCGTCCACGAGTACGGCTCGCTCGGCTGCTCCGGCGACCTGGCACCGCTCTCCCACTGCGCGCTGACCCTCATGGGCGAGGGGGACGCCGAGGGCCCCGACGGCGTCGTCCGGCCCGCCGGCGAGCTGCTCGCCGAGCACGGCATCGCCCCCGTCGAGCTGCGCGAGAAGGAGGGCCTCGCCCTCCTCAACGGCACGGACGGCATGCTCGGCATGCTGGTGATGGCCCTCGCCGACCTGGAGACGCTCTACAAGTCCGCCGATGTCACCGCGGCGCTCTCCCTCGAGGCCCTCCTCGGCACCGACAGGGTCCTCGCCCCCGAGCTGCACGCCATCCGCCCGCACCCCGGACAGGGCGCCGCCGCCGCCAACATGCTGGCCGTGCTGAAGGGCTCGCAGCTGACCGGGCACCACCAGGACGACGCGCCGCGCGTGCAGGACGCCTACTCCGTGCGCTGCGCCCCCCAGGTCGCGGGCGCCGGACGGGACACCCTGGCCCACGCCCGCACGGTCGCCGAGCGCGAGCTGGCCTCGGCCGTCGACAATCCCGTCGTGCTGTTCGGTTCCGGGGAAGGGCGCGTCGAGTCCAACGGCAACTTCCACGGCGCGCCGGTCGCGTACGTCCTCGACTTCCTGGCGATCGCCGCGGCCGACCTCGGCTCCATCGCCGAGCGCCGCACGGACCGTCTGCTCGACAAGAACCGCTCGCACGGCCTTCCGCCGTTCCTCGCGGACGACGCCGGCGTCGACTCCGGCCTGATGATCGCCCAGTACACGCAGGCCGCCCTGGTCAGCGAGATGAAGCGGCTCGCCGTACCGGCGTCCGCGGACTCCATCCCGTCCTCCGCGATGCAGGAGGACCACGTGTCCATGGGCTGGTCCGCGGCGCGCAAGCTCCGCACGGCCGTGGACAACCTCACCCGCATCGTCGCCATCGAGCTGTACGCCGCCACCCGCGCGATCGAGCTGCGCGAGGGCCTGACCCCGGCTCCCGCGTCGCAGGCCGTCATCGAGGCCGTGCGCGCGGCCGGCGTCCAGGGCCCCGGCCCCGACCGCTTCCTCGCGCCGGACCTGGCGGCGGCGGACGCGTTCGTCCGGGGCGGGCACCTCGTCGCCGCCGTGGAGCCGGTCACGGGACCGCTCGCCTAGGGCCTGTCGTTTGGATCACGCCGGCGTCGCGGGGTCTGGCACGCACATCTGCGGCGTTGTCGTCGGTCGCCGACGCTCCGCGTCGACT
>NZ_JBWKDS010000077.1:0-11643 GCF_056435845.1 Streptomyces sp. NPDC043867 | reverse complement strand
GTCCGACACCCGCGCCCACGTCGTACGGGGCCTGCGCCAGCTGCGGACCAAGCGGGCGTCCCTGCCCCCGAAGAAGCACGGCAACATCCCCCTCTAGGCCCCCTGGGAGCGGTTATGACGATCAAGGTCGTACGGGGCAATCCGACCCCGGAGGAGCTGGCCGCCGCACTGGCGGTGGTCCGCGTGCGCGCCGCGGCGGCGGACACGCCGTCCGGCGCGCCCCGCGAGCCCGAGGCGTGGGCGGACCCGGCACGGGTGGCGTCCCGCCGCGTGCCCGCCCCCGGCCCGAAGGCATGGGGCCGCACCTACTGGCCCGGTTAGGGCCTGGTCCTTCAGAGGAGTTCCGCGACGGCTTCGGCCATCACCTCGTATCCGGCGTCGTTCGGGTGCAGGTGGTCGCCGAAGTCGTACGCGGGGTGCAGCCGGTCCGGGTCCGCCGGGTCGGCGAGGGCCCCGCGCAGGTCCACCACCGCGTCCCACTCCCCGGCGCAGCGGATCCACTCGTTCACCTCGTGGCTCACCTTCGCCGCGTGCTCGCCCCAGTGGTCGGAGCCGCCGAACGGGAGCAGGGTCGAGCCGATCACCCGCAGGCCCCGGGCGCGGGCCTGCCGTATCAACGAGCGGTAGCCGTCGATCAGTTCGCCGGCCTCGACGACCGGGGCCGGGTGGTAGGTGGGCTGTTCGCCGGTCTCGCTGAAGCCGATGTCGTTCAGCCCTTGCAGGACGACGAGCGTGTCGACGCCGGGATGGTCGAGGACGTCGCGGGCCAGCCGGTGGACGCCCCTCTCGCCGTACCAGGCCGAGTCGTTGAGCAGCAGGTTGCCGCCGATGCCCGCGTTGAGCACGGGCCGTCCGGTGCGCCGCGCGAGCGCGTCGGACCATCGGCGGTCGGCGTCCGGTGTCGAACCGAAGCCGTCGGTGAGGGAGTCCCCGAAGAGCGCGACGGCGTCGCCGCGGCCCGCGTCGACCTCCACGGCCGTCAGGAAGTACCAGGACTCGTCGCTCTCGTCGAAGCCGTCGCCCGTGACGTCCTCCAGCCGGTCGCCCGCGCCCCGGTATCCCGTCGTGAAGGCCTGGGCGTGGAAGGTCGCGGGGCCGGTGACGGCGTCGAAGTGGAGGGTGACGGTCAGTGACTGTCCCGCCTCCAGCGTGAGCCGCGCCGGGTCGCTGACGGCGCTGCCGCCCGCCGGCACCACGACGGCGTCCGCCCCCGTGAAGGTCAGCCGCCGGAGCGAACCCGGTTCGACGGCGGCTCCCGCGGCCGTACGCGCGACCGTGGCGCCCGCGATCCGCAGCGGCGAGGCCCCGTAGGCGTGGGAGAGGCGGACCCGGAGGCGGTCGCCGGCCGCGGTGACGCGGACGGTCTGGCGCAGCGACTGACGCCAGAAGCCTTCTCGCGAACGGTTGGGGGTGAAGCCCTCCGCGGGGCGCTGGGGCGACGCGGTCCAGGCGGTGGTGAACATGCAGTTCCCTCCCTAAAAGGGACCGAGGTTCCTTTAGTGACGCCCCTGACGGTAGCAGGCAGTGACACTTAATGAAACCTCGGAACCATTTAGGGAAGTTGAGTACGCGTACTCAGGCGTCCGGAACCTCCGCCACCGCACGATCGGAGACATGCTGTGGTCCGACCCCGAGAACGAGCCGCCCGAGGAACTGCGCGACATGCAGAACAAGCTGCGCCGCCTCGGCGTCCTCATGGCGCTCGCCATGGTGCTCGCGATGATCGTCCTCGGCGTGCGGTGACCGCGCCGCGCCCGCCGGGACCACGCCGATACCCTGGCCGCATGACCGATCAGCCGCGCCGCCGCCTCGTGCTCGCCTCCCAGTCCCCCGCCCGGCTCGGCCTGCTGCGACAGGCCGGTCTCGATCCCGAGGTGATCGTGAGCGGCTTCGACGAGGACACCGTCACCGCCCCGACCCCCGCCGAACTCGCGCTCGCGCTCGCCGAGGCGAAGGCCTCCGTGGTCGCGGCGCGTCCCGAGGTGCGGGGCGCACTGGTGATCGGCTGCGACTCGGTCCTCGACCTGGACGGCGAGGCGCTCGGCAAGCCCGCCGACGCCGAGGAGGCCACCGCGCGCTGGAAGGCGATGCGCGGCCGGGCCGGCACGCTCCAGACCGGGCACTGCGTCTACGACACGACGACCGGGCGCCACGTCTCGGCGACCGCGTCCACCGTGGTCCGCTTCGGCGAGCCCACCGACGCCGAGATCGCCGCGTACGTCGCCTCGGGTGAACCCCTCCACGTGGCCGGGGCGTTCACACTCGACGGACGCTCGGCCCCGTTCGTCGAGGGCATCGAGGGCGACCACGGCAACGTCATCGGCATCTCCCTGCCCACGGTGCGCCGGCTGCTGGCCGAACTGGGCGTGGGCATCACGGACTTGTGGGCGCCGCGCGACAGGTGATCAGGTGGTGGAGGGGGCCGGGGGTGCCGGGACCGGCGCTCCCCCGCCGTCGCCCTTCTCCGGCGAGGCGTCCACCGGGACCGTCCGGCGGTCGTACGCCATGAGGACGAGCACGATCAGGGCGAGCACCGCCATCATGAAGGCGAACGCGCTCCAGCCGACCAGGCCCACGGCGAAGGCGCCGAGCAGCGCGTGCACCACGGCGGCGCTGATGAGCAGGATGCGGCCGATGCCGGCCGGGGGCCGGTCGCGCAGGGCCACCAGCAGCGCGGCCAGGCCGCACATGGCGAAGTAGAGACCGAAGACCAGCCCGCCGGCCTTCGAGGAGACGGACATCTTGTGCGGGTCGAGCCCGGCCAGGGACATGTCCTGCCGGTCGACGACCATCCCGAGGTACCAGTTCAGCAGCGCAATGCCGACCGCCTCCACGAAGAGCACGATCGCCGCCACCCACGCCGCCGGTCTGCGCACCACCGGTCCCCACCCACTTCCGCGTGCTGTTACCCCAAGTACGTCCGAGACAAGTGAACGCTACTAACGGGTAAACCTCGGGACAAGAGCCCGGCGGAGGGCAAAGAATCATTGGGCCATTCGTAGGGACTCCACAAAGAAACCCTGTGGGCCGCGGCACGCTTTCACAGAGACCTTGACCACATCGGAGGGCTAGGGTTCACGGGAGGATTCCCTCGTACCACGGTGCGACAAGGGTTTTCGTGGGTCGAGCGAGCCTCGGATCACGCTCCGTGTGGGCAAGCTCACCATTGGGGACGGGTCGAAAGGTCGTGTCGGCTGTCCCTAAACTCGGCTTGTTTCAAGGAGGGAGCCATCGTGCGCAAGGTGCTCATCGCCAACCGTGGCGAAATCGCTGTCCGCGTGGCCCGGGCGTGCCGGGATGCCGGGATCGCGAGCGTTGCCGTCTATGCCGAGCCGGACCGGGACGCTGTGCATGTCCGGGTGGCGGACGAGGCGTTCGCGCTGGGCGGTGACACCCCGGCCACCAGCTATCTGGACATCGCCAAGGTGCTGCAGGCCGCCAAGGACTCCGGAGCGGACGCGGTCCATCCCGGATACGGGTTCCTCTCGGAGAACGCCGAGTTCGCCCAGGCTGTCCTGGACGCCGGCCTGATCTGGATCGGACCGCCGCCGCAGGCGATCCGGGACCTGGGTGACAAGGTCGCCGCCCGGCACATCGCCCAGCGGGCCGGCGCGCCGCTGGTCGCGGGCACCCCCGACCCGGTCTCCGGGGCCGAGGAGGTCGTGGCGTTCGCCCGGGAGCACGGCCTGCCGATCGCCATCAAGGCCGCGTTCGGCGGCGGCGGACGCGGCCTGAAGGTCGCCCGCACCCTGGAGGAAGTACCCGAGCTGTACGACTCGGCGGTGCGCGAGGCCGTCGCCGCGTTCGGCCGCGGTGAGTGCTTCGTCGAGCGCTACCTGGACCGGCCCCGCCACGTGGAGACACAGTGCCTGGCCGACACCCACGGCAACGTCGTCGTCGTCTCCACCCGTGACTGCTCGCTGCAGCGCCGTCACCAGAAGCTCGTCGAGGAAGCCCCCGCCCCGTTCCTGTCCGACGCACAGGTCGAGCAGCTGTACTCCTCCTCCAAGGCGATCCTGCGCGAGGCCGGCTACGTCGGCGCCGGCACCGTGGAGTTCCTGGTCGGCGCGGACGGCACGATCTCCTTCCTGGAGGTCAACACCCGTCTGCAGGTCGAGCACCCGGTCACCGAGGAAGTCGCCGGCATCGACCTGGTCCGCGAGATGTTCCGCATCGCCGACGGCGAGGAACTCGGCTACGGCGACCCCGTCCTGCGCGGCCACTCCCTGGAGTTCCGTATCAACGGCGAGGACCCCGGCCGCGGGTTCCTGCCCGCCCCCGGCACCGTCACCGCCTTCACCCCGCCCTCGGGCCCCGGCGTCCGCCTGGACGCGGGCGTGGAGTCCGGCAGCGTGATCGGCCCGGCGTGGGACTCCCTGCTCGCCAAACTCATCGTCACCGGCGCCACCCGCGAACAGGCCCTGCAGCGCGCCGCCCGCGCACTGCAGGAGTTCACCGTGGAGGGCATGGCCACCGCGCTCCCCTTCCACCGCAAGGTCGTCCAGGACCCGGCGTTCGCTCCCGAACTGACCGGCTCCACCGAGCCGTTCACCGTCCACACACGGTGGATCGAGACCCAGTTCGTCAACGACATCCCCGCCTTCACCGCTCCCGCCGAGACCGAGACCGACGACGAAGCGGGCCGCGAGACCGTGGTGGTCGAGGTCGGCGGCAAGCGCCTGGAGGTGTCCCTGCCCTCCAGCCTGGGCATGTCCCTGGCCCGCACCGGCCTCGCCGCCGGCGCCCGCCCCAAACGCCGCGCTGCCAAGAAGTCCGGCCCCGCCGCCTCCGGCGACACCCTCGCCTCACCCATGCAGGGCACCATCGTCAAGGTCGCCGTCGAAGAAGGCCAGCAGGTCAACGAAGGCGACCTGATCGTCGTCCTCGAAGCCATGAAAATGGAACAGCCCCTCAACGCCCACCGCTCCGGCACCATCAAGAGCCTCACCGCCGAAGTCGGCGCCTCCCTCACCTCCGGCGCCCCCATCTGCGACATCAAGGACTGACCCCGACACCAGAAAGCGCCCGGCCCCTGTTCACAGGCGCCGGGCGCTTCCGCGTCACCGCCCAGCGGCACGCCGACACGACCCGCACTCCCGTAGAAGGGGCCGTGCCGGTCCCGCACCGCAATCGGCACGGTCCGCACCCGCCCTCCCACAGAGGGAGCCGAGCCGGTCCCGCACCGCAATCGGCACGACCAGCAGCCGCCCTCCCACAGAAGGGGCCGTGCCGGTACATCAAATGCCCGTTGCAGGTCGGGCAGACAACCCCGGTCCACCCCGCAACCCACGCACACGCCCGACATGCAACGGGCGGATGCACCGGCGCGGCCCCGACCCACCCACCGGGCCGAAGCGCCCCCGCCCAAAGCCCCGGGGCGCAGGCACCCCGGGCACGGCACCCCGGTCAAGCAACCCCCGGGGCGCAGGCACCCCGGGCCCAGGCACCCCCCGGTCAAGGCGCCCCCGCCAGAATCCGTCAGCGACGACGCAAGTCGGCCACCCGGGCCCGCTCCCCCGGAGCCTGCTCCCCCAGCACGGTCGCGCTCCGCAACTGCACCCCCGGCACCTGCCCCCGCCGCGGCCCGGGCAACGGCATGTCCCGGCGCGGCTGACGCCCCGCCGGGCCCGCATCACCCCCCGCGCCACCCCCGCCGTTCG
The DNA here is from genome assembly GCF_056435845.1 of Streptomyces sp. NPDC043867. Classification (NCBI taxonomy): domain Bacteria; kingdom Bacillati; phylum Actinomycetota; class Actinomycetes; order Kitasatosporales; family Streptomycetaceae; genus Streptomyces; species Streptomyces sp. NPDC043867. The sequence goes on along the minus strand of NZ_JBWKDS010000077.1, from coordinate 5,983 downwards.
CGGAGGACGCCGAGGACGCCGACCCGGCCACCACGATCTGCACCCCGTGGTCGGCCAGGGCCTGCAACTCCGTGGCCGCACGGTCGTCGTGCGCCGGCGGCTCGTCGGTCACCAGCCGGGTGATCAGCTCCGTCGGCACGGTCTGGAACATCGTGTCCGTGCCGAGCTTGGTGTGATCGGCGAGGACCACGACCTCCCCGGCCGCCTGCACGAGCGCGCGGTCGACGGACGCCGACAGCATGTTGGACGTCGACAGCCCGCGCTCGGCGGTCAGACCGCTCCCCGAGAGGAACGCCCGCGACACCCGGAGCCCCTGCAACGACTGCTCGGCCCCGCTGCCGACGAGGGCGTAGTTGGAGCCCCGCAGGGTGCCGCCGGTCATCACGACCTCCACGCGGTTGGCATGGGCCAGCGCCTGGGCCACCAGCAGGGAGTTGGTGACGACGGTCAGACCGGGCACCCGTGCGAGCCGGCGGGCCAGCTCCTGGGTGGTGGTTCCCGCCCCCACCACGATGGCCTCGCCCTCTTCGACGAGACCCGCGGCGAGATCGGCGATGGCCGTCTTCTCGGCGGTCGCGAGATGCGATTTCTGCGGAAAGCCGGACTCCCGCGTGAACCCGCCCGGCAATACCGCACCGCCGTGCCGGCGGTCGAGGAGTCCTTCTGCCTCCAGTGCGCGCACGTCCCGCCGTACGGTCACTTCGGAGGTCTGGACGACGCGGGCGAGCTCACGGAGCGACACGGCCCCGTTCGCTCGCACCATTTCGAGGATCAATTGGCGACGTTCTGCAGCGAACACGAAACTGACAGTAACCCCAACGACCGTCTGCTTTCAGCAGTTTGCGCCGAATAGCAGAAGTTGTTCGCACAGCAGGACAAGAAGTGGTATACGCGCCACCCCCGGCCCGTCCCCCATCGTTCACCTTCGCCCGCCCGGCCCCGCCCCGCCCCGGTCCGCCCCGGCCGGACCGCGTCCAGGGCGGACGCCCCGTGTCAGCCCCGGACGCCCGCGTCAGCCCTCGTCCGCACTCTTCCGGGTGTGCAACTGCCGGGCCACTTCGGCGATCGACCCCGACAGGGACGGATACACCGTGAACGCCTTCGCCACCTGCTCGACGGTCAGATTGTTGTCGACCGCGAGTGAGATCGGGTGGATCAGCTCCGACGCGCGCGGCGCGACGACGACACCGCCGACCACGATCCCCGTACCCGGCCGGCAGAAGATCTTGACGAAACCGTCGCGGATGCCCTGCATCTTGGCGCGGGGGTTGCGCAGCAGCGGCAGCTTGACGAACCGCGCGTCGATCTTGCCGCCGTCGACGTCGGCCTGGGTGTACCCGACGGTCGCGATCTCGGGGTCGGTGAAGACGTTCGACGACACCGTCTTCAGGTTCAGCGGGGTGACCGCGTCGCCGAGGAAGTGGTACATCGCGATGCGGCCCTGCATGGCGGCCACGGAGGCGAGGGCGAAGACCCCGGTCACGTCCCCGGCGGCGTAGACACCGGGAGCCGTCGTCCGGGACACCTTGTCGGTCCAGATGTGCCCGGACTCCTTGACCTTGACCCCGGCCTCCTCGAGCCCCATGCCGGTGGAGTTCGGGACGGCGCCGACGGCCATCAGACAGTGCGACCCGGTGATGACCCGTCCGTCGGCGAGCGTGACCTCGACCCGGTCGCCCACCCGCTTGGCGGCCTGCGCGCGCGAACGGGCCATGACGTTCATGCCGCGGCGCCGGAAGACGTCCTCCAGCACGGCCGCGGCGTCCGGGTCCTCGCCCGGCAGCACGCGATCACGGCTGGAAACGAGCGTGACGCGTGACCCGAGCGCCTGATAGGCGCCGGCGAACTCGGCACCGGTGACACCGGAGCCGACCACGATGAGCTCCTCGGGAAGCTCGTCGAGGTCGTAGACCTGGGTCCAGTTCAGGATCCGCTCCCCGTCCGGCTGCGCGTCGGGCAGCTCACGGGGGTGCCCGCCGGTCGCGATGAGCACCGCGTCCGCGACGAGGGTCTCCTCGCTCCCGTCGACGGCCCGTACGACGACCTTGCGCGAGCCGTCCATGGCCTGCTGCCCGTCGAGGCGCCCGCGACCGCGCAGCACGCGTGCCCCGGCCCGGGTCACGGAGGCGGTGATGTCGTGGGACTGGGCGAGGGCGAGCCGCTTCACCCGGCGGTTGACCTTGCCGAGGTCGACCCCCACCACCCGGGCGGCCTGCTCGAGCGGCGGGGTGTCGTCGGCGACGATGATGCCGAGTTCCTCGTACGACGAGTCGAAGGTGGTCATCACCTCGGCCGTCGCGATAAGGGTCTTCGACGGCACGCAGTCGGTGAGCACCGATGCCCCGCCCAGACCGTCGCAGTCGACGACGGTCACCTCCGCGCCGAGTTGGGCGGCCACCAGGGCCGCCTCGTATCCGCCGGGTCCGCCACCGATGATCACGATCCGAGTCACGTACTCCATTGTCCCGCACGCGCCAAGGTGCTTCCGCCCGGGGGCCGCCGTCCGTGCATTCGAGGGACTTCTGTTACACGGGAGGCGTGGGTCGTCGCTGCCGTACCCTCGACCCCATGTCGCTCTACGCCGCGTACGCCGGCAATCTCGACCCGCGGCTGATGACGCGCCGCGCCCCGCACTCGCCGCTGCGCGCCACCGGCTGGCTGAACGGCTGGCGGCTGACTTTCGCCGGTGAGCACATGGGCTGGGAGGGCGCGCTGGCGACGATCGTCGAGGCACCGCGTTCCCAGGTGTTCGTGGCGCTGTACGACGTCGCGCCACTGGACGAGGACTCGATGGACCGCTGGGAGGGCGTCGGCCTCGACATCTACCGCCGCATGCGCGTGCGGGTGCACACCCTGGAGGGCGAGGAACCCGCGTGGGTGTACGTGCTGAACGGGTACGAGGGCGGGCTGCCGTCGGCCAGGTACCTCGGTGAGATCGCCGACGCGGCGGAGTCGGCCGGCGCGCCGCACGACTACGTCATGGAACTCCGCAAGCGCCCCTGCTGAGCGCCTGCGCCACGCGTCGGGCCCTGTTCCCCGCGGCATCGCCGCCGCCGCTCATCCCTCTCTTCGTCGGAAACGACAAGACAACGATCGCAGGACCGTGAGCTCTGTCATCTACGCGCGTAGGCCCGGACCGGCTACCCTCATGCGCGTGAACGCATCTCTTCTTCCGGACGACATCCAGGGCGACCCCTACGCCGCCGCCGACGCCGCCGCCGCGCGCCTGCGCGAACTGACGGGCGCCGAGACCCACGACGTCGCCCTCGTGATGGGCTCCGGCTGGGCTCCGGCCGTGGACGCCCTCGGCGTCCCCGAGGCCGAGTTCCAGGTCACCGAGCTGCCCGGCTTCCCGCCGCCGGTGGTCGAGGGACACGGCGGCAAGATCCGCTCGTACCGCATCGGCGGCAAGCGGGCGCTGGTCTTCCTGGGCCGCACGCACTACTACGAGGGCCGCGGCGTCGCAGCCGTCGCACACGGCGTCCGGACCGCCGTGGCCGCCGGCTGCAAGACGATCGTGCTCACCAACGGCTGCGGCGGCCTGCGCGAGGGCATGCGCCCCGGCCAGCCGGTCCTCATCAGCGACCACCTCAACCTGACGGCCACCTCGCCGATCGTCGGCGCGAACTTCGTGGACCTCACCGACCTGTACTCGCCGCGGCTGCGCGCCCTGTGCAAGGAGGTCGACGCCAGCCTGGAGGAGGGCGTCTACGCCCAGTTCCCCGGCCCGCACTACGAGACGCCGGCCGAGATCCGGATGGCCCGCGTCATCGGCGCGGACCTGGTCGGCATGTCGACCGTCCTCGAGGCGATCGCCGCGCGTGAGGCGGGTGCGGAGGTGCTCGGCATCTCCCTCGTCACCAACCTCGCCGCCGGTATGACGGGCGAGCCCCTCAACCACGAGGAGGTCCTCCAGGCCGGCCGCGACTCCGCCGCCCGCATGGGCGCGCTCCTCACCCGGGTGCTGGACCGCATCTGACCACCGGAGCGCCGCCCCGGCCCCCGTCCGAGTCGAGGTCTTCCGGGCCGGGCGGGGCCCGGGGAGTGAGCGCTCGGGGAACAGCGGCTCCCCGGGGTACAAGGCAACGTACGACGCAGACGAAGACGAGAGGTTGACCCCACGTGCAGGACGAACTCATCGCACGGGCCGAGGCATGGCTGGCCGAGGACCCCGACGCGGAGACCCGCGAGGAACTCGCCGGGCTCATCGAGGCCGGGGACGTCACCGAGCTCGCCGCACGCTTCGGCGGCACCCTCCAGTTCGGCACCGCCGGCCTGCGGGGCGAGCTCGGCGCGGGTCCGATGCGCATGAACCGCTCCGTGGTCATCCGGGCCGCCGCCGGCCTCGCCGCGTACCTGAAGGCGCAGGACAGCACCGACGGCCTCGTCGTCATCGGCTACGACGCCCGCCACAAGTCCGCCGACTTCGCCCGCGACACCGCGGCCGTGATGACGGGCGCCGGCCTGCGGGCCGCCGTGCTCCCCCGGCCGCTGCCCACGCCCGTCCTGGCCTTCGCCATACGGCACCTCGGGGCGGTCGCGGGTGTGGAGGTCACCGCCAGCCACAACCCGCCGCGCGACAACGGCTACAAGGTCTACCTGGGCGACGGTTCGCAGATCGTCCCGCCGGCCGACGCGCAGATCGCGGCCCGGATCGACGCCGTGCGCTCCCTGGCCGACGTGCCGCGCCCGGACAGCGGCTGGGAGACCCTCGACGACAGCGTCCTGGACGCCTACCTGGCCCGTACGGACGCCGTACTCGCGCCCGGCTCGCCCCGCACGGCCCGCACCGTCTACACGGCGATGCACGGCGTCGGCAAGGAGACCCTGCTGGGCGCCTTCGCCCGGGCCGGCTTCCCGGAGCCCGTGCTCGTCGCCGAGCAGGCGGAACCCGATCCGGACTTCCCGACGGTCGCGTTCCCGAACCCGGAGGAGCCGGGCGCGATGGACCTGGCCTTCGCGAAGGCGCGCGAGAGCGAGCCGGACCTGATCATCGCGAACGACCCGGACGCCGACCGCTGTGCCGTGGCCGTCAAGGACGGCGCCGACTGGCGCATGCTCCGCGGCGACGAGGTCGGCGCGCTGCTCGCCGAGCACCTGGTCCGCAGGGGCGTGCGCGGCACGTTCGCCGAGTCGATCGTGTCGTCCTCGCTCCTCGGCCGGATCGCCGAGAAGGCGGGCGTGGGGTACGAGGAGACGCTGACCGGCTTCAAGTGGATCGCCCGCGTCGAGAACCTGCGGTACGGGTACGAGGAGGCGCTGGGCTACTGCGTCGACCCCGGGGGCGTACGCGACAAGGACGGCATCACCGCCGCCCTCGCCGTCACGGAGCTGGCCTCCGAGCTCAAGGAGCGGGGCCGCACACTGCTCGACCTCCTCGACGACATCGCCGTCGAGTACGGTCTGCACGCCACCGACCAGCTCTCCGTCCGGGTGGAGGACCTCTCGGTCATCGCGAGCGCGATGCGGCGCCTGCGCGAACAGCCGCCGACGCGGCTCGCGGGCCTGACGGTCGAGAAGGCCGAGGACCTGACGCGGGGCACGGCGACGCTCCCGCCGACGGACGGACTGCGGTACACGCTGGACGGGGCCCGGGTGATCGTCCGCCCGAGCGGCACGGAGCCGAAGCTGAAGTGCTACCTGGAGGTCGTGGTGCCGGTCGCCGGCCACGCCGACCTGCCCGAGGCACGCACCAGGGCGACCGGCCTGCTGGCGATGATCAAGCAGGACCTGTCGGCTGCGGCCGGCATCTGAGTCACCACCCCCGCACGACGGCGCGAAGCCCCGGCCCCGGACCTTCGGGGCCGGGGCTTCGCCCACTCCGCGACGGCACCCGGTGACCCGGCCCGAGCGGGCTCTGGGCCTGTCAGACGGGAATCGTCAGACAGGCCCTAGGTGTATTGATCACGAGCGTTGTTGACACTCGCCGGTGCTTGATCATGGCGAAGACCTCCGGTGTGGTGGAGCTGTCTAGGACTGCACC
>NZ_JBWKDS010000076.1:0-14887 GCF_056435845.1 Streptomyces sp. NPDC043867 | reverse complement strand
CCCGCGGAGCGGGATATGCCCCGGCAAGCCGGGGCATAGAGCGCGCAGCGCGCAAGCGCGCTGCGAATTCCCGCGCAAGCGCGGGAATGGAATTCCGCAAGCGGAATTCAAAAGGCAGGGCAATTCGCGCAAGCGCGAATTGTGGGCACCCGCGCAAGCGCGGTTGCCTGGGCTGACAGCAAGGGGAGGTGCATCGCGCGCGGGCCTGTGTAGGGCTTGGGAATCCCAGCCACCACCCCCGCAACGGAGGTGACGGACCATCGGTCTGACGGGGTGCCGGCCCCACCGCAGCGACGGGCTCCGCTGCGCTCCACCCGAACCCCTCCCCCACCCTCGAAACTGGCCGCTCACGTTCACCAATACCCCGCCAGCATACAGGACAACCGGTCGCCTGTGGGCGAGAATGAGTCATGTATCACCCTGGGGGGCGAAGTTGGCGCGTGAGTGATGCATCACGGGTCGCCGCTGTGTAGAGTCTGGGATCAGACACCACCACCCCAGCGCCGCGCACCTCGCGCCGGGATTCCCTTTCTGATTACGCGCCGCTTTCCGCGAAAAGGAGAACACGGGGCATGGCCGTGAAACTGCGTGACCACCAGATCGAGGCCGTTGCCGCCATTGTGCGCGGTTTCGATATCCCGCCGGGCGGTATTCCCTGGAATGGCCTTCGCGGGCAGGTGCACGCCGCGTGTGGCACGGGGAAGACGATTATTGCCGCCGCGTCGGCAAAGCGGATTGTGCCCCAGGGGCGCATTCTCGTGCTGGTGCCGACGCTGGACCTGCTGGCGCAGACGGTGAAGGCGTGGCACGACGCCGGGCACAAGGGGCCGGCGGTTGCCGTGTGCTCGCTCCAGGACGACCCGGAGCTGTGGAGCATGAAGGTCCGCTCCACCACCAACCCCGTGCAGCTGGCGCTGTGGCACAGCACGGGGCCCGTGACCATCTACGCCACGTACGCGTCCCTGGGCGTCCTGGCGGAGGCGTTCGAGGGCGTCTACGGCCAGCAGCTCGCCCCGGTGGACCTGGCCGTGGTCGATGAGGCCCACCGGACTTCCGGGTCGATGGGTAAGGCGTGGGCGGACATCCACGACCAGACCGTCATCCCGGCGCACCGCCGGCTGTACCTGACGGCCACGCCGCGGATCTGGGAGGAGCGGCTGAACCGCGAGGTCGCGGAGGGGGTGCGCGACCCGCTGCCCCGCGAGATGGCGGCCTCCATGGACGACGAGAAGGTCTTCGGGCCCGTCCTCTACAAGCTCACCTTGGCGTCGGCCGTCTCGCGCGGCCTGCTGGCGCGCTACCAGATCATCGTCCTGGAGCTCCAGGACCCGGTCGTCACGCCCGAGCGACTGATGGGCGAGGAGCGGCACAGCGAGAAGGTCCGCGGGGAGCGCCTGGGGGCGCTCCAGGCCGCGCTGCTGCACACGATGCGGGAGCACAACCTGTCGACGTGCATCACCTTCCACCACCGGACGATAGAGGCACAGGCATACGCGGAGGGCCTTCAGCGGGTGGCGGCGAAGCTGCACGCCGACCAGCCCGAGAAGTACCCCGCCCGGATCTGGGCGGACTGGCTGTGCGGGGAGCACGTCCCCGAGCGCCGGCGGGGCGTCCTGGGCGGCTTCGGGTCCACCGCGCTGCGGGCCGTCCTCTCGAACTGCCGCGTCCTGGGCGAGGGCGTCGACATCCGCGCGGTCGACTCGGTGGCCCTGCTGGACCCCAAGGGCGCGCCGCACGACATCGTCCAGGCCATCGGCCGGGCGCTCCGGCAGAAGCCCGGACAGGGCAAGGTCGCCTCTCTGATCGTGCCGGTATTTCTCCAGCCCGGAGAAAAGCCGGAAGACATGTTCACCTCCGGGTCGTATCGGCCTTTGGTGAAGGTTCTTGAAGGTCTGCGCGCTCACGATGAAGAGGCAATTGAGCTGCTGGCCATTCCGCAGGAGCCGCAGAAGGACGTGGCGCAGCCGTCCGAGTACATCGGTCCGCCGCCCGAGGAGGGCGAGGACGAATCCCGTCTGCTGCTGCGTTTTGCGGCTCCGCGTGACCCGGTGATGGTCGCGGACTGGGTCAGCTTCAACGTGATCGACACGGAGAAGCAGGACTGGGCTCGCGGCTGGGCGTCGCTGAAGAAGTTCACCGAGCGTGAGCTTCACGCCCGGGTTCCGTACGGGCACAAGGAGGGCGCGTACCCCCTTGGGCAGTGGGTCGCGGAGCAGCGACGGGCGTACGGGGCGGGGCAGATGACCGGCCTGCGCGCCCAGCGGCTGGAGAAGCTCGGCATGGTCTGGTCGCTGGCCGATGAGCGGTTCCAGGAGAACCTGGAGGCCGCCAAGGCGTACTACGACCAGCACTGGACGCTGTGCGCGCCCCGGTCCGCGACGGCGCTGGACCGGCCGGTGGGGCAGTGGCTGTCCAACCTCCGGCGCCCCGGTGCCCTGGAGGGCCACCCCGAGTGGGAGACGGCGCTCAAGGAGGTCGACGAGGACTGGAACCCGAAGTGGCCGGCGGAGTGGCAGCGGCACTACGCCGCGCTGCGCGAGCTGGTGGCCGACGAGGAGGGCCAGGCCGACGTCCTGCCCGGCTTCACGGTCCACGGCATGGACATCGGGAAGTGGCTGGCCAGGCAGCGCACGCCGGAGGCGTGGGAGTCCCTGCACGACGGCCAGCGCGAGCGCCTGGAGCAGCTCGGCATCACGCCGTTCGCCCCGGCCCCGGAGCCGGAGGCGTCCGCGAAGCCGTCCACGACGCCGCTGAGCGCCTTCGAGAAGGGCGTGGCGGCCCTGGCGCAGTACAAGGCCCGGGAAGGCTCTGTGAAGGTCCCCAGGGCCCACGTAGAGCGGCTGGAGGACGGGGCGGAGGTGAAGCTCGGGGTGTTCCTGTCGAACAGCAAGAGCCGCCGGGCCAAGCTGACCGCCGACAAGCTCGCCGCGCTGGCTGGCCTCGGGCTGGAGTGGGCGGCCACGGAGGGAGCGGCGTGATGAGCGCAGCGGAGGAACAGCGGGTGCAGGACGCCGTGCGGCGGCACGCCCGCACCAGGGCCTTCGCGGAGACGGAGGACGTCATCTCGGCTGTGCTGTCCGACCCCGGGGTGCAGGAAGCTCGGGACCGGGTGGAGGCGGCGGAGACGGAGCTCGGCATGGAGCTGTCGGCCCGTCTTCAGCCGTTCCAGGACCGCTACGACCAGGCCGTGGCGGAGGGCGACGCGGACGGGCTCGCCGGGCTCTGCGGGGGCAAGCACGGCCGTTGGGGGCGGATCTGCGTCCTGCCCGACGGGCACGAGACCTCGATGGAGGAGCCGCACTGGGGCCGCACCAGCGAGGGCCGGCCGATCGCGTGGGTGGGCAGCGCACCTGACGATTCCTAATAGAGATGTCAAGCGGCCGGCGTGACGGACGGTGTGGGTGCATAGCACCGTCCGTCACGAAGAAGAGCCCACAGAACGTTGACCCTGCGGCGCGCAAGTGCCATGACGGCTTGGCTGTGTCGTTTGCCTTCAGCGCGCTTGCGGTCGTAGAAGCGGCGGGATTCGTCGCAGCATCGGACGCTGATCAACGCGGACGTGTAGAAGACGCGTTGGAGGCGCCGGCTGTAGCGGGTGGGGCGATGGAGGTTGCCGCTCACCTTCCCGGAGTCGCGAGGCACTGGGGAGACACCGGCGAAGGAGGCCAGCCGGTCCGCACTGGCGAAGGCGCTCATGTCTCCGCCGGTGGCGGCCAGGAACTCGGCGCCCATGAGGACACCGATGCCGGGCATGCTCCTGATCACCTCCGCATCGCGGTGGCGGCGAAACCGGCCCTCGATGAGTTTGTCGATCTCTGCGATCTTCTCGGTCAGAGCCATCACCTCCCTGGCCAGGGAATGCACCACGTGGGCGGTCATGTCCTCGCCGGGGACAGCGGTGTGCTGCCCTTCGGCGGTCTGGACGGCCTTGGCAGCGAGTTCGTCGGCGCCGCGGACCTTGCGGTTGCGCAGCCAGGTGGCCAGGCGCCGCCGGCCGGTGCGGCGGATGGCGGCCGGGGTCTGATAGCCGGTCAGCAGCACCAGGGGGCCGATGTTGCCGAGGTCGAGTTCGCGTTCCAGGCCGGGGAAGATCTCGGTGAGGTGGCCACGGAGCCGGTTGATGGTCCGGGTGCGGTCGTCGCTGAGGTCACGGCGGTGTCGGGTGAGGACCTTCAGTTCGGACACCAGCTCGTCGCCGGGACGCAGGGGTGTGAGGTCGCGCCGGATTCGGGCTTGGTCGGCGATGACCGCCGCGTCCTTGGCGTCGGTCTTGCCCTCGCCCCGGTAGCCCTCCGAGGCTCGGTTGACTGCCCGTCCGGGAATGTAGAAGAGCTGCTGGCCATGGTTGAGCAGGACCGTGATGACCAGGGCCGCCCCGCCGTCCGCCAGGTCGATGCCCCAGACCGCTTCATCGCCCAGGTCGAGGACGTCTGCGAGGAGCTTGAGCAGCTCGGTCTCCTCGTTGGCGACACGCCGGGACAGCAGCCGCTTGCCGGTGTCGTCGATCACCACGCAGTGGTGATGGGCCTTCCCAGCGTCGATTCCGGCCCAGATCGCTGTCACTCGCTCCTCCGTAGGTCGTGTGCGTACAGGTACCACGGACGACCTCGCTGTCGAGTCCCTACTGAGCGATCAGTGCCGCAATTCCTAATGAGCAGCCGAGTCGTCGTGGGGCGCCGGGCGGCGAATCGTCAGAAGCCACAACAACGGCAGACTGGTGAAAGCCACACCCGGCACCCCTGGGTGAGCCAACCCTACGAATGGCTCGCTCAACCCGATCAACAAGGTAGGGACTGGTGAGCGGCGGTGAGACCGGCGGAAGGACCCCGGGGCGCGCGGGCGGCCCGGGGTCCTTCGCTGTCTGGGGCCAGAGGCACCGGCCCCAGGCTCTACACGCACTGGGGTGCGATGCCGGGGCTTCTGGGCCGCGAGCATCGCACTGGCGTGCGTGTAGGCCCTGGGATCTTCGGGGTGCTCCCCCGGCGAACTACGGGGCGGCCGGGGCTGGTGGGGGAGTCGGGGACAGGTCGTAGCTCCCGGCGGGGAGAGCTGAACCATCTGACTTGGCTCCTGACCGACCTTGAATCTGTGGCTGCCTGTGGCGAGCGGTCTTGGGCTTCCCCGGGTCGGGATGCCCAACCATCTGACTTGGTCTTCGTGGCGGACTTTGAAGATGCGGCCCCGGTGAAGTCCTCCCGTGCCGGTTGCCGGGCGCAGCAGTAGCAGGCCGGAGTGCCTCAACCATCTGACTTGGCTTCGTGACGGACTTTGAAGATCCGGCCCTACGCGACGGTCCGGGGCTCCCGGCGAAAGCCGCTCCTCCCCGCAATCATCTGACTTGGCTCGCGACCTACTTTGAAGATGAGTCGTTTTCGGGGCTCTCCCTCTGCGCGGTGGGAGCTGAGGGAGAGCCCCCAATCATCTGACTTGGCTCGCGACCTACTTTGAAGTTCACGGCGTGTCAGGTCCTTCTCGGCTGCGGCACCCCTAGATGATCAGCGCATGAACATGGAGTCGCCCGCTGAGCAGTGGGACGAGCTGTGGCTGCCGTTGCGGCCGTACGCGACGAACCGGCTTCAGGAGGGGATCCGGCGGGAGCAGCGGCCGGTGGCGATGACCCGTCGGTACGTGGAGGCGAACCCGTCGGCGATCAGCAATCTCCTCGTCGTGGACGTGGACCACTCGGACGCGGTGCTGCGGGCGGTGTCGTCGGTGGGGTCGCACCCGCTACCCAACGCGGTCGTGGAGAACCCGGTGAACGGGCATGCTCATGCGGTGTGGGCTCTGGCGGAGGCGGTGACGCGGACCGAGTACGCCCGGCGCAAGCCACTGGCCTATGCCGCCGCCGTCACCGAGGGCCTGCGCCGCGCGCTGGACGGTGATGCGGCGTACTCGGGGTTGATGACTAAGAACCCGCTGCACACGGACTGGAGCACCGAGTGGCTCCACGGCGGACTCCACACGCTCGGCGGCCTGGAGGAGGCGCTGAGCGGCCACATGCCGCCCGCGCGCTGGCGGGAGACCAAGCGGTTCCGCACCAACATCACAGGGCTGGGACGCAATTGCTCGATCTTCGAGACCGCCCGGACCTGGGCGTACCGCGAGGTCCGCCACCACTTCGGCAGCCCCGACACCCTGCACACCGCCATCCACGCCGAAGTACACACCCGAAACGCCGAATTCGCGGAACCGCTGCCGGCCGTGGAGGCGCGTTCGATCGCCAACAGCATCCACCGGTGGATCACGACGCGCTCCAGGATGTGGAAGGACGGTGCGGCGGTCTACGAGGCCACCTTCGTCGCCATCCAGTCCGCCCGTGCCAAGAAGGGCGGCGCAGGGCGTGCTACACGCCGGAACGAGCGCACCGCAGCGATGCTCGAGTACATGAAGGGGAAGCCGTGACGCAGGGGCCCATGCGCGAGCGTCGCACCGCGACGGCTCGCGAGCTCGCGGACCGGTTCGGAGTGACCCCGCGGACCGTGCGCAGCATGATCGCCGAGGAACGCGCGGCGTACGAGGACCGGTCCCGGCAACGACGGGACCAGATCGTCGAGCTGCACCGGCAGGGGCGGAAGGGGTACGAGATCGCGCGCGAGCTGAATGTTTCCACCGGTCTGGTGTCCATCCGGCTCAAGGAAGCCCGCTCAGCCGGTGTCGACCTCACCCGCTACGCCGCTGCCGGTGACACCCACGAGCAGGGCCGGGCGTAGCGGGCCGACCGGGTCAACTCTCGGTGCGCTCCTTCTGGATCTTCTGCATCGTGCGGGCCGTGTCGATCTGCGCGCGGATCATCGTGTCGAACAGGGCTTCCGGGTCGCCGTCGAGGCCGGCGCTCGCGGTCAGCAGCGAGGCGATTTGGCTGGCGAGGACGGTGACCACGTCGGCCGTCCCCACCGGGCCGCGGACCTCGATCAGTTTGCGCACGGCGTCGTCGATGCGGTCCATGGCCTCCTCGCCCTGGAGGAGCAACCCGAGCCGGTCGGCGAGGAACATGCGGACGACCGCCACACCGTCGGCCAGGGCGGTGTCCACGTTGAAGTCGGCGCGGGCTTTCTCCGACTCCTTGAGCACGGCCGGAATCGTGTACGTCCGCTGCTCTGGGATGAGGCCCTCCTTCCGCCACTCCTCGTACGGGATCGGGCCGACGGCGTCACGGCGAGCCCGGTGTTCGTTGGTCGGGCGGCCGCCCGCGGTGCGCTGTTGGGGAGCAGGTCCTTCTCTCGGTACCAGTCGCGTAGGTGGCCCTCGTTGACGTGCGCAAGGTACTCGGCGTCTGGTTTCGTCGCGTGCCGGAGCACTGTCTCCTCGAAGGGCACGTGGAGGTAGTAGCACCGTGTGACGCCCTGGTGGGCGCGCACCAGGTCCTGGAGCATCGTGCCGTAGCGGTCGGCGTACAGGATGCCCTCCAGGACGACGTGGAAGCCGTGGTCCAGGGCGTAGCGGCCGTGAGGTCGATCAGGCCGATATTGGCGCCGCCGGACCGGTCGCGTTCGCGCAGCACGATCCGGCGGAGGTTGTCCTGGGCGACGATGGCGAGGTTGCGCCCGAACTTCTCGGGCAGGCCGGCCGCGACGGACGACTTCCCCGAGGCGCTGTTGCCACGGAGCACGATCAGGCGGGTGTCTGGTGTTCCCGGCTTGCTCGTCACGCGTCGTCGCCCGCGAGGCTCAGTTGCAACCGGTGCTCGTGGAAGTGTTCCCAGTCCATGATCAGGCGGAAGCGCTGGTGTGCCTCCAGGCGTTCGGCGTCGGCCGGCTCCTGGCCCCGCTGCACCTGGGCGTCCCCTGACTGCACGAGCTCTGCGAGGGCGAGGCGGACGTTGTCGGTGTCCTGGTTGGTGGCGGCCGCCAGTCGGTCCAGGGAGGTGAGGACCTCGCGCGGTTCGCCCAGCTCGTCGACCAGGTGGTTGATGAGCCCGTCAACGAGCGGGCCGGTGCGCATGGTCCAGCGGATCCAGTCGAGCCGCTTGGCGAGGTCAGCGTCCAGGGAGAGCAGGTCACCGGGCAGCGGCAGCGCGGCGGGCATCGACCACCGGGTGCCTTCCGGCGTCTCCTCGCGGCTGGCCAGGCCCCATGTCAGGTAGAGCTCGGACAGGTCCCGCACGGTCCGGGGCACCGGGTAGCCGGCGGCCGTGAGCATGGCGCCAAACTTCTCCCAGCGGCTCGCCTCGTTCGCTTCGGGCCCCTCCGGCGCGTCCTCGTAGTCCCACTCCTCATCCGGCCAGGAGAAGGTGAGCGCGCCGTCGAGGTCGCCGCCGATCATGTCCCAGCGGCCGTCGAAGATCTCTTGTAGAAGGTCGTCCAGGGAACCGGTGAAGCCGGGCTGGCTCGCGGTCCCGATCAGCATGGTCAGCGGGAAGCCCTGGCGGGGCAGGACGTGGTCCCAGCCCGAAGCCCACCAGTCGTTGTGCATCGCCATGTCCCGGCGCGGTCCAGGCACGAGCGGGTTGTCCGTCATTCGGTGAACTCTTCCTCGAAAAGGCAGGCCAAACGCATGCAGCGTACGCACTGCGCTGGTTCAGATGCTGCCGGTCTCCAGCGCGTACAGCTCGTAGGGGACGGTCCCGAGTTCGGTGTCTCGGTCGGCCGTGCCGATGCGGGTGAACCCGGCTTTGACCAGGACGCGGCCGGAGGCCGGGTTGTCGGGGTGGTGCATGGCCTCCAGCCGGTTGAGGCCGGCGGCGGTGAAGGCGACGGTGACGACCTGGTGGGCGGCGTGGGTGGCGTAGCCGTTGCCCCAGCTGTCTTCCCGGAGAATGTAGCTGAGGGTGCCCATGGCCGGAGTGCGTCGGCGCAGGGAGATCAGACCGATCAGGTCGTCCTCGTGGAGGATGCCCCAGCTCCACTGCGCGCGGGGGGATTCGGCGGCTCGGGCCAGGGCCGCGCGGATCTTGTCGTGGGCCTGGTCGAGGGTGAGGGGCCTGCCGGTGGTGTACCGGATGGATGCCCCGCTGTAGATGCGGGTGAGAGCGGGGGCGTCATCGAGGGCCAGGGCGCGCAGGGTCACCATGCGACGGTCAGCTCCTTCGCGGTGGGCCGGTCGGCGGGATCGGAGGCGAGGCACGCGGTGACGGCGTCCTCGGACTCGGGGAACGGCCACGGCCGGGTGTCACGTAGCGCGCCGTCACAGTCATCCCATCGGTCGATTGCTTACCGCGCAGGTTCCTCGTTGAACTGCCGTCAGGCCAGGAAGGATGAGCGAGATGGGCAGGCAGAAGTCGAAGAAGCCCCGGCGGGTACGACCTGAGCGGCCAGCAGCCGAGCCACTGCTCGCTCTGTACGAACAGCGTCCTGCCGGAACCTTCTACCGTCTCTGGGCAGCTACGTCCTCGAACGCCCTCGACACATGGCGAGCTTGGGATACGAAGTATCGCGGCCACGAGGTCAGTGACGCGCAGCTTCTGTCTGACCTGGAGTTCTACGCCACGGTGTACGGGCCCGAGGCTCCGGTGCACGCTGTTCTGCAGCTGGAGCGGTACCTCGCTGAGGGCGTGGTGCCCTGGCTAGAGCCGGGCAAGGAGCAGCAAACGATTCCAGCGCACGGCTACGGCGACTCACCAAGCGAGGACCGGTTCAGCATCCATGGCCTCCTGGCGGGGTTGTGGGCCAACATGAATGACGAAGGCGTCCTTTGCAGTCAGGTGGACCAAGCCTTCATGGACCAGGCTGTTGACTGCGGGCTTGTGTGGCAGGAGCCCTCCGGTAGGTGGGAAGCGGTTCCAGCTCCGAGGCGCACCGCTGCGGGGCTGCCGGGAGTGTTTCGGTGAGGCGGTCCAGCCGTTCGTAGAGGGCCCGTACCAGCCGAGCGCGGTTCTGGGCGCAGCGTGCGGTGCCCTGTAGCGGTTTGGAGAGGCGTCCAGCGGCTTCGCGGAGGATGACTTCGGCGAGGGCGCCGCGGCCGTCGTTCTTCGGCAGGGCGGCGGCGTGGCGCTGGACGTCGGCGGCGACCGCGCGGGCGTGCCCGGTGAGCTGGAGGGCCATCTGCTCGTAGTCGCGGGGCGTGAGGTCCGGGTTCTTCCATGCAAGGACAGCAGTGACGAGGGCCTCGTGCGGGCCACGGTCAAGGGGGAGTTCGACGTCGACCAGGCCGTGGGGGTCGTGGAGCACGGTGTCCTCGTTCACCGGGGCCTCGCCACGTCGTCCTGGTTGTGGTCGCTGGGATGGTCGTCCGGGGTGGCCTGGGCGAGGAAGCGGGCGTAGCCGCGGTCGGCGCGGGCGAGCAGCGCCGGGGAAGGCCGGCCGAAGGCGGGCGGCTGGAGTCCGCGTCCTTCGGGTGCGGGGCCGGCGGGTGTGGGTGCGCTCATGGGGCACCGCCTCCGTTGCTGGTGCGTCGGTGTCGTTCGACGCTACGGAGGCCGCCGCGCGGTTCTCAACGAGATTGCGGGTAATTGCGGAACTTCACTCCAGGGCGTCGATCGCGGCCTGGATGAGGGCGCGGGCTGCGTCGCCGTACACGGCCATCTCCGCGAGGCCGGCGAACGCCTTGGCGTAGTCGGCGACTTCGCGGGGCTGCGTCACATTGATCTCCGCCGTCAGCGTCTCCACCACGGCCGTGGTGTCGTCGTGGACGTAGAAGGCTTCCAGCGGCCACACGGTGCGCTGCGCGGTGAACGGGATGATCCCGAGCGAGATGGAGGCGAGCGGCATCACGGCCAGGAGGTGGCGCAGCTGCCCGCGCATCGCCTCGGGGGCGGCGGTGCGGTAGCGCAGGACGGATTCCTCGAGGAGGACGACGTAGAGGTGGCCGCCCTCGTAGAGGAACCGGGAGCGGGCGACGCGGGCGGCGACGGCTTCGGCGACGTCGTCGGGGGTGCCCTGGAAGCGGGTGATCTGCTTCATGAGGGCGGTCGCGAAGGCCGGCGTCTGGAGGAAGCCGGGCGGCACGTTGGAGACGTAGACCCGGCAGTGGCGGGTCTGCTCGTGCAGGGCGTACCAGTCCTGCTGGACCTGGCGCATGCCGTTGCGGTGCAGGCGGCGCCACTCCATGTACATCGAGTCGACCGCGCGGGCGGTGGCGATGAGGTCGTCGGCCTGGTCGTCTGCGCCGCACGCCGCGCACCAGGTGCGGATGTCCGCGTCCGAGGGCGCGGCCGCGCCCTTCTGGATGCGGGTGGTCTTCGCGGGGTGCCAGCCGCACCGGGCGGAGAGTTCCTTCCCGGTGAGGCCGGCGTCCTTGCGCAGGTGCTGCAACCGGACGGCGAGCGCCTCACGGGCCGCCTGTGCGCTGGACGATGGGGAGGCGGTCGTCATGAGGTGGCGGCCCTTGAGGTTGTGCGTCGGTCAGATGCGGTAGTCGGCGTGGTCGGTGGCCAGCTCCCACACCGAGCGGAACGCCTCGGTACACAGCTTGACCGCGCTCGGGTCGTCGGTGTGGTCGGGCTCGAGGGCCTGGCCGTCGCCGGAGAAAATGTTCCAGCGCACGATCCGGTCGTCGATGAGCCAGAAGTCGTTGCCAGGCAGGGCGAGGGCGGAGGCGCGGCGGCGGGGCAGCCAGCGGACCTGTTCGCCGGCGCGGAGGTTGGCGTCGGTGATGGCGTGCTCGAAGCGGATGTAGTCGGTGACGGGCTCGGACACGATCCGGGCCCGGCGGACCTTCACCCCGCGGGCGACGGTCCGTTCCACCAGCGGCAGCCACCCGCTCCAGTACTCCGAGTCGTCCGTGGGCACGCTCCCGTCGCGCAGGAACGCGTCAAAGACCTCTCGCTCCTCCCCCACGGCGTAGACGTCCCGCAGCTCCAGGTGCAGGGCGTGCTGCCGGGCGGAGTCGAGCAGGTCTTCAATGCTGGGCGTGGGCGGCTTCTGCGGCATCGCACGCCTTCCTGATCTGCTCCACCATCCGGACCGGGATCCGGATGACCCCTTCGTCTTCTGCGGGCGGGCTGTCCTGACGGCAGGTGGCCCGGGTCGCCGCGTCGGCGAACTTGCCCTGCAGAACCAGTTGCGGCCCCTCAGTGGTGTCGGTGTCCACCCACACCGCAGGGCAGTTCCCTCCACCCGAGTTCGGGTCCGTGCCGAAGAAAAGTAACGCCATGATTCCCTCCGAAGCGAGCGGTTGCGCGTAGTTGCGGGACGACCGTCCCGCAGGCCGGAGCCAGCGTCAAGGGGCGCTCACGGGCCCCGGTGAAGCAGCGCCGGACAGACGCTGTGCTGCTGCGTCCGGGTGAGCGAGGACCGCGACGGCAGACTCCGGGTGCGCGGTCCCTCTAGCGTGCGGCCATGGAACACACCCCGATGCCCGAGCCGATGCGCCGCGCGGTCAAC
This sequence comes from Streptomyces sp. NPDC043867, assembly GCF_056435845.1. Lineage (NCBI taxonomy): Bacteria > Bacillati > Actinomycetota > Actinomycetes > Kitasatosporales > Streptomycetaceae > Streptomyces > Streptomyces sp. NPDC043867. The sequence continues at coordinate 2,627 of NZ_JBWKDS010000076.1, read as the reverse complement.
CAGATGGTGTACGAGGCTGCCGAGCGCTGCCAGGAGGTCATGAGCTACGCGGCCTCGGACGTCGCCCGGGACTGGAAGCGGATGACGCTGTACCGGGCCACCGACGCGGCCGACACCATGAACAGCGTGGCCATGCTGATCGCCGCGTACTGCGAGCAGGACGGCATGGACCCGGAGACCCTGAACGGCTACCTCCAGATCAACCAGCAGCAGAGCCGGGCCGACGGACCACAGGAGGACGACCGGGCGCACCTGGCGGGCCTGCTCGGGCAGGCGGCGCCCGCCGACGCCAGCGAACTCGGGACGGTGCGGATGCTGTACGGCCGCGGGCAGCGCGAGGCGGAGGCGGCGCAGCGGCCTGAGGACCATCCGGAGGTGCTGTTCACGATGGCGTGCCTGCACGGGCTGCGGGCCAAACTGTGCGACGACCTCGGGTCGCTGGACCGGTTCCCGCCGGAGGTGGCTGCGATGGCCCGCCGGGTCGCTAAGTGCCTCGAAGTGCCGGAGCCGGCCACCGCGTGAGTCACGGGACGGGAGGGCGGGACGCCGACGTCGGCGTCCCGCCTTTCCTCAGTAGCTGTTTCTGATCCCCGGTCCTGAGTAGCCTTGGGCCCTAGGCTGGCGGGGTGTCCGAGGACGCCAAGCAGGCCGGGGAGAGGACCTGTCGGGGCTGCGGCGAACGGCTGAGGCCGAGCGCCCGGCCGACGGCCGTGTTCTGTTCGTCGGCGTGTCGTGCCAGGCAGTGGCGGACGGAACGCCGGTTGCGCAAGCGCCTGGCGGCCGTCCAAGACGGTGCGGGCGAGGTGGAGTGCCCGGAGTGCGGGGACCGGTGGGTGGCCGGCGTCGACCGTCGCTCGGACGCCGTCTACTGCTCCAGGCGGTGCGTGGTGAGGGCCTGGAGGCGCCGGAAGGAACCGTTCGCGGATCGTTCACAGTGACTGCTGGGCGAACACATCCGGAGACCAGTTTCGTTCACGACTCGGTCAATTGCGGTCATTCGTTGTGATCTTCGGATTTGCGGTCTGACTCTCGGTTCAGGAAGCGGGCCCTGTCCCGTCACGGTGAAGTGCCGTGCCTTGGCCCGCACTTGGGTGGTGAAAGCCATGTCCGAGGAGACCGAGAAGGTCGGAGCCGTCAGCCAGTCCCGCTACGAGCAGATCGTGGCCGAGCTGCGGAAAGTCGTCGAACAGCAGAGCCAGGGGTCGTTCACGATCGGTGACCGCGCTCTGGAGATCGAGCCGGTCCGGCCCCGTGGAGGCACCGGGGACGCCGAGTGGACGATCAAGCAGTCCCTGGCGCGTCTGGCCGACGACATCGGCCTGACATTCAGCACGGTGAGGAACGCCAGGTGGACCGCGTCGCGCTGGCCGAAAGAGCATCGCCGGGCGGGGGTCTCGTTCACGATCCACCGCATCCTGGCGCGGATCGAGGACGACGCGGAGAGGTTCACGGCGATCAAGAACCCGCCCGAGGGCAAGACGCGATGGACGGCGGACGACGCCAAACGGCGGGTGGGGTGGACGGTCGACAATCCGGAGACGCCGCAGGAGAAGATCACGGCGATCCACCACCTGGCCCAGGAACCGGAGGTCGCCGCGACGGTGACCACAGACTTCCTCAAGCGTCCGCAGGTCGCGGCCAAAGTCTCCATGGAGAACAAGGTCCGGGTGGTGGAGGAACTCACCCGCGACGAGTCGGTCGCGGCGACGGCCGCGACCAGCCTGCTTCGCAGGCCGGACGTCGCTTTCAAGGCGATGAGCGACGACACCGCCCGCTTCCAGGTCAACCATGCCCAGACCGAACGCAGCCGGCAAGCCCGCGAGCACTTCGAGGACACCAGCCCCGTCGCCCCGGCCGTCCGTCAGATCGACCGGACGGTGGAGTTCCTGGACCTGGTCACCGCCTGTCACTCGTTCGTGGCTGCAGCAGGCCGGGCGGTTCCCGGCCTGCGGGATCGCACGCTGAGCGAGGACGAGCGGACGATCGTGCACCAGAACGTCGCGAAGGTGCGGGCGACGCTGGACTGGATCGAGAACGCGGTGGATACCGGCAAGGTCGACATGGACGACGAGCTGGCTCGTCTGCTGAAGGGTGAGTAGGGGTGCCCCGCGCCTCGCGGCGACGGGGAGATGCCGCCCGGCGGCACGCGGACACCGTCCGCTTCGTGTTGTTCGAGGTCAGGCCCGCCGGGCTTGAGTTCCACCAGTTGGTCCGCGCCAGCGGCCTGTCGCCCAGCCAGGTCCGGTCCGGGATCGCGGCCCTGAAGGACGAGGCCGCCTCCAAGGGCTGGCCGCCGCTGATCTGGACCCGCACGGACGGCTACCAGCTCGGCGCCGACCGGGCCGCGCTGGAGGCATACGAACGGGCGGTGGTCAGGGAGAAGCTGACCCAGTTCCGCCGGTTCATCACCGGCACGGTCGCCCCGCACGCCGCCGCCCACCCGAACGACAAGTGGGTACGTCACATCGTCGCCCAGCTCAACTCCATCGAATCCACCCTCGACCTCATCGCCAGCGCCTGACCCTTCACGCTCGCGGGGGGGGGGGGGGGGGGGGGGGGGGGGGGGGGGGGGGGGGGGGGGGGGGGGGGGGGGGGGGGGGGGGGGGGGGGGGGGGGGGGGGGGGGGG
>NZ_JBWKDS010000075.1:7230-16018 GCF_056435845.1 Streptomyces sp. NPDC043867 | reverse complement strand
CGGGAGTACAAGGACGACCTCGTCCTGTGCGTGCACAACTTCTCCCGCTTCGCCCAGCCGACCGAGCTGGACCTGCGGGAATTCGACGGCCGGCACCCGGTGGAACTGATCGGCGGAGTGCGCTTCCCGGCCATCGGCGAGCTGCCGTACCTGCTGACGCTGGCGGGCCACGGCTTCTACTGGTTCCGGCTCCGTGCCCTCTCCTCCCGCGTCATCCGGCGTTCTTGACCGTGTACCTGAAAGGACGCGTCGCCATGCCGAAGAGCGCACTGCAAAGACCGAGCAGCCTCGATCGCGCCCCGCTGCTCAGCTCGCTCGCCGAGCTGCTGCACGCATGGCTGCCGCGGCAGCGCTGGTTCGCGGGGAAGGGCCGGACCATCACGGACCTGACCCTGTTGTCGGTGACGGAGCTGCACCCGGGCTGTCTGCATCTTCTGGTACGGGCCGAGCACGAGGCCCCGCCGGCCGGGCGCGGGCCCGGCACCACTCCCCCGCCCGACGACTGCTACCAGCTGCTGCTGGGCGTGCGGGAGTTCCTGCCGCCCAGACTGGCGCCCGCCGTCATCGGCCGTGCCGAGGAGGGCCCGCTGGCCGGCCTCATGGTGTACGACGCCCTTCAGGACTCCGAGGCGGCGGGGCTGCTGCTGGAGCGGCTGCGCCACCCGGGAACCGCCGGGCCACTGCGGTTCGAGCGCGACACCCGGGTTCCGCTGCCCGCCGGGCTCGCCCCGCGCCTGCTCGACGCCGAACAGTCCAACTCCTCGCTGGTGTACGGCGACTCCTTCATCCTGAAGGTCTTCCGCCGTATCCAGCCCGGCGTCAATCCGGATCTCGAGGTACCCGCGTCGCTGGCCCGGCAGGGCTGCACGCGGGTACCCGCGCCGGCCGCCTGGTTCCACACCTCGCACCCCGAGCGGGCGACCCTCGGCGTGCTCCAGCCGTACCTGCGCGACGCCACCGACGGCTGGGCCCTGGCGCTCGAGACGCTCACCTCGGAGCGGGACTTCACCGAGGAGGCGTACGCGCTGGGCGGGGCCACCGCCGAGGTGCACCTGGCCCTCGCCGAGGCCTTCCCCCTCGACACCCCGAGCCGGCGTCACAACAGGCGGCTCGCGGAGGCGATGACCGAGCGCCTGCACACCACCGCCCGGTCCGTCCCCGCGCTGCTGCCGTACGTGACCGGGCTGCGGAGCGCCTACGACGCGCTCGCGCGGCTCGACAAGGTCCGTCCCGCCCAGCGGATCCACGGCGACCTGCACCTCGGTCAGGTGCTGTGCGCGGGCCGGCGCTGGTTCGTCATCGACTTCGAGGGCGAACCGGCACGCCCGCTGACCGAGCGACGTCGCGCCCAGTCCCCCGCCCGCGACGTCGCCGGCATGCTGCGGTCCTTCGACTACGCGGCCCGCTCCCGTCGCCCGTGGCGGCCGGAGTGGGCGCAGCGCTGCCGCGAGGCCTTCTGCGCCGGCTACGCCGCCGAGGCGCGGTGGGACCCCCGGGAGGAGCCGGAGGTGCTGCGCGCGTACGAGACGGACCGAGCGGTCTACGAGGTGCTGTACGAGGCCCGGCACCGGCCCGACTGGCTGCCCGTGCCGATGGCGGCGATCACCCGGCTCGCCGAGACACCGTTGAATCCGCGCCGGCAGTAGCCCGCGTCCGGCCCACCCCGTCCTTCTCCCTTTCCCTGTCCAAGGAGGCTCCAGAGCCGTGGCACCCCACACCGCAGTCGTCCCCGATCCGTCGGCCCCCGCCCCGCCGTCCGGCACGCCGGAACCCGCCCCCATGACCTCCCGGGCGGGACCGCCGCAGTCCGGCCGGGACACCCGCGGCGTACGGCAGGCCGCCGCGATGGACGCGACGGACCGCGCGCGTCTGCTGTCGGGTGCCCACCACGACCCGCATTCCCTGCTCGGCGCCCACCCGGTCCCGGGCGGTGTCCGGTTCCGCGTCCTGCGGCCCTACGCGCGGACCGTGAGCGTCCGGGTCGACGGGAAGCGAACACCGCTGCACGACGAGGGCGACGGGCTGTTCTCCGGTGTCCTGCCGCTCGACGCCGTCCCCGCGTACACGCTGCTCGTGGCGTACGACGGCGACGAGTCCGAGGTGGCGGATCCGTACCGCTTCCTGCCCGCCCTCGGCGACCTCGACCTGCATCTGATCGCCGAGGGGCGGCACGAGGAGCTGTGGCGGGCGCTCGGCGCCCAACCGATGGTCCACGACGGCGTCACCGGAACCCGTTTCACGGTGTGGGCGCCCAACGCCCGCGGCGTCAGGGTCTGCGGCGACTTCTGCCACTGGGACGGCACCGCGTACCCGATGCGCTCGCTCGGCTCCACGGGTGTGTGGGAGCTGTTCCTCCCCGGCCTCGGTGCGGGCGCGACGTACAAGTTCGACATCACCCGTCCGGACGGGACGCACACCCTGCGCGCCGACCCGATGGCCCGGCGTGCCGAGGTGCCGCCGGCGACGGCCTCGATCGTGACGGAGTCGTCCTACGAGTGGGGCGACGCGGACTGGATGGCGCACCGGGCGGACGTGCCGCTGCACGAGGCGCCGTTCTCGGTGTACGAGGTCCACCTGGCGTCCTGGCGGCCCGGCCTGACCTACCGCGAGCTGGCCGAGCAGCTGCCCGCCTACGTCGCCGAGCTCGGCTTCACCCACGTCGAGCTGATGCCGGTGGCCGAGCACCCCTTCGGCGGCTCCTGGGGCTACCAGATCACCGGCTTCTACGCGCCGACGTCCCGGCTGGGTGCACCGGACGACTTCAGGTACCTGGTCGACGCCCTGCACCGGGCCGGGATCGGTGTGCTCATGGACTGGGTGCCGGCGCACTTCCCGCGCGACGACTGGGCGCTGGCGCAGTTCGACGGGACCCCGCTGTACGAGCACGGAGACCCGCACCGGGCCGCCCACCCCGACTGGGGAACGCTGGAGTTCGACTACGGGCGCCGCGAGGTGCGCAACTTCCTGGTCGCCAACGCCGTGTACTGGTGCGAGGAGTTCCACATCGACGGCCTGCGCGTGGACGCCGTCGCCTCCATGCTCTACCTCGACTACTCCCGCGAGCCCGGCCAGTGGACACCCAACATGTACGGGGGCAACGAGGATCTCCACGCCGTCTCCTTCCTCCAGGAGATGAACGCCACCGTGTACCGGCGCAACCCGGGCGTCGTCACCATCGCGGAGGAGTCGACCGCCTGGGACGGCGTCACCCGGCCGACCTCCGACGGCGGCCTGGGCTTCGGGCTGAAGTGGAACATGGGCTGGATGCACGACTCGCTGGTCTACATCTCCAAGGACCCGGTGCACCGCAAGTACCACCACAACGAGATGACCTTCTCGATGGTGTACGCGTACAGCGAGAACTACGTGCTGCCCGTCTCCCACGACGAAGTCGTCCACGGCAAGCAGGCGCTGGTGGCCAAGATGCCCGGCGACTGGTGGCAGCAGCGCGCCAACGAACGCGCCTATCTGGGATACATGTGGGCCCACCCCGGCAAGCAGCTCCTGTTCATGGGGCAGGAGTTCGCCCAGGGCGGCGAATGGTCCGAGGCGAACGGGCCCGACTGGTGGCTGCTCGACCCCGCCTACGACGCCGAGCCGGACCATCGCGGCGTCCGCGACCTCGTCCGCGACCTCAACACCGTCTACCGGAACGCGCCCGCCCTGTGGCAGCGCGACACGGACCCCGCGGGCTTCTCGTGGGTGGTGGGCGACGCGGCCGAGGACAACGTGTTCGCGTTCCTGCGCCACGCCGCCGACGGCACGCCGTTGCTCGCCGTCAGCAACTTCTCCCCGGTCGTCCGGCACGACTACCGGCTCGGGGTCCCGGACGACGTGCCCGCCTGGCACGAGGTCCTCAACACCGACCTCGCCCGCTACGGCGGCAGCGACATCGCCAACCCCGGTCCGCTGAAGCCCGAACCGGAGCCGAGCCACGGCCGTCCCGCCTCGCTGCGCCTGACCCTGCCGCCACTGACGACGCTCTGGCTGCGGCCGGCCTGACGGGACGGCTCCGGTCATCCGGCGCGCGTCACGCCGCGGGCGGCTTGCCTGCGGTGCCGATCCAGGTGTGGAACAGCGCGCCGAGGTCCTCGCCGGACAGCCGCTCCGCGAGACGGACGAACTGCGCCGTGGTGCCGTGGCCGCCGCGGTGGCCGGTGGCCCAGGCACGCAGGACGCGGAAGAACACCGGGTCGCCCACGGCGGTGCGCAGCTTGTGCAGGGCCATGGCCCCGCGGGCGTACACGGGAGTCGCGAAGATGTGCGCGCCGTCGCCGGGGTCGGCGGGCGCGAACTCCCACAGGTCGTCGCCGGCCGGGCGCGCGTACAGGCCGTCGAAGGTTTTCTGCGCGCTGTCGCCGCCGTGCTGCTCGGCGTAGAGCCACTCGGCGTAGGTCGCGAAGCCCTCGTTGAGCCAGATGTCCTTCCAGCTGGTCAGGGAGACGGAGTCGCCGAACCACTGGTGGGCGCTCTCGTGCACGAGGGTGCTCAGGTCCGGCGCGCGGTCGTAGACGGGGCGGGTCTGGGTCTCCAGTGCGTAGCCGACCCGCGGGGCGTGGTCGACGATCGAGCCGGCGGCCCGGAAGGGGTACGGGCCGAACAGGCCGCTCTCCCAGGAGAGCACCGAGGGCAGCTTCTTGAGGACGGGGGCAGCCTCGGCCGCCTCGCGCGGGTCCACCGCGTTGTACACCTGGAGCCCGTCCGGGGTGGTGTACCGCTCGACCTCGAACGTGCCCACCGTCGCCGTGGCGAGGTACGCGGCCATCGGCCCGGACTGCCGCCAGCGGAAGGTGGTGCGGCCGTGGGCGGTCCGCTGCCCGAGCAGGACGCCGTTGGACACCGCGGTGCGTCCCTCGGGGACGGTGAGGGTGATGTCGAAGGTGGCCTTGTCCGTGGGGTGGTTGTCGGCCGGGAACCAGGTCATGGCGCCCTGCGGTTCACCGGCCACGAACGCGCCGTCGTCCGTGGGGATCCAGCCGTCCAAGGAGCCGTCCGGATCGGTGACCGGTCCGGGGGTGCCCCCGTAGGCGACGGCGACGCGGAACTCCTGGTGCTTGCGCAGCGGGTGCCGTGGCGTCACCACGAGTTCCTGGCCGTCCCTGCGGAAGGACGCCTTCTCGTGGCCGACCGTGACGCCGGTGACCTTCAGGCCCTTGAGGTCGAGGTCGAAGCGGGTGAGCCGCTGGGTGGCCCGGGCGGTGACGACCGCCTTGCCGTCGAGGTGGCGGCCGGCCGGGTCATAGCCGAGGGTCAGGGCGTAGTGGCGGACGTCGTAGCCGCCGTTGCCGGCGAGGGGGAAGTACGGGTCCCCCACGCCGGGGGTTCCGCCCGTCCCGGCCGCCGCCGGTGAGGCGGCCGCCAGCAGGGCGGCGACGGCGACGGGGACGACCGCGGCGACGGCTTCCCGGCGGAGGACGGCCGGGCGCCCGGAGGCCTGCTGACGGGGCAGAGTCACGTTCGCTCCAGGGATGGTGGCGGTGATCAACGCCGCACAGCCTAGGCTCAGGACCGGCCGGAGAAACCCTCGATCAGGTCAAGTTCCGCCGCCGGGGCGCCGGTCCGTCGTGTCCTCCCGGTTCTGCGGCCGCTCACACCCAGGGCGGCGGACCGTCGGGGATGCGCTGGTGGACGTCGAAGAGGACCGCGGCCTCGACGCCGAGCGCCCGGCCCGCCATGCGGCCCATCCAGGTCAGGAACGGGCCCGGCTCGAAACCCTGGTCGCCCAGTCCCCTGGTGTACTCGGCGTGTGCCGCCAGTGAGGCGATGCCCCGCTCCAGCGGCTCTCCCGTCACGTCCACGCCGTGGGTGGACTGTTCGGCGCCGGCGACGCACACCATACGGATGCCGTTCCAGGGCCTCAGTCCCTCGTTCTCCAGCTCCGGGAAGATCCAGCGGTTGCCGGCGTCCCGGGCCGCGTCGAGGGCGGCCAGGCCCACGGCGCGGTGGTCTGCCTGGTTCGTCATGCCGCCGATCATGCGGACGGTGAACGCGCCGGTGACCACGACCTCGGGGCGGTGGCGCCGCAGCGCCCGCACGATGTCCCGTCGCAGCTCCGGTCCGTACTCGACGACACCGTCACGGTGGTCGAGGAACTCGACGGTGTCGACGCCGACTTCGAGGGCCCCGGCCCGCTCCTCGGCCTCGCGCAACGGCTTCGCCCGGTCCGGGTGCAGACCGTCGATGCCGGCTTCGCCGCGTGTCGCGAGGAGATACGCGACCTGTTTGCCCTGGGCCGTCCAGCGGGCGACCGCGCAGGCGGGACCGTACTCCAGGTCGTCGGGGTGCGCCGCCACCGCGAGACACCGCTGCCAGTCCTCCGGCAGTGCGGGCAGGGAAGGGCCGTCCGCGATGCCGTCTTCGTCGTGTGTGGGATCCATGACCGAATGATGGCGCTGTGCACCGGTTGTACGACAGAGGCGCGAGGCGCGGATCCCCGGCGTGCGCGGTCCCGGGGACGGACACCGCTTCGGACCTGGTCAGGACCCGCCCGTTCGTGATGGAGTTCCGGCATCCCGGGCATTCATGGCGCCCGGCAGACAACACATGACAGACGACAGAACGGACTTCCGTGAACGGCACTCCGTCGGCCTGGTCCTTTCCCCCGGTCGAAGTCGGGCTCGTCGGTGCGGGTCCCTGGGCGCGGGCCGTACACGCGCGCGTGCTCGCCGCCGGTCCCGAGACGCGGCTGACGGCCGTGTGGGCGCGGCGCGCCGAGGCGGCGCGGGAGACCGCCGCGCCGTACGGAGCCGGCGTCGCCGCGAGCTTCGAGGAACTGCTCGACCGCTGCGAGGCGGTGGCCTTCGCCGTGCCCCCGGCCGTGCAGGCGGACCTCGCACCCCGGGCGGCGCGGGCGGGCCGCGCGCTGCTGCTGGAGAAGCCGCTCGGCGGCGATCTGCCGTCGGCGCGGCGGCTCGCGGACGCCGTCGAGGAGGCCGGGGTCGTCTCCCAGCTCGTGCTGAGCAACCGGTATCACCCGGTGGTGCGGACGTTCCTCGACACCGCTCGCCGGCTCGACGTCCTCGGGGCCCGCTCCTGTCTGGTGCACGGCGCCTTCCTGGGCGGCGACTTCGCGACCTCCTGGCGACTCGAGCACGGCGCGCTGCTGGACCTGGGGCCCCACCTGCTGGACCTGCTGGACGCGGCCGTCGGGCCCGTCGTGGCCATCCGGGGCACCGGCGACCCGCGCCGCTGGATCGAGCTGACCTGCGAGCACGCGAACGGCGCCGTCAGCCAGGCCTCGCTCTCCGGCTCCGTCAACGTCCCGCAGGGCGTCACCCGCGTCGAGCTGTTCAGCGCCCGGCCCCCACTCGTGTTCGACAGCACCGGGCTCGACGGCGAGCAGGGCTGGCCCGTGCTGCGCCGGGAGTTCGCCACCGCCGTACGCACCGGGGTGCCGGGCGAGCTGGACGTCCGCCGCGGTCTGCGTCTGCAGACCCTGATGGCGCAGGCGCTGGAGCGCTGACCGGCGGACCCGTTCAGGGGAAAACCGGCGCGGGGCGAGTGGTGTGGGCCCTGACCGGTCGACAACTGAGCTGTGACACTCCCGCGCATCGCCCCCATGCTCGCCACGCCCGGTGTGCTGCCCCCCACCGCACAGGACCCGCGGTGGGCCTACGAGACCAAACAGGACGGCCAGCGCGTGGTGGTCTATCTGCCCGGCGACGGCAGCGTGGTGCTGCGCGCCCGCTCCGGGGAGGACATCACGGCCGCGTACCCCGAACTGCTGCCCCTGGCTGAGGCGCTCGGGAGCACACCGGCGGTCCTGGACGGGGAGATCCTGGTCCTCGACGAGCTGGGGCGGGGCGACTTCCAGCGGCTCCAGGCGCGGATGGGCCTCGCGCACGCACCGGCCAGGGCGGCTCGCCGGGCGGCCGAGGAGCCCGCCCACCTGATGCTGTTCGACGTGATGCAGCTGCGGGAGGACCTGACGAAGCTCACCTATGCGCGCCGGCGCGCCGAACTGGAGGCGCTCGGTCTCGACGGGCCCGCCTGGTCCACTCCGTCGGCGATCGTGGGGCACGGCGAGGCGGCGCTCCAGCTCACCCGCGACAACGGCCTGGAGGGGCTGGTCTGCAAGCGGCTGGACTCCGTGTACGAGCCCGGAGTGCGCTCCCGTGCCTGGATCAAGATCCGGAACATGCGGATCGCGGACGTCGTCATCGGCGGCTGGTCGCCCGGCCGGGGACGGCTCACCGGGCTGCCCGGCGCCGTGCTCGTGGGGCAGCGCGAGGCGGGACGGCTGCGCTACGTCGGCAGCGTGGGCACCGGCTGGAGCGAGGACGAACGACTGGCGCTCGCCGGGCTCCTGGACGCCGCCCGGAGCGCCGGCTGCCCCTTCGACCCGGCGCCGCCCGTGCCGGGAGCGCACTGGGTGCTGCCGCTCCTGGTCGGCGAGGTGCGCTACAGCACCCGGACGCGCGCCGGGATGCTGAGGCAGCCGTCGTGGCACCGGCTCCGTCCGGATCTGGCGCCGGAGGACTCCGCGGCCGATCTGCCCTGACGGGGCTGTCCCCCGTACGGCCGCCCCACGGACCTCGTAGCGGCGCGAGACCGGTGTCGGCCCCGCAGACCTCCCAGCAGCGCAAGGCCGGTGTCGGGCATCAGACCTCGTAGCGGCGCAAGGCCGGTGTCGGGCATCAGACCTCGTAGCGGCGCAAGGCCGGTGTCGGCCCCGCAGACCTCCCAGCAGCGCAAGGCCGGTGTCGGGCATCAGACCTCGTAGCGGCGCAAGGCCGGTGTCGGCCCCGCAGACCTCCCAGCAGCGCAAGGCCGGTGTCGGGCATCGGAC
>NZ_JBWKDS010000075.1:4185-7135 GCF_056435845.1 Streptomyces sp. NPDC043867 | reverse complement strand
CGGACCTCGTAGCAACGCAAAGCCGGTGTCGGGCCTCAGACCTCGTAGCGGCGCAAGGCCGGTGTCATGCCTCAGACCTCGTAGCGGCGCAGGGCCGGTGTCGCGAGGGCCAGGACCAGCGTGCCGGCCACGACCAGCAGCCCGCCGCCCACGACGGCCGTACGCGGACCGAACACCGATCCGGCCGTCCCGTGCAGGACGTCGGCCAGACGGGGGCCGCCCGCGACCACCACCGTGAAGACGCCCTGCATGCGTCCGCGCATCTCGTCCGTGGCGGCCGAGAGCAGGATGGCGCCGCGGAAGACCATGGAGACCATGTCGGCGACGCCCGCGGCGGCGAGGAACGCCACGGCCACCCACAGGCTGGTGCTCAGGCCGAAACCCGTGATCGCCGCTCCCCAGGCCATGACGGCCACGAGGACCATGAGGCCGTGCCGGCGGGCCCGGGAGAACGTGCCGGACAGCAGGCCGCCGGCCATCGCGCCGACGGGGATCGCCGCGAACAGCAGTCCGAGCGCGAGCCCTTCGCCGTAGGGTCCGTACGTCTGGGAGGCGAGCTGCGGGAACAGGGCCCTGGGCATGCCGAAGACCATGGCGATGATGTCGGCGAGGAAGGACAGCAGCAGCACCTTGTGCAGCGAGATGTAGCGGAAGCCCGCGACGACCTCGCGCAGTCCCGCTCGCCGGGACGCGGCGGCGGTCAGGGGTGGCAGCGCGGGGAGCCGGTGGACCGCCCACACGGTGACGCACAGGGCGAGTGCGTCGATGAGATACAGCTCGGCCAGACCGATCACCGGGATCAGGGCGCCGGCGAGCAGCGGCCCGGCGATGAGTCCCGTCTGCATGACGGTCGAACCGAGGGCGTTCGCGGCGGCCAGTTCCTCCGTGGGGACCAGCCGGGCGATGGACGCGGTGCGGGCCGGGGCGTTGAGGCCGAAGAACGCCTGCTGGAGGGCGAGCAGCACCATCAGTACGAGCACCGAACCGAGTCCGGTGACGGCCTGTATCCAGAACAGCAGCGAGGTGACGGCGACCCCGGTGTTGGTGACGAGGAGCAGTTTGCGGCGATCCACGCTGTCGGCGACGGCGCCGCCCCACAGGGCGAAGACCACGAGCGGCAGGAGGCTGGCGAGGCTCGCGTAACCCACCCAGGCCGAGGAGCCGGTGATGTCGTAGATCTGCTTGGGCACCGCGACGGCGGTGAGCTGACTGCCCACGGCGGTGACGACGGTCGACGACCAGAGCCGGCGGTAGGCGGGCCGGCGCAGCGGCCGGGTGTCCATGCCCCAGCGGCGCCAGCCGCTCCCGGGCGTGGTCGCCTCCGCCGGCTCCGGCGTCGCGTCGTGGGGCTCCGCGTCGTTGTCGGTGGTGTTGCTGGTGGTGTCCACGGCCGTCCTGGATGCTCGATACATCTTTCGGTGACAGCATTCACTATGGTCGACCCGGGCAACCACCCGCATCGGTGTCTCGTCTCCGGCCGGCCTCCGGAGACCGGCCGGCCGCGTACCGACGGGTCTCATCCCTGCGGAGGACCGGACTCACACGGGTGCCGCACCCAAATGGCGAGGTGGTTGGCGGCCCCATAGAAGTGGTCAGCATCAGCTTGCGTATCGCTTCGGGGAGCGATGGCAGCCGCACCCTCTTCATGGAGCCGACCATGACCACCCGCTCTTTCTCTTTCTCGCCCGGCCCGGACCAGCCGGAGATACCTGCGGACAGCGCGGCCCGTCCGCCGGCACCGCCCCTGCCCCCCATGCCGCCCGCCGGCCCGGAACCGGCCGCTGAGGCGCCGCCCGCGCGCCCGGCACAGGAGGGGCCCGTGCGAGCCGGGCCCGCGACTCAGGACCAGTACGCCGATCCTGTGCGCGGACTGGTGCACGCCGCCGTCGCGGACCGGCCGCTGGAGGAGGTGGTGCAGCTCATCACGCTCCTGGAGCAGTCACCGGAGTACGCGCGAGCCACCGTCGACGCGCTGCGGGCCGTCGGTGTGGACCGGTCCGTCGAGGACGTCACGCGGCTCGTGGCGCTGCTGACTCGCCCGCCCCGGAGTCCCGACTGCGCCGACGAGGCGATCCGCGCCGCGGCGGAGTCCCGTCCCGTCGAGGACGTCACCCGGCTGATGGCGCTGCTGAACCGCTCGCCGCTGGAGCAGCACTGCGGCGAGGAGGCCGTACGGGCCGCCGCGAGCCGGCCCATCGAGGAACTCGTGCAGCTGATCGGCCGACTGGCTCAGGATCGGGAGCGGGACCTGCCCACGCACGGGACGGGTCTGCTGGCGGGACTCTCCATCGTCCCGTCGTCGCAGACGTTCTCGGACCTGCCGCCGGACGACCGCTGGGCGCCGGACGGTCACGGCCCCGCGCCGCTTCAGCGGCGCCCCCGCCCGCCGCGCGGGGAAGGCGCTTCCCCGGCCTGGCCGAGCCGGCTGGCTGCCGCGGCCCTCCTGTTGTGCGCGCTGGCCTACTTCCCGCTGCACCGGGGCAGCGCGTCCGCGAACGCCTACGGCTTCGCCCTGGGCGCCTCGGCGCTGTGTCTGGTGATGGCGCTGGTGCTGGTCCTGAAGAACGCCCTGCCGGTCCTCGCGACCGCCGTGGTGGTGCCGACGGCACTGGCCGTCATGCAGCTGTTCGAAGGCCGGCTCCGGTCGCCGGGCCTGTCCCAGGCCCTGGAGATCACCCTCGCGCCGGCGTGGGCCGCCGGTCTCATGTCGGTGATCGCCGCGCTCGCGGCCGTCACGGCCCTGCTGGCACTCCTCGCGTCGGAGAAGCTCGGCGGGCGTCCCGAACGCCGCCCGCTGGCGGAGGCCCAGCACACACCGGAGTGACAGCGGTGGCCGCCGCGAGCCGGCCCCCTGCGCGTCGGCTGCGGGGGGGGGGGGGGGGGGGGGGGGGGGGGGGGGGGGGGGGGGGGGGGGGGGGGGGGGGGGCGAGGGGGGGGGGGGGGGCCGCCG
>NZ_JBWKDS010000075.1:0-4176 GCF_056435845.1 Streptomyces sp. NPDC043867 | reverse complement strand
AACACGCGGGAAGACCCCCCCCACCCCCCCCCACCCCCCCCCCCTCCCCCCCCCCCCTCCCCCCCCCCCCCCCCCCCCCCCCCCAGGTCTGTCCGGCCGGGCCGGGCCCGCGCACGTCTGTCCGACCCGGCCCTCAGCTCCGAGTGGACGACCTGCCGTCGGCGTCGCCGTCGGTGTTCGGGCCGACCGGGCCCGCCGTCACCGAAGGCGCGTCCCGGCTCCGTGTCCCGCCAGGGCGGTCCGTACCCGGTCCGGGGTCAGGGGCAGTTCGCGCAGGCGGACGCCGGTCGCATGGTGGACGGCGTTGCCGATGGCGGCCGCCGTCCCGACGATGCCGATCTCGCCGATCCCCTTGCTGCCCATGGGGTTGAGGTGGGGGTCGTCCTCGTCGATCCAGTGGGCCTCGACGGCGGGAACGTCCGCGTGGGCGGGCACGTGGTACGACGCCAGATCGGACTCCGCGAAGTCACCGAACGCGGCGTCCATCGTGCTCCCCTCGGTCAGCGCCATGCCGAGCCCCATCGTCATGCCGCCGATGAACTGGGAACGTGCCGTGCGGGAGTTGAGGATGCGTCCGGCGGCGTACACACCCAGCAGTCGGCGCACCCGCACCTCTCCGGTGACGGTGTCGACGGTGACCTCCGCGAAGTGGGCGCCGAAGGCGTGCCGGGCGTAGTCGCTCTCGGCGTCCGCGCTGCCGGCGGTGTCCGCACGCGCCTCGATCCCGGCGTCCGGCAGCGGTCCCGCGTGTCCGGCCAGGCGGGCCTTGAGTCGGGTGCACGCCTCGTGCACGGCCCAGCCCCAGGACGCGGTGCCCGACGAACCGCCGGCCAGCGGAGCGGAGGGCAGGTCACTGCTTCCCACCTCGGTGCGGACGCGTCCGAGCGGCACGTCGAGGGCGTCGGCGGCGACCTGGGCCAGGACCGTGCGGGCCCCGGTGCCGATGTCCGTGGCGTTGATCCGCACCACGAAGTCACCGTCGGGCAGGGCGCGGGCCTCCGCGGTGGAGGGCGACACCATGACCGGATAGGTCGCGGCCGCCACGCCGGACCCCACCAGCAGGGCACCCTCGGACCGTGACCGCGGGCGGGGATCGCGCCGGGCCCAGTCGAACCGCCGCGCCCCCTCCCGCAGACACTCCACCAGGTGCCGGCTGCTGAAGGGCTTGCCGCTGTCGGGCTCGGTGTCCGGCTCGTTGGCGATGCGCAGCTCCACGGGGTCCATGCCGAGTTCGACGGCCAGTTCGTCCATGGCCGACTCGAGCGCGTACATGCCCGGGGCCTCGCCCGGCGCACGCATCCAGGACGGGCTGGGGACGTCCAGCGGCACCACCCGGTGGGTGGTGAGGCTGTGCGGCGAGCCGTACATGACCCGGGTGGGCATCGCGGCCTGCTCCACGAACTCCTTGATGCGGGACGTGTACGTGGTGACCTCGTGGATGACCGAGGTGAGGGTGCCGTCCGCGGCGGCGCCGAGCCGGACGCGCTGGAGCGTGGGCGCGCGGTGCCCGACCACGGCGGGCAGGTGGCGCCGGGGCAGGTTGACCGTGACGGGGCGGCCCGTCACCCGTGCCGCCATCGCCGCGAGCACCACGTGCGGGCGGGGTGTGCCCTTGGACCCGAAGCCGCCGCCGACGTGTTCGGACACGACGGTGACGCGGTCCTCCGGGATCTCGAACATCTGGGCCAGCACGGTGCGTACCGTCGTGGCGCCCTGACTGGAGTCGTGCACCACGAGCCGGTCGCCCTCCCAGCGCGCGGTCGCGGCGTGCGGCTCCATGGGGTGGTTGTGCAGCGGCGGCACCCGGTAGTCGGTGTCGACACGGACCGCCGCGGAGTCATAGGCGCCCTCGGGGTCGCCGAGTTCGCGGTGGGCGGGGTAGCCGCCGTTGGCCTCTTCGGGGACGTACGCCGCGGGATGCCCCTCGGTGAGCGTCACGTCGTGGTCCCGGACGGCGTAGTCCACGCGCACTGCGGAGGCGCCGGCCCGGGCCGCCTCCAGTGTCTCGGCGACGACCAGCGCCACGAACCAGCCCCGGTGCGGGACCCGGTCGTTCTGCAGGACGGCGAGCGTGGCGTCGTCGGGCTCGGCGACCCGGGGCGCGTTCTCGTGCGTGAGCACCGACAGCACGCCGGGCACCTCGACCGCGGCCGCGGTGTCGATCGCGCGGACGGATCCGGCGGCGACCGACGCGGGCACGGGCCACGCGTGCGCCCGGCCCGGCAGGGGGTGTTCGGCGGCGTAGCGGGCGGCGCCGGTGACCTTGTCCCGGCCCTCCCGGCGCTCGGCGGGCGCGCCCAGCGCGGTACCGGTGTCGGCCATGGGGTCCTCCTGGTGCGTGCGGGGTTCCGGCCGTGCCGGGTGCCGGTCCGGGTGCTGGGTTCAGGTGACGGCGGGCGGCGCGAGCCGGCCCAGGACGTCGACGGCGAGATCGCGGGCCAGGCCCACCTTGTAGGCGTTGTCGCGCAACGGCCGGGCGTCCTCGAGTTCGAGGCCGACGGCGTACTCGAAGGCGGCGGTGGTGGGTGCCGCCCCCAGCAGTGCCGCTTCGGCGCGCCGGGCCCGCCAGGGCCGGTGGGCCAGCCCGCCGAAGGCGATCCCGGCGTGCCGGACGACGCCGTCGCCCACCTGGAGCACGGCTGCCACCGACGCGAGGGCGAAGGCGTACGACGCGCGGTCGCGGGCCTTGCGGTAGGCGCAGGGCAGGCCGGACGTGGTGGCGGGGAGCACCACCCCGGTGATGAGTTCCCCGGGTGCGATCTCGGTGTCCACGTCCGGGCGGTCCCCCGGCAGCCGGTGGAACTCGGCCACCGGCACGGTGCGTTCGCCGTCGGGGCCGTACAACTCGACGTGGGCGTCGAGCGCGGCGAGCGCGACGGCCATGTCGGAGGGGTGCGTGGCGATGCACTGCTCGGAGTGGCCGAGCACCGCGTGGTCGCGGTGGACGCCGTCCCGGGCGCCGCAGCCCGAGCCGGGTTCGCGCTTGTTGCAGGGCTTGGTGACGTCCTGGAAGTAGGAGCAGCGGGTGCGCTGGAGGAGGTTGCCGCCGGTGGTGGCGACGTTGCGCAGCTGCCCCGAGGCGCCCGCGAGGATCGCCTGGGAGAGCACGGGGTAGCGGTCCCGGACCGCCGGGTGGGCGGCGAGGTCGCTGTTGCGGACGGTCGCCCCGACCCGGACGGAACCGTCGGGCAGCTCCTCCACGGTGTCCAGGGGCAGCCGGCTGACGTCGACGAGGGCGGCGGGCCGTTCCACGCCGAGCTTCATCAGGTCCATGAGGTTGGTGCCGCCGCCGAGGTAGCGGGCGCCGGGTTGCGCGGCGTGTGCGGCGGCCGCCTCCTCGACGCTGCCGGCCCGGACGTACGCGAAGGGCTTCACCGGACCACGTCCTCGACGGCCTCGACGATGTGCGGGTAGGCGCCGCAGCGGCAGAGGTTGCCGCTGAGCCGCTCACGGATCTCGTCCGCGTCCAGCGGCACGGGCCTGCCGGAGGGGGTGGCCGGGTCGGTCACGTGCGAGGGGTGGCCCGCCTCCGCCTCGGCCACCGCGCCGACGGCGCTGCAGATCTGTCCCGGCGTGCAGTAGCCGCACTGGAACGCGTCGCGGTCCAGGAACGCCTGCTGCATCGGATGGAGGGCTTCGCCGTCGCCGCCGGCGAGGCCCTCGACGGTCGTGATGTCGCTGCCGTCGAGGGCGACCGCAGGCAGAAGACAGCTGTTGACGCGCCGGCCGTCCACGAGGACGGTGCAGGCACCGCACTGGCCGTGGTCACAGCCCTTCTTGGCGCCCGTGAGGCCGAGGTCCTCGCGCAGCACGTCCAGCAGGACGGAGCGGTGGTCGACGGTCAGGGTGTGCGGCTTGCCGTTCACCCTGAGGGTCACCTCGGAGTGGTGACGGTCGGGTGGGGCGGTGCCGTGCGCGGAGTCGGGATCCACGGATGACCTCCAGGTGGGGGGTGGGCCGGCGCGGGGTCGGTGGCTGCGGGCCGCTGGGGCCTGTCCGACATTCCCGTCGTCGCCCGGGAGGCGGCCTCGCACATGTCAGTGCGTGGTGTCGCGGGCGGACGGGAATTGCCGGACAGGTCCTAGGTCGTGTCCGCAAAGTCTCGTCGTCCGCCCGGAGGGCGGGTTCCGCGGCGTCTGGTGCATGCTCTCGGCGTGCCGGGCGGAGACCCTCGTA
>NZ_JBWKDS010000074.1:0-19275 GCF_056435845.1 Streptomyces sp. NPDC043867 | reverse complement strand
GGCAGACCCCTCGCCCGCACCCGTATCTCACCCTTCTCAGCACTCCGCCCCGCTGGATGAGATCCAGCGGGGCGGAATTAGCCAACAGCGTCCGGAGTCTCTCCGGGCGGGGGCGCCGTGTTCCCTCCCCGCGCGGCACGACGCGGGTGCGGGCCCGTCCTGCCGGGTCCGGTGACAGTGTGTAAGTCTCGTCTCACCTGCGCGAAAGCGCCCCCGTGCGCCTCTCCCCGGCAGCGGCACGGCCTTATTGTCTAGACGTCAACGCCCTCGGGGCCCGCGCGTTCCAAAGGAGCTCTCATGACCGCGCCCGTCGTCCACTCGCTGCGCGAACAGATCCGCGAGCACATCGTGGAGGGGATCGTGAGCGGGCGCTGGCAGCCGGGCGAGCGGATCGTCGAGCGGCGGATCGCGACCGAGCTGGAGGTCAGCCAGACGCCGGTCCGGGAGGCGCTGCGCGAGCTGGAGTCCCTGCGGCTGATCGAGTCGGCGCCCAACAAGGGCGTACGGGTGCGGAACCTGACCGCCGCCGACCTGGAGGAGAGCTACCCCGTCCGGGCCGGTCTGGAGGCCATCGCGGCGGAGCTGGCGGCCGAGCGGCTGGCCGAGGACTGCTCGGCACTGGAACCGCACGTCAACGCGCTGTACGAGGCGGACCGCAACGCGGACGGGACGGCCCAGGTGCGGCACACCGTGGGGTTCCACCGCGAGCTGGTGCGGGCCGCGGACAACTCCGTGCTCCTGCACACCTGGGAAGGCCTCGGCATCGAGGTGTTCACGGCGTTGTCGATCCGCTGGCTCGGCACCGTCCAGCAGTCGTACGCGGAGGAGCACGAGGCCCTCGTGGACGCCTTCCGCCGCCGGGACCCGCTGATCGCGGACCTGGTCAAGGCACATGTCCTGGGCTGCGCGCCGCGTCCCTGACGGATGTGCGTCTCTCCGCTCAGACGTGCTCCGACCTGCGGGAACCCTCGATTTTCGCGGCACCCCGTGCCTGCGCTGAAGGCACCGGGTGCCGACTTTGTCGATCCGAAGGGGTTTTCTCCGCCAACCCTTTGATCGATCATCGATCAGGGAGTTACAGTCACCGACGGGCTTCCACCGAGGCCCCACGCCCTGTCCTGCCAAAGACCTAGGGCACCCCCGAACCCCCTGCCGATGAGGGAACCCCCTTCGACTGAGGAAGGCGGCGTAATGACCGACCCCACCGCAATCCAGCCGAGCGAGCTCGACCAGCTCCCGGACCGCGACCCGGAGGAGACCGCCGAATGGCAGGCCTCCCTGGACGCCGTCACCGAGGCGGCCGGGCCGCACCGTGCCGCGTACCTGATGCGCCGCACGCTGGAGCGCGCCGAGGGCAACGGCCTCGCGCTGCCCAAGCTGCTCGAGACGGACTACGTCAACACCATCCCCACCTCCGCCGAGCCCGCCGTGGACGGCGACGAGGAGATGGAGCGCCGGATCACCGCGTGGAACCGCTGGAACGCGGCCGCGATGGTGACGCGCGGCGCGAAGCACGGCGTGGGCGGGCACATCGCCACCTTCGCCTCGGCCGCCTGGCTCTACGAGACGGGCTTCAACCACTTCTTCAGGGGCAAGGAGGGTGACGGGTCCGGTGACCAGCTCTACATCCAGGGCCACGCCTCCCCCGGCATCTACGCCCGCGCCTTCCTCGACGGCCGGCTGACCGAGCACCACCTGGACCGCTTCCGCCAGGAGTCGGCCGGCGACGGCCTGCCGTCCTACCCGCACCCGCGGCGCCTGCCCTGGCTGTGGGAGTTCCCCACCGTCTCCATGGGCCTCGGCCCGCTCTCCGCGATCTACCAGGCACGCTTCAACCGCTACCTGACCAACCGCGGCATCAAGGACGTCTCGCAGTCCCACGTGTGGGCGTTCCTCGGCGACGGCGAGATGGACGAGCCCGAGTCGACGGCGGCACTGGCACTGGCCAGCCGCGAGGGCCTGGACAACCTGACCTTCGTCATCAACTGCAACCTCCAGCGCCTCGACGGCCCCGTCCGCGCCAACTTCAAGATCGTGCAGGAGCTGGAGGCCCAGTTCCGCGGCGCCGGCTGGAACGTCGTGAAGTCGCTGTGGGGCAACGCCTGGGACGAGCTGTTCCGGCTCGACACCACGGGCGCCCTCGTCCGCCGCCTGCGCGAGGTACCCGACGCGCAGGTGCAGACGTACCAGACCCGCGACGCCGCCTACATCCGCCGGGACTTCTTCGGTGCCGACCCGGCCCTCGTCGCGATAGCCGAGCTGCTGTCCGACGACAGGATCCTCGAGTGCTTCCACCTCTCGCGCGGCGGTCACGAGTCGCGCAAGGTGTACGCCGCGTACCGGGCGGCCCTGTCCCACAAGGGCGCGCCGACGGTGATCCTGGCCCAGACGGTCAAGGGCCACACCCTCGGTCCCGGCTTCGCGTCGAAGAACGCGAACCACCAGATGAAGAAGCTGTCCACGGACGAGTTCAAGCAGATGCGCGACCTGCTCGAACTGCCCATCTCCGACAGCCAGTTCGTCGACGGTGTGGTGCCCTACGGCCACCCCGGCGCCGACGCCCCCGAGGTCCGCTACCTCCAGGAGCGCCGCGCGGCGCTCGGCGGTCCGGCCCCGGCCCGCCGCACGCACGCGCTCGCGCCGCTGCCGGCCCCCGCCGACAAGGCGTTCACGTCCTTCGACAAGGGCTCCGGCTCGCAGAACGTGGCGACGACCATGGCGTTCGTCCGCCTGGTCAAGGACCTCGTGCGCGACAAGGAGACCGGGAAGCGCTGGGTGCCGATCGTCCCCGACGAGGCACGCACCTTCGGCATGGAGTCCCTCTTCCCCTCGCTCGGCATCTACTCGCCGAAGGGGCAGACGTACGAGCCGGTCGACCGCGACCAGCTGATGTACTACAAGGAGGCCACGAACGGCCAGATCCTCAACGAGGGGATCACCGAGGCCGGCTCCATGGCGGACTTCATCGCCGCGTCGACCGCGTACTCCACGCACGGCGAAGCGATGATCCCCTTCTACATCTTCTACTCGATGTTCGGCTGGCAGCGCACGGCCGACCAGATGTGGCAGCTCGGCGACCAGCTCGGCCGCGGTTTCCTGGTCGGCGCCACCGCCGGCCGCACCACGCTCACCGGTGAGGGCCTCCAGCACGCGGACGGCCACTCCCCCGTCATCGCGGCGACCAACCCGGCGGCGCTGACGTACGACCCGGCGTTCGCGTACGAGGTCGCGGTGATCGTGAAGGACGGCCTGCGCCGGATGTACGGCGAGGCGGCCCCGGGCGAGGACCAGAACGTCTTCTACTACCTGACGGTCTACAACGAGCCGCTGCCGCAGCCCGCGAAGCCGTCCGGCCTCGGCATCGACGAGGGCATCGTCAAGGGCCTGTACCGCTTCAACACGGCCGAGTCGGCGGGCCTCGCGCCCGCCGCCGACGCCGCGCGCATCCAGCTTCTCGGCTCCGGTACGGCCATCCACTGGGCGCTGAAGGCCCAGCGGCTGCTCGCCGAGGACTGGGGCGTGGCCGCCGACGTGTGGTCCGCGACCTCCTGGACCGAACTGCGGCGCGACGCGCTGGAGGCCGACGCGGCCCTGCTGCGCGGCGAGGAGCGGGTGCCGTACGTCCGTCAGGCGCTGCACGGCGCCGAGGGCCCGGTACTGGCGGTCAGCGACTACATGCGCCAGGTCCCGGACCAGATCGCCCAGTGGGTCGAGCAGGACTACTCCTCGCTCGGCGCCGACGGCTTCGGCCTCTCCGACACCCGTGAGGCGGCCCGCCGCCACTTCGGTGTCGATGCCGAGTCGATCGTCGTCGCCGCCCTGGCCCAGCTCGCCCGCCGCGGCGAGGTCAAGGCCTCGGCGGTGAAGGAGGCGCGGGAGCGCTACGGCCTGTAACGGCCGTCGGCGGGACACCGTTCGGTGAAGGGGTACGGCCGCCGCCGTACCCCTTCGCTGTCGGTGCCGCCCGGCATCATGAGGTCATGCGTGCTGCCCGCCTGATCAAGATGGTGCTGCTGCTCCAGTCCCGGCCGTCGATGACCGCCGCGGAGCTGGCGCGGGAGCTGGAGGTGTCCGAGCGGACCGTCACCCGCGACGCGCAGGCACTGTCGGAGGCCGGCGTCCCGGTGTACGCGGACCGGGGGCGGACCGGCGGGTACCGGCTGGTCGGCGGGTACCGGACCCGGCTGACGGGGCTGGCGCGGACCGAGGCAGAAGCCCTGTTCCTGTCCGGGGTGCCTAGGGCACTGCGGGAGATGGGCCTCGACGACGCGGCCTCGGCGGCCCGCCTGAAGGTGTCCGCCGCGCTGCTGCCCTCGCTGCGGGACGCCTCGCGGACGGCGGGCCAGCGCTTCCATCTCGACGCGCCCGCCTGGTTCAGCGAGCCGGAGACCCCCCGGCTGCTGCCCGCCGTCGCGGACGCCGTGTGGGACGACCGCCGGATCGACGCGCGCTACCGGCGCGGCGAGGAGGAGGCGGAGCGGTCCCTGGAGCCGTACGGACTCGTCCTGAAGGCGGGCCTGTGGTACCTGTGCGCGCGGGAGGCGGAGTCGGGGTCCTTCCGGGTCTACCGCATCGACAGGTTCACCGCGGTCACCCCGGGCGAGGAGCGCTTCGTCCGCGACGACGGCTTCGATCTTCCCGGGTTCTGGGAGGAGCGGGCCGCCCAGTTCGCGCGGTCCATCCTGCGCGCGGAGGTCGTCGTACGGCTCTCGGCCCAGGGGGTGCGGCGGCTGCCGTACGTCCTCGATCCGGTGACCGCGAAGGAGGCGCTGGGCGCGGCCGGCGAGCCCGACCCGGACGGGTGGGTGAGCGTCTGTCTGCCGGTCGAGTCCGAGGAGGTCGCGCACACGCAGCTCATGACGCTGGGGCCGGAGGCGGAGGTGCTGGCCCCCGCCGGGCTGCGGGCGCGGTTCTCGGCGGACGCGCGGCGGCTCGCGGCGCTCTACGGCTGACCGGCCGTCACGGGGCGCGGGCCCGCCGGTCCTACCGCGGGCATGTGCACGCATAACAATCTGCGGCACTCCGCGTGCGTCCCTCCCGTCCAGGGCCGATGCTTGACCCGTGATGGACGAGACGGAGTTCTGGGAGCTGGTGGACGCCACCCGCGAGGCCGCCGAGGGTGACCCCGAGGAGCAGGCCGACCTGCTGGTCGAGCGGCTCCTGCGGCTGGATCCGGAATCGGTCCTGGACTTCGCCCGGCACTTCGAGTCCCGCTACAACCGCGCCTACCGCTGGGACCTGTGGGGCGCCGCCTGGATGCTGCTCGACGGCGCGAGCGACGACGCCTTCGACTTCTTCCGGTGCTGGCTCATCGGTCAGGGCCGCGAGGTCTTCGAGGGCGCGGTGCACGACCCGGACTCGCTCGCCGACCTCCTGGAGGACTTCGACGAGGAGGTCGACGGGGACGGCGAGGAGCTGGGGTACGCGGCGGACGAGGCGTACGAGCAGCTCACCGGCGTCGTGGCTCCCGACCTCGGGATCCCGCCGGCGCCCGCCGAGCCCGAGGGCACGCCGATCGACTTCGAGAACGACGGCCTGCTCGCCGAGCGGTACCCCCGGCTGTGGGAGCGGTTCAAGGACTGAGAACCCCGCGGCGGGTACGAGACGGCCGTCAGCGGGCGGCCGGGAGCAGCGGGGGTCCGGTCCGGTGCCCTTCGGGCGCCGCGTGCAGGGGTGGTGCCGCGTTCGCGCGGTCCAGGGCGGACGCCGTGGCCGCCGCCGGTCCGATCACGACCGTCACCACCGCGCACGCCACCGTCCACGGGCTGCGCAGGACGCCGCTCCACCGGCCGGTTCCCCGCGGGCCACTGCTGCTCATCTTCCCCACCTCCGGTCGGCTGCCTGTCGATACGCAGAGGCTAGGGAGCGGGGCTCTGAGGAGTCCCTGGACCGCCTGTGGGGCCGCTGTGGGCTTTCAGCGCCCCTGGAGCCGGGCCGCCAGCTCGCGCATGGCCGGCAGCCGGGCGGTCAGCGCCGCCCCCGGGCAACTGGTCATGAAGCCCGCGTTGTGGCCGGCCAGCGCGGGCAGGGACGCGGTGGTGCCCGCCCGGTAGCGGCTGAGGTCGTTGCTGGACCGGAGCCGGACCCTGGTGCGCGGGTCGATGTCGCCGAGGCCGAGCTTCCACGCGGCGAGCGCGGCGATCGCGTCGGTCATCGCCCGCGGTACCGGCGTACCCGCCATGAAGGTGCCGATGGCCGCGATGCCCACGGTGCGGTGGTTGAAGCCCTGGGTGTGGGCGCCGGTGACGGGCCGGTCGACGCCGCCGGCCCGGCCCTCGTAGATCGTGCCGCAGCGGTCGACGAGGAAGTTGTAGCCGATGTCGTCCCACTGACGGGCGCCGGTCTGGCCCGCGTACAGGTAGCGGATGATGCGGGGCGTGTCCGCGCAGTCGTACCCGTTCGGCGAGTCGGTGTGGTGCACGAAGACCGCGGCGACGCGGTCGTCGTAGCGCGGGGGTGGCTGGCCGGGCGCGCGGGCGTCGATCCAGCGCGAGCGCGGCACGACGGGCGGGCGCGGGGCCTTGTGCTCCACGGCGGGCCGCGCGGCGACGGGCCGGTCGGCGCCGGTCCCCCCGCCGCCCAGGCCCACCGTGCACAGCACCAGCGCCAGCACGACGCAGATCCCCGGCAGAAAGAGCAGGGCCACGCGCACCGGGACGGGCAGCCGTGACGTGCCGAAACGACGCGGGGGTTCCGGCGGCGGGTTGTCCGGAGGGGCGGGTTCTCGCGCGGGGGCGTTGTTCCGGGGTGCGGGTCCCGGGGCGGGGGCGTTGTTCCGGGGTGCGGGTCCCGGGGCGGGGGCGTTGTTCCGGGGTGCGGGTCCCGGGGCGGGGGTGCCGGTTCGGGGTGGACCACCGAAGGGTCCTTCGCCGTCCGGCGGATACGTGCCTGGCGAGGCCGGCAGGCCTTCGGGCGGGGGCGCGCTGCCCGAGGCGGACGTGCTGTCCAGGGCGGGCGCACCGTCCAGGTCGGACGCGCTGTCCGGGGTGGGCGCGCTGTCCGGGATGGGCGCGGGCGCACCGTCCCGGGCCGGCATGCCGGTGTGGGTCGGGGCCGGCGGGCGTGCGCCGGCCCCGGACGGGGGGCGTGTGCCCGCCGGTGTCCTGTCCGGAGGCGGCGTGGGAGCGCCGCCGGGGGTGGTGTCCCCAGACGTCCTGGGGGTGTCGCCCCGGGCACCGTCCCGAGACGGTATGGGGGCACCGCCCGGGGGGCCGTCCCGGGGTGGGGTGGGAGCTGCGGCCCCGTTGTCGGCGGGGTGTGGCGGGCCGGGGCGCGTCCCCGGTGGGGGCCCGGATGTGGGCGGGCGGGAGCGCGGCGGAGGACTTTCGGCGCGGGGGAGGCGCAGGCGGCGTACCGCGGCCCGCAGGCGCGCCGCTCGTGGCTCCCGCGCCTCGGCGGTCCACGCGTGCCGCGCGGTCCGTCGCCGCGCGGCGCCGGGTATTCGTGTCCCCCGCGCTCCGGGGAAGACACGCATGTGTCCCACCCTCGCCCAGGTCCGGACCATCCGCGACGTGTGCTGTGCCACCCGGTGGAACCATCGTCCCGGTCCGGGGCGTTTTTACAGGTCCACGCACGTGTGCCGTTTCCGGGCCGTACGCGCGCGTGCCTGATCACTGGGCCCGCCCCGCACGTACTGAGGGGCCCGAGAGAAAGGCGGCTCCGTGGACCTGCTCGACTTGCTGCTGTTGCTGGTGATCCTCGCCTACGCGGCGTCCGGCTACCGGCGCGGCCTCGTCGCCGGCTGTGTCTCGCTGGCCGGTTTCGTGGGCGGCGCCGTCATCGGGGTGTGGCTTCTGCCGTGGGTGATGGGCCTGGCCACGCCGGGGACCCCGGCGGCCACGGTGACGGCCGTGCTGACGGTGCTGATGCCCGCCGTGACCGGCCACGAGCTGGCGGGACGGCTGGCGCTGAAGCTGCGCCGCGAGCTGGAGGGCGGCCCGCTGCGGGTGGCCGACGGGGTCGGCGGAGCCGCCGCGAACACGCTCGCGGTGCTCCTGGTGGCGTGGGTCGCCGCGAGCGTCCTCGGCGCTTCCTCGTCCACCGTGGTCACCCAGTCGATACGCGGCTCCGCGCTGCTGGGGGCCGTGCAGGACGCGATGCCGCAGGCCACGCCCGCCTGGTTCTCGCGGGCGACCTCGGCGCTGACGGAGGCGGGCTTCCCGCAGGTCTTCAACCCGTTCGAGAACGAGCCCGCGGCCGGTGTCGCCAAGCCCTCCGGGGACAGCGTCACGGCGAGCGCGGCGAACGCGGCCAAGCGCAGCACGGTGAAGATCGAGGGCGCCTCGGGCGACCAGGGCCGCGAGGGCAGCGGGTTCGTGTACGCCTCGCAGCACGTGATGACCAACGCCCACGTGGTGGCGGGCATCGACCGGCCGACCGTCCGGGTGGGCGGCGTGGGCCGCGCGTACGAGGCGAGGGTGGTGCTCTTCGACCCGGAGAAGGACGTCGCCGTCCTGTACGTGCCGGGGCTGCGCGCGCCCGTCCTGCGCTTCGACGACAGCGCGCGGCGGGGCGACTCGGCGGTCGTCGCCGGCTATCCGCAGGACGGCGGCCTGAACCTCCAGGCGGCGACGGTCGCGAGCCGCATCGACGCGACGGGCCGGAACATCTACAACACGGACACGGTGACCCGCGAGATCTACTCCATCCGCTCCACCGTCCGCCCCGGCAACTCGGGCGGCCCGCTGCTCACCACGGACGGGAAGGTCTTCGGTGTCGTCTTCGCCCGCTCGACCTCGGACAGCGAGACGGGGTACGTGCTGACGGTGGACGAGATCGCGGGCGACGCCGGGCGCGCCGCGAGGGCCACGGCACCGGTGGACACGGGCGGCCTGGTCACCTCGTAGCCGGCTCGCGCGAGGCCGCCGCCAAAGAGCCCGGGGCCCGCCGGCCGTGCGCGCGCCCGTGGTTCAGAGTTGACGTCCCATCATGACGTCGTCCACGTAGGCGCCCTCGATCAGGAACTCCCCGGGCAGGGCGCCCTCCACCGCGAACCCCTCCGACTCGTACAGCTTCCGGGCGGGGGTGTTGTGGCCGAGGACGCGGAGCGTGATGCGCCGGGCCCCCTGGCGCCGGGCCTCGTCCCCGGCGGCCCGCAGCAGGGCCCGGCCCACTCCGGCTCCGCGCGCCTCCTCGGCGACGACGAGTCCCTGGATCTGCCGGACATGGGCGTTGCAGGCGAGGGGGGTCGGGAATCCCAGCCGGAGGTAGCCGACGACCTGGCCGGCGAGCTCGGCGACCAGATGGTCGCGCGGCCCGGACCGCTCGCTGTAGAAGGGCTCGTACGGCGGCCGGGGACGCGGCTGGACGGCGTGCACCGGGGACCAGGTGAGGCGGTCGAGCAGGCCGAGTGCCTCCTCGTCGTCAGGAGTGGCGTGACGTATGTGCGGTACCGGCATGCCGGTCACTGTACGACGCGGACGCGGCGGTCCGGCCGGTGTTTTCCCGGGGCACCCGGCAGGATGGAGCCATGAACTCACCGCTTGCCCCCGGCTCCCGCATCGCGATCGCCGGTGCGTCCGGCCTGATCGGCTCGGCACTGGCGCGCTCCCTGGCAGCGGACGGCCACGAGGTGGTGCGGATGGTGCGCCGGGCTCCCCGGACGAAGGACGAGGTGCGGTGGGATCCCAGGGCCCGGCGGGTCGACACGGCCGGGCTCGCCGGGTGCGCCGCGGTGGTCAACCTCGCGGGCGCGGGGATCGCCTCGCGGCGCTGGACGGAGGACTACCGGCGGGAGATCCGCGACAGCCGCGTGCTCGGCACGGCCGCGCTCGCCGAGGCGGTGGCCTCCCTGGACACCCCGCCGCGCGTCCTCGTCAACGGCAGTGCGATCGGTATCTACGGCGACACCGGCGACCGGGCGGTGGACGAGAGCGCGCCGCCGGGTGACGGTTTCCTGCCGTCCGTGTGCGTGGAGTGGGAGGGGGCGGCGGCAGCGGCGCGGGAGGCGGGTGTCCGTACCGTGTTCGCCCGTACCGGGCTGGTGGTGGCCCGGGAGGGCGGGGCCTGGGGGAAGCTGTTTCCGCTCTTCAAGGCCGGGCTCGGGGGGCGGATGGGGGACGGGCGCCAGTACTGGAGCTACATCTCCCTGCACGACGAGGTGGCCGCGCTGCGGCATCTCATCGACACGGAGTCGCTGTCCGGGCCGGTCAATCTGACGGCGCCCGAGCCGCTCACCAACGCCGAGGTGACGGCGGCGATGGGGCGGGTGCTGCGGCGGCCCACGGTGTTCGCGGTGCCGGCATCGGTGTTGCGGGCCGCGCTCGGGGGGATGGCCGGTGACGTGCTGGGCAGTCAGCGGGTCCGGCCGGCCCGGCTGCTCGACTCCGGTTTCGTCTTCGCGTTCCCGTCGATCGACGCGGCCCTGCGGTCCGCTCTGCGCTGAACGAGCCGTCTCCGCGCCCCATCGCGTCCCGGCCCGGGAGCGCCGGGGCTGATCCGCCACCCCGGGGGGGTGCGGGAGTGCTCCCCCGTGCGACCGTGCGAGGGCTCCGTGCGCCCTTGCCTTGCGGGGCGGTCGACCTAACCTCGACCGAAACCCGGGTATTCCGGGCCCCTGTCGGGGGCATGACGTCCCCACAGCCGCGCGACCTCCAGGAGGAGCACGTGCTAGAGCCGGCACGCGAAGCGCACATCTCGCAGGACGTGGACGTCGTGATCGTGGGGGCCGGGGTCGCGGGACTCGCGGCGGCCCACCACCTCACCAGGGCGGGCCTCACCACCGCCGTTCTGGAGGCCGCCCCACGCGTGGGGGGCCGCATGTCGACGGAGAAGGTGGACGGGTTCCGGCTCGACAGACTGGGCCGGCTGCTGTCCACCTCGTATCCCGAACTGCGCCGCACCCCGGGCCTGGACGCGCTGGCCCTGCGGTCGTTCTCGCCGGGCGTCCTGCTCCACAGCGACGGCCGGCACCACCGGGCGTACGCCCCCCTCCACCCCCGGAGCGCGAGAGGCGCACTCACCGCGGTACGCGCCCTGGCGAGCGCCCCCCGGCTGCCGGGAACGGCAGTCCGTCCGGGCGGTCACTCCGGCCCGTCGGCGCGCCCGGCGGGCCCGCTGGGCCGGCCCCTCGACCAGGCCCGTCTGGGGGCCGCGCTGGCGCGGCTGGCCGCCACCCCGCCGGGCGGCATCCTGAGCCGACCGGAACTCCCCGCCGCGCAGGCGCTGTCGGCGCGCGGCTTCCCGGCCCGCACCGTCGACGGCTTCCTCCGGCCCTTGCTGGCCGCCCTGTTGTGCGATCCGGACCTCACGACCTCCAGCCGCTGCGCGGACCTCGCGCTGCACTCCTTCGCCACGGGGCGGCTGTGCGTCCCCGAGGGCGGTTGCGACACCCTGCCCGAACTCCTCGCGGCGGCCCTGCCCCCCGGCACCGTCCGTACCGGCGTGCACGTCACCGCGGTCTCCACCACGTCGGTGACCACCCGGGACCACGGCGAACTCCCCTGCCGTTCCCTGGTGCTGGCGACCGGCGCCCGCGCCGCGGCCGCCCTCCTGCCCGGGCTGCGGGTCCCCGCCTTCCATCCCGTCACCGTCGTCCACCACACGGCCGACGAGCCGCCGCTCCGCGATCCGGCGCTGCTCCTGGACGCCGACCGGAGCGGTCCGGTGACACACACCGCGGTGATCAGCCAGGTCGACCCCACCCGGGCACCGGCGGGCCGCGCCCTCGTCTCCTCGACGGTGCTGGGCACCCCGCCGGCCGCCGCCGGCCTGGACGCGGCGGTCCGCGCCCAACTGGCCCGCCTCTACGGGACGTCGACCCTCCGCTGGGAACTCCTCGCGGTCCACCACGACCCCGAGGCGGTCCCCGCGATGCCTCCGCCGCACGACCTGTGCCGCCCGGTGCGCCTGCTGGCGGGCCTGTACGTGTGCGGCGACCACCGCGGCACCAGCACCGTCCAGGGCGCGCTGCACTCGGGCCGCCGGGCCGCCCGGGCCCTGCTGAAGGACCTGGGCGTCCGTCCGGCTCCCGCCGACAGACCCCTGGAGACGGCCGCGTGAACGCGGCTCACCCGAGGGCGGACACCCGGTCCCGGTAGCCCCGCACGGGAGCGGCGTCCCGGTAGGGCTCGAGACGGCGTTCGAACTCGCGCACGTACTCCACCGCCCGCGCCGAACGCATCTCCGCCGCCTGGCCCGCGGCCTCGGCGCCCAGCTGACAGGCCTGGTCGAGCTCGCCGAGCGCCAGCCGTGCGGTGGCCAGCACCACGCGGCAGAACAGCCGGCTGCGCGCGTAGCCGGGCGCCCGCAGCCTGAGCGAGCGCTCCGCGTGCTGGGCCGCGGCCCGGTACTGCTGGAGATCCCGGTGGCAGTGCCCGAACTCGTCGGCGAGCTGCGCCTCGTCGAAGAACCGGGCCCAGTGCGGGACCTCGTCGGCGGGCCGGGCCGCCTCCAGGGCCCGCTCGGCCCGTACGAGGGAGGCCGTGCAGGCGCGCACCTCCCCCAGCACGCCGTGTCCGCGCGCCTCGACGGAGTGCAGCATCGCCTGCATCACGGGCGGGGCGGAGGAGCCGACGCCCTGCTGCGCCACCCGCGCCAGCTGGACGGCCTCGCGCCCGTGCCCCAGGTAGACCGCCTGCCGGCTCATCGTCACCAGCACGTACGACCCGTAGGCCCGGTCGCCCGCCGCCTGGGCGAGGCGCAGCGCCTGGACGAAGTACCGCTGGGCGAGCCCGTGCGCGGCGATGTCGTACGAGGTCCAGCCGGCGAGGCGGGTGAGGTCGGCGGCGGCCGCGAAGAGGCGGCGGCCGGTCTGCTCGCCGTAGGTGCCGCGGAGCATCGGTTCGGCCTCGTGCTCCAGGTAGCGCACGAGGGCCTGGCGGGCGTGGCCGCCGCCGTACGCGTGATCGAGCGACCGGAACAACTCGCCGACCGAGCGCAGCGCGGCGATGTCGCCGCCGGTGACCCGCAGGCCGGGTCCGCGCTCGGACTGGGCGCGCTGGCGGGGCACCGCGGGGCGGCCCTGCGCGGGGACCCGCAGGGCGGCCGGCTCACCGCGGCCGACACGTTCGTCGGCGCGGCCGATGAGCCAGTCCCGGCTCGGGACGACCAGTCCCGCCGGGGTGAAGGCGATCTTGCGGAGCTCGGCGTGGCTGCCGGAGTCCTTGCGCCACAGGCCGCTGACGATGTCGACGGCCTCCTCGGGGCTCGCGGCGAACTCCAGGCCGGCGTACACCGGGGCGCACGCGTCCAGCCCCAGGCCCTGGGCGGTGAGCCGGCGGCCGAGGCGACGGGTGAAGACCTCGGCGATGAGTGCCGGTGTGGTGCCCCGGGGCTGCTGTCCGCGCAGCCAGCGGGTCACGGATGTCTTGTCGTATCTGAGATCGAGGCCGTGTTCGAGGCCGAGCTGGTCCACCCGGCGGGCGAGACCTGCGTTGGAGAACCCCGCTTCTGCGATGAGCGCGGCGAGCTGTCGGTTGGGAGTGCGCTGCGCGGGTCGTTCCGTCATGGTGCGGTGCGGTCTCCTGCCTTCCGGGCGCCAAGTGCCCGGATTGCCTGTGAGCAGCCCTTATGGCCTCGTGAACGGCGCGAATGTAGCGGTCCGTAAACACCCGGTCGCACATTTCCACGTTCATTCATCCGATCGTGTGAGGATTGTCCGCGGGGCTGACGTCCGTCGGCCGGACGTACAGTGGCGTAGGCGTGCTTCGTGCCTTACGGGCCCCGCCCCGCCGGTCGTGCGGGCGGATCCCGGGGGCCGGTCCCCGGCACGCCGCCAGTCCGTGCCTGTGGGAGCTTCTAGAAAGGCGCTTGCCGTGAGTGAACTGCGGTTCGTCCGGATGGGTTTCGGTGCGGAGGCCGTCGAGTACCAGGCGGCCTGGGACGAGCAGCGCCGCGTGCACGCCGCCCGCTTCCTGGACGAGGTCCCCGACACCTGTCTGCTCCTGGAGCACCCGCCCGTGTACACGGCCGGGCGGCGCACGGCGGACAACGAGCGCCCCCTCGACGGCACGCCGGTCGTCGACGTGGACCGCGGCGGCAAGATCACCTGGCACGGTCCGGGCCAGCTCGTGGGCTACCCCATCCAGAAGCTCCCGCGCCCGGTGGACGTGGTGGCGCACCTGCGCCGGCTCGAGGAGGCGATGATCCGCGTGTGCGCGGAGTTCGGCGTCGGGACCAGCCGGGTCGAGGGCCGCGCGGGCGTCTGGGTCCTCGGCGACCCGGTGGAGCAGCGCCCCTCGCCCGGCGGCCTCTCCCTCGACCTCGACCCGCGGCTGACGGACGACGAGTTCGACCCCCGCCTCGACGGCCCGGAGTACGCGCCCTCCAACGCCGGCCAGCGGCGCGAGGACCGCAAGATCTGCGCCGTGGGCATCCGGGTCGCCAAGGGTGTCACGATGCACGGCTTCGCCCTGAACGTGAACCCGGACACCTCGTCCTTCGACAGGATCATCCCGTGCGGCATCCGCGACGCGGGCGTGACCTCGCTCGCGTACGAACTGGGCCGCGACCTCACCATCGCCGACGTCCTGCCGGTGGCCGAGAGGCATCTGCGGGACGTCCTCCAGGACGCGGAGCTCAGGCCGCGCGAGGTGGAGCGGACCTCGGCGTAGCCGCCCGCCCCGGGAATGCACCCCCGGACCCGAAGGTTGCCCAGACGCAGGGCCGAAAACAGCACGGGCGTACCCTGGTGTACGCCGACGAATCGAAGTTGTAGGGAGCCGGACGTGTCCGCAGTCGCACCCGACGGACGCAAGATGCTGCGCCTGGAGGTCCGGAACAGCCAGACCCCCATCGAGCGCAAGCCCGAGTGGATCAAGACCCGGGCGAAAATGGGTCCCGAGTACAACGCGCTGCAGAAGCTCGTGAAGAGCGAGGGCCTGCACACGGTCTGCCAGGAGGCGGGCTGTCCCAACATCTACGAGTGCTGGGAAGACCGCGAGGCCACCTTCCTCATCGGCGGCGACCAGTGCACCCGGCGCTGCGACTTCTGCCAGATCGACACCGGAAAGCCCGAGGCGCTGGACCGCGACGAGCCGCGCCGCGTCGGCGAGTCCGTCGTCACGATGGACCTGAACTACGCGACCATCACCGGCGTCGCCCGCGACGACCTGGCGGACGGCGGCGCCTGGCTGTACGCGGAGACGGTCCGCCAGATCCACGCCCAGACCGCGGGGCGCGAGGCCGGCCGCACCAAGGTCGAGCTGCTCGCCCCCGACTTCAACGCCGAGCCGGACCAGCTCGCCGAGGTCTTCTCCTCGCGCCCCGAGGTCTTCGCGCACAACGTGGAGACGGTCCCCCGCATCTTCAAGCGCATCCGCCCCGGCTTCCGCTACGAGCGCTCGCTGAAGGTCATCACCGAGGCCCGCGACTACGGCCTGGTCACCAAGTCGAACCTGATCCTCGGCATGGGCGAGACCCGTGAGGAGGTCAGCGAGGCCCTCCGGCAGCTGCACGAGGCCGGCTGCGAGCTGATCACCATCACGCAGTACCTGCGCCCGTCGGTGCGGCACCACCCGGTGGAGCGCTGGGTCAAGCCCCACGAGTTCGTCGAGCTGAAGGACGAGGCGGAGCAGATCGGCTTCTCCGGCGTCATGTCGGGCCCGCTGGTCCGCTCCTCGTACCGCGCCGGCCGGCTCTACCAGATGGCCGTCGAGAAGCGCGGCGCGTACATCGCCTCGCAGGCGGTCTGATCGGCGTACGGGCAGGGGCGGTGGCACGGGGTGCCGTCTGTGCGTGTGAGTCCCGGCACAGCCACCCACCGCCCGGCAGCGGCCGGTTCGACGCGGTTCCGACGGTCCTCGCAGCTTGGGGGCTCTCGTCGGGCCGCGTCGGCGTTCCACCCCTCCGCTTCCAGGCTTCATGGGCGTTTGACCGGCCGGTCACGCACTGGTAACACCATTCAGTGACCCTGGTCTCGTACCACGTACAGCCTCCGCCCGAGCCGCCATCCCGAGGGGGGACCTCCACCATGCAGGCCGCGCCCGTACGCGCCACCGCGATTCCCACGTTCACCGATGCACTGCGTGCCGTCGAGTCGCTGCTCATGAGCGGCGGCCAGCGCACCGCGCGCCGCAACGCCTGGACCTCCGTGCAGGAGGACCGCCGCCGCGCCAAGGACCGGGTCG
This sequence comes from Streptomyces sp. NPDC043867, assembly GCF_056435845.1. Lineage (NCBI taxonomy): Bacteria > Bacillati > Actinomycetota > Actinomycetes > Kitasatosporales > Streptomycetaceae > Streptomyces > Streptomyces sp. NPDC043867. Next base: position 3,208 of record NZ_JBWKDS010000074.1, on the reverse strand, counting down.
AGGCGCAGCGCGTCCTCGAAGAGGCCGTGGGGCCCCGCCTGTCGTAGCGGCGGCACCGCCGTCGTCGGCGCTCCCCGGGCCACGTAGACTCGTGGGCATGGCGAGGAAGGAAACCGCAGCGGACGCTGCGAACCCCGGGCGACTCAAGCAGATCGCCCTGACCTACAAGATGACCCGCAAGGCCGACTCCAAGATCGGTCTTGTACTCGCGGCTGTCGGAATCGTCACCCTCGGTGTCTTCCTCGCGATCGGCTTCTTGATCGGACACCCGGTCTATCTCGGCATTTTCGGTCTCCTGATCGCCTTCCTCGCGTCGGCGATCGTCTTCGGACGCCGGGCCGAGCGTGCCGCCTTCGGGCAGATGGAAGGACAGCCGGGCGCCGCGGCGGCCGTGCTGGACAACATCGGCCGGGGCTGGACGACGACCCCGGCCGTGGCGATGAACCGCAGCCAGGACGTGGTGCACCGGGCCGTCGGCAAGGCGGGCATCGTGCTGGTGGCCGAGGGCAACCCCAACCGGGTGAAGAGCCTGCTGGCCGCCGAGAAGCGGAAGATGGCGCGGATCGTCTCGGACGTTCCGGTGCACGACGTGCTCGTGGGCAACGGCGAGGGCCAGGTGGAACTCAAGCGGCTCCGCACGACCATGCTGAAGCTGCCGCGCGTGCTCACCGGCCCGCAGGTCACGACGACCAACGACCGGCTGCGCGCGATGGGCGACCTGATGAGCAACATGCCGCTGCCCAAGGGGCCGATGCCCAAGGGCATGCGGATGCCGCGCGGCGGAAAGACCCGCTGACCCCTCCCACGTCGAAGGGGGCGCCCGGATCACTCCGGGCGCCCCCTTCTCTGCGTTTCCCTCCCCGCCTCGAGCACGCGCTGTCGCGCCGCACCCGGGCGGTCCCTCAGCTGCGCACCTCGACCGTGCGGGCGAGGCGGTCGTGCAGGCCCCGGCCGTCGCGGTCCCAGATCAGCGCGGGGACGGCCACGCACAGCAGCGCCGTCCGCAGCAGGGCGCGCAGCGGGTTCGGCCGGCCGCCGCCCTCGGGGACGACGCGCAGCCCGAAGAGGCGCTTGCCCGGGGTGAAGCCGACGGTGCCGACGGTCAGGACGCCCAGCACGAAGAAGACGAGCAGCGCCCAGTTCCCCGTCGCCTGGTCGTAGCCGTGGGTGAGCAGCCCGTATGCGATCAGCAGGCACAGGGCCCAGTCGACGGCGAGGGCGCCGAGCCGGCGGCCCGGGCGGGCGATCGAGCCCGGCCCCTCCTCCGGCAGACCGAGCTGCTCACCCCGGTATCCGAAGTCGGCGCCGGCTTCCTCCGCGGCCGCGCGGGGGCCGGAGAGCCACGATCCCATTGCTTGCCTGTTGTCCACCCGTCCACGGTACTGCGACCGGGTATGTGCCCGGCCGGTCGGGGTATGCGTAGGCTGCTGTGGAACCCGGGCCGGTTAACTTCCACGAAACAAATGGGTCACGCTTGGGAAATCCCCCGTCCCTAAGGTCGGGTCCAGCGTGTGCCACCGCACTGGCCGCACAAACGAACTACCACCCCGGTCCCAGTGGGCGGGAGTAGGAGGAGCTGGATGTTCCAGAACGCCGACGAGGCCAAGAAGTACATCGCGGACGAGGACGTCAAGTTCGTAGACGTCCGCTTCTGCGACCTGCCGGGCGTGATGCAGCACTTCACGATCCCGGCCAAGGCCTTCGACCCGGCCGAGGAGCTCGCCTTCGACGGCTCCTCGATCCGCGGCTTCCAGGCCATCCACGAGTCCGACATGGCGCTCCGCGCCGACCTGAGCACCGCGCGCGTCGACCCCTTCCGCCGCGACAAGACGGTCAACATCAACTTCTTCATCCACGACCCGATCACGGGCGAGCAGTACTCCCGTGACCCGCGCAACGTGGCGAAGAAGGCCGAGGCCTACCTCGCCTCCACGGGCATCGCCGACACGGCCTACTTCGGCCCCGAGGCCGAGTTCTACGTCTTCGACAGCGTGCGCTTCAAGACCGCGGAGAACGAGTCCTTCTACCACATCGACTCCGAGGCGGGCGCCTGGAACACCGGTGCGGTCGAGGACAACCGCGGTTACAAGGTCCGCTACAAGGGCGGCTACTTCCCGACCCCGCCGGTCGACCACTTCGCCGACCTGCGCGCCGAGATCTCCCTCGAGCTGGAGGCCTCGGGCCTCCAGGTCGAGCGTCAGCACCACGAGGTGGGCACCGCCGGCCAGGCCGAGATCAACTACAAGTTCAACACGCTGCTCGCCGCGGCCGACGACCTCCAGCTCTTCAAGTACATCGTGAAGAACGTCGCCTGGCGCAACGGCAAGACCGCGACCTTCATGCCGAAGCCGATCTTCGGCGACAACGGCTCGGGCATGCACGTCCACCAGTCGCTGTGGGCGGGCGGCGACCCGCTGTTCTACGACGAGGCCGGTTACGCGGGCCTGTCGGACACCGCCCGCTTCTACATCGGCGGCATCCTCAAGCACGCCCCGTCGCTGCTCGCCTTCACCAACCCGACGGTGAACTCGTACCACCGTCTGGTCCCGGGCTTCGAGGCGCCGGTCAACATGGTGTACTCGCAGCGCAACCGCTCCGCCGCGATGCGTATCCCGATCACGGGCTCGAACCCGAAGGCCAAGCGCGTCGAGTTCCGCGCCCCGGACTCCTCCGGCAACCCGTACCTCGCCTTCTCGGCGCTGCTGCTCGCCGGCCTCGACGGCATCAAGAACAAGATCGAGCCGGCCGAGCCGATCGACAAGGACCTCTACGAGCTGGCTCCCGAGGAGCACGCGAACGTGGCGCAGGTCCCGACCTCGCTCCCGGCCGTCCTCGACGCCCTCGAGCGCGACCACGAGTTCCTCCTCCAGGGCGACGTCTTCACGCCGGACCTGATCGAGACGTGGATCGACTACAAGCGCACGAACGAGATCGCGCCGCTCCAGCTGCGTCCGCACCCGCACGAGTTCGAGCTGTACTTCGACGTGTAAACCGTCGCGGCTCCCGGCCGGAGCCCCCGTCACCGCCCCAGGGCGGTGACGGGGGCTCCGTCGTGATGCGGCCCGCCGGGAGGACCTTCGGTGCGGCCCGCCGGGGGCGGGGAGGGGGCGTCCGGGCTAGGGCCTGTCGTTTGGATCAGGCTGGCTGTGACCGACGGTTCGTCCTGACCGACCCGAGCGGGGTCTGGCGCGTACAGCTGCAAGGCGGA
>NZ_JBWKDS010000073.1:0-19905 GCF_056435845.1 Streptomyces sp. NPDC043867 | reverse complement strand
CCCCACCCCCCCCCCCCCCCCCCCCCCCCCCCCCCCCCCCCCCCCCCCCCCCCCCCCCCCCCCCCCCCCCCCCCCCCCCCCCCCCCCCCCCCCCCGGTGCATGCCGTATGCAGTTGTCCGGGCCCGAGCCGTCTCCCCGAGTGGACGGCGCCGGGCGGCTCAATGTGCCTCGCTAACTCTCCGCGAGGATGTGGGAGAGCTCCGTGTCGAGGTCGAAGTGCCGGTGTTCCGTGCCGGGGGGCACGGCGGCGTCGGTTCGCTTCAGGAACGACTCGAGAGCCCGTGCCGGGGCCTCGAGGAGGGCTTCACCCTCCGGAGAGCTCAGGGCGATGCAGACGACGCCCTGGCCGTGGCTCCGGGACGGCCAGACTCGGACGTCGCCGGTACCGGTGGGCCGGTGCAGGCCCTCGGCGAGGAGGTCGCGGGCGAACACCCACTCGACGGTTTCCTCGGCTCCGGTGTGGAAGGTGGCGTGCACGGCGTAGGGATCGGCCGTGTCATACCGCAGTCCTGCGGGTACAGGCAGTGAGGACTCGCTCGACACAACGAGGCGCAGGTGCAGCTCGCAGCTGACCGTGGTGTTCATAAGCGCCAGGGCCTTTCGCTCAGTGTGCGCTCGGGGATTCGCACGTCGGCGAAATCGACATGCCACCTACGGTGCCGTTGTAAACCCCTCTGAGTGTTTTGCGTGGCTTTAGGTCGCTCATCCGGCCGAGAGACCGTTCGCGGGGTACGCCCATTCTGGTGACTGGTTTCTCTCGGGTAGGGTTGGGTCGTATGAATACGGGGAGTGACGAGCCCGGCGAGGTCGCCGTGGCGGGCGAAGAATCGACGAGTGAGCGACCGCTCGGTTCGCGGGCGCCGGAATTCATCCAGGCCCGGCGGGCGCTGCACCTGAGCTGGCAGGTGGGAGTTTTCATCGTCGGCCTCGCGGTCGTCGGTGCGGGAGTGGTCATGCTTCCGCTGCCCGGCCCGGGCTGGCTGGTGATCTTCGGCGGTATGGCGATCTGGGCGACCGAGTTCGTCTGGGCGCAGCTGGTCCTGCGGTGGACGAAGCGCAAGGTGACCGCGGCGACGCAGCGCGCGCTCGACCCCCGGGTGCGCCGTCGCAACATCGTTCTGACGACCGTCGGGCTCGTGATCGTCGCGGTTCTCGTCGCGGTCTACGTGTGGAGATTCGGCTTCGAGATGCCGTGGAAGATCAAGGAATGACGCGGGCCCGCTCGGCGCGCCCCCGGCCTGCCCGGCTGGTCCGGGCAGCCTCTGACATGGGGTAATGTTCTCCGTGCGCCCGGGCGATTAGCTCAGCGGGAGAGCGCTTCGTTCACACCGAAGAGGTCACTGGTTCGAACCCAGTATCGCCCACAGGATCGAAGGCGGTCCTCGTCCACGTAGTCCGTGGGCGGGGGCCGCCTCCGTCGTTTCCGCGGAGTGCGAGGCGCCCCGCCCGGCTCCGCGCGTCCTGTGCTTTCGAGGGGCCCTCTGCCGTACTGAGCTGCCCGCTCGGGGGTTTCCGGCCCAATCCGTCGGCGTGCGGGGCGGGCCGCGTCCTCGGGTCGATCGCCGACGTGCGGGGCGGGACGGGCGGGCCGCGTTCTCGGTTCGCGTCGGCCACCTCCGTCGGCGGCAGACCGCGCCGCCCTGGCGGTCCCGTCGGTGTGGCACCCGGGCGCTGCGCATCGACGGCCCGCCGCCTGCGGCGGCCGCGACCGCGCGAGCCACCCCGGCTCACCCGGACCCTCACGCCCGGTCTTTCCGGAATACCCCACTCCTTGCTCAGTGGCCGTCAGCACCCCGAAACGACAGGGTCTTTCCGGCCGGGGGCAGGTGATGCGCACAACGGCGCACATTGTTCGGCCCGTCGGCCGCAAGCGTCCGACCTGCGCCGTCGGGCGTCCGTCCGCCGCGGTCCCGTTGAGGGGCATCGGGACGTCGTCGCGTCGCGTCCCACGAATTCCTGTCCGAATCATTGACGCGCCCGGAGGGCCTCCGTACCTTGTGGCAGCAAGCGCTTACTTGAAACGATTCATGAAGCGGCCGAGGTGGCACGAGGAGGGCTCGACTGTGGGGATTAGCGGGAGTGTTGAGAGGCGTACGGTCCTCAGGGCGGCCGGAGCTTCGCTGGCCACGGTGGGGCTGGCGGCCGCGACCGGCTGCGGGGGCGACGGTGGGTCCGGGGACGGGCCGGTGACGATCCGTTACGCCTGGTGGGGCGCCGAAGCGCGGGCGCAGAAGATCAACAGGTCCATCGAGCTCTTCGAGAAGAAGTACCCGAAGATCAAAGTGAAGACCGACTTCCAGGATTACGCGGCCTATTGGGAGAAGTTCCAGACCCAGGCGGCGGGCGGGAATCCGCCGGACGTATTCCAGAACGCCGTCGCATTCCTTCGGAAGTACGACAAGAGGGGCGTCCTCCTCGATCTCGGGTCCCAGATGGACGCGGGGAACCTGAGCCTCGACGACTTCCGGGCCGGAGTCGAGAAGGTCGGGCAGGTCGACGGAAAGCAGCTCGGTATTCCGGTCGGATCCAACACCATGTCACTTGTCATCGACGAGAAGCTCTTCGGCAAGGCCGGGATCAAGCCGAAGGAAGGCTGGACCTGGGACGAGTACTTCGCCGCTCTCAAGAAGATCCACGACACCCAGAAAGTGGCGGGCGACACCGGTTACTTCGGGATCATGTATCTCTACGACCTCTATCTGCGGCAGAACGGAAAGGCGTTCTTCACCGAGGACGGACTCGGTTTCCAGGAGACCGATCTGACGGAGTGGTGGACGGACGGGTACAACCGCGTGAAGGCCGGCATCGTCACCGACCCCAGGAAGGTCGCGCAGGTCGCGCCGAAGTCGGCCCTGTCGGCGGGCCTCGCGGCAGCGGAGTTCACCTGGGACAACTTCACGGTCCGTTACGCCGCGGAGGGCGACAGCACCTACGGTCTCGCGCCGATCCCCACGACCGACGGCAAGGAGACGGGGCAGTACCTCGCCTCGCTGATGCTGAGCGCCTCCGCCCGGACCGAGCACCCCAAGGAGGTCGCCCAGTTCATCGACTTCATGGTCCACGACCCGGAGGTCGGCAAGATCATGGGCTATGACCGCGGCATCCTCGCCACCACCGGCCAGTTCGACGCGTACAAGCCGACGGACGCGCCCAACAAGGCCATCGCCGCGTACGAGGAGGACACCGCGGCCGCCGGGGTCCTCGGAACCATCACCCCGCACCCGTCCGGGGCGGACACCGTCGAGGCCGCCTTCCTGCGCATCGCCGGCGACATGTCACAGGGCAAGACCAAGGTCTCCGACGCGGTCAAGCAGTTCTTCTCCGAGGCGAAGACCGCCCTCGCCGCCTGATGGGAACCGCAGTGACGCTCGTCAAGGACTCTCCGCCCGACGCGCTGGAGAAGCTCCCCGCTGCCCCCGCCGCCGGAAAGCGGCGGGGCCGCCGGGAGAATCTCGCCGGCTACCTCTTCCTGTCCCCGTGGATCGCGGGTTTCCTGCTGCTGACCGCGGGCCCGATGGCCGCCTCGCTCTACTTCGCCTTCACCGACTACAACCTCTTCAATTCTCCGAAGTGGGTCGGCGTCGACAACTTCACCCGGATGTTCGACGACCCCCGGTGGCAGAAGTCGGTCGAGGTGACGGCCAAGTACGTTGTCATCGGTACGCCCCTCAAGCTGCTGCTGGCACTCGGGGTGGCGCTGCTGCTCGCGCAGAGCCGCCGGGGCCAGGCCTTCTACCGGGCCGCGTTCTACGCGCCCTCGCTCATCGGGGCGAGCGTCTCCGTCGGCTTCGTGTGGCGCGCGCTGTTCTCGGACGACGCCGTGGTGGACCGTACGCAGTCGTTCCTGGGTTTCCACTCGGGCGGCTGGGTCGGTGACCCGGACTGGGTGCTCTACAGCCTGGTCGCGCTCACCGTCTGGCAGTTCGGCGCCCCGATGGTGATCTTCCTCGCGGGGCTCAAGCAGGTGCCGAAGGAGCTGTACGAGGCGGCGGAGGTGGACGGCGCCGGCCCGTTCCGGAGGTTCTGGAGCATCACCCTGCCGATGATTTCGCCGGTGCTCTTCTTCAACGTCCTGCTGGAGACCATCCACTCCTTCCAGATCTTCGGCTCGGCGTACGTCGTCTCCAACACCAGCTGCGGTCCCGCCGACGCCACGCTCGTCTACACCTGCTACCTGTACCAGAAGGGCTTCAAGGAGGCCCAGATGGGCTTCGCCTCCGCGATGGCCTGGATGCTGCTGCTCGCCGTGGCGCTGGTGACGGCCGTCCTCTTCTGGTCCCAGAAGCGGTGGGTGCACTACGAGGAGGCCTCCCGATGAGCACCACCCTGCGCAAACCCGCCGAGCCCGCCCGCAGCCGGACGGGCTCGCTCGTCTGGCACCTGGGCGCCGTACTGGTCCTGGCCGTCGTCCTGTATCCCGTCGCCTGGGTCGTCGGCGCCTCGTTCAAACCGAGCCGGGACGTCATCGGCAGTCTGCAGCTGTTCCCGACGCACCCCGTCCTGGACAACTTCAAGGGGCTGGCCGACGGCATCGCCGACATCTCGATCGCCACCTTCTTCCAGAACTCCCTCTTCTACGCGCTCGGTTCCGTCGTCGGCATCCTCGTCTCCTGCTCGCTGACGGCGTACGCCTTCGCCAAGATCCGGTTCGCCGGGCGCAACCTGCTGTTCTCGCTGATGATCGGCACGCTCCTGCTGCCGTACCACGTGCTGCTGATCCCGCAGTACGTGATGTTCCAGAAGCTGGAGCTCATCAACACCTACGTGCCGCTGCTGATCGGCAAGTACCTCGCCACCGAGGCGTTCTTCGTCTTCCTCATGGTGCAGTTCATGCGGAACCTGCCCCGGGAGCTGGACGAGGCCGCGCGGCTCGACGGCTGCGGTCATCTGCGGATCTACTGGTCGATCGTGCTGCCGCTGTGCCGGCCCGCGCTCATCACCAGCGCGATCTTCACGTTCATCAACGCCTGGAACGACTTCATGGGCCCACTGATCTACCTCAACGAGCCCGGCAAGTACACCGTCTCGCTCGGCATGATGATGTTCCGCGACTCGGACGGGGTGGCCGCCAACTACGGCGGACTGATCGCGATGTCCCTGGTGGCGCTGCTGCCCGTGCTGCTGTTCTTCCTCGCCTTCCAGCGGTATCTCATCGACGGCATGGCGACCTCCGGACTGAAGGGCTGAGATGGCCACCGGACAGCCGCGTGCCAAGGCGGCCAGGACGCCCCGCCCATCCGTGTTCGCCGAACGGTTCGCCGTGTTCGCCGAGTGCCTGCTCACCGGCGTGTGGATCACGGTGGCGGCGCTGCCGCTGGTCACCTACCCCGCCGCGTTCGCGGCCGGCTCCCGGCATCTGCGGCGGCGCACGGCGCACGAGGGCGGCGGCGTACGGGAGTTCGCGGCGGACTACCGGGCGGCCCTGCGGGGCGGCTGGCTCGTCGGGCTCGCCGGGTGGGCCGCGGCCGGGGTGGTCCGGGTGGACGTCCAGGCCGTCCGCGCCGGGCTCCCGGGCGGCCCGTTCTTCGGTGCCGTCGGCCTCTTCGCCCTGATCGGACTGGCCGTCGCCGGGCTGCGCGCGGCGGCGGCCTGGGGGCCGGGCGCGTCCTGGCGGACGCTGCTGGCGTCCGCCGGGCGGCGCACCGTCCTCGACCCCGCCGGATCGTTCCTGCTCGTCGGCGGACTCGTCGTGGTGGTCTGCTCCGGCCTCTTCGTCGCGCCGCTGGCGGTCCCCGTGCTCGGGGCCGTCGCGGCCGCCGCCGTCGCGGTGGACGAGCGCCACCGGCGCCGCGCCGCCGCACCGGAGTGGTCCCGGCCCCGCTGAGCCGTCACCCCGCACGGGCCGCCGCTCCCGCGCCGGCTCCCGCTGTCATGCCCCTGACTTCCTTGCTCGGAAAGGAAAGGCCATGTCCCCCATCCCCCGCAGATCCCTGCTCAAGGCGGCCGCAGTCGCCGGAGCCGCCGCACAGTTCAGCTGGGCTCTGGGCGCCAAGGACGCCCAGGCCGCCCCGGGAGCGGAGACCGCGGACGCGGATCCCGTGACCCTGGACTGGCTGGAGGACGGCGGCCTCGGCGCCGCTCCCGGCTCCACCGTCGGCGTGCCCTGGCCGAAGGGGGCGTACGAGGACGACCAGACCTTCGCGCTGAAGGACGCCGAAGGCAAGGACGTCCCGGTGCAGTCCTGGCCCCTCGCCTACTGGCCGGACGGCTCCCTCAAGTGGACCGCGCACGCCGTCAGTTCGGGATCCGGCAAGCTCACGCTGACCGCGGGCGAACCGGCCGCGCCCGCCCAAGAGGTCACCGTCGGCGAGAGCGGCGGCACCATCACCGTCTCGACCGGAGTCATCACCGCGACGATCGGCAGGGGCGGCTCCGCGCTGGTGAAGTCCGTACGGCGCGGCTCCACCGAGATCGCGAAGAACGGCCGCCTCGTGCTGATCCGCCAGCCCGAGATCGAGGACGGCGACCAGGGCGCCGAGAAGTACGAACGGTTCGACAGCCACATCACGGGCGCCGAGGCCGAGCAGGAGGGACCGGTCCGCGCCGTCGTCCGCATCGACGGCAAGCACCTCCGCGGCGACCGGAGTTGGCTGCCCTTCTCGGTCCGGCTCTACTTCTACGCGGGCGCCGAGTCGTTCCGCATGGTGCACACGATCACGTTCGACGGGAAGCAGGAACCCGGCAGGGCGAGCGGCGACTTCATCCGCGGGCTCGGCGTCCGCTTCACCGTGCCGATGCGGGACGCCGCCTACGACCGCCACATCCGGATCGGCGGCGACGGCACCGGTCTGCTGCGCGAGGCGGTCAAGGGCGTCACCGGACTGCGCCGCGACCCCGGCGCGGCCGTGCAGGCCGCCCAGTTCGCCGGCGAGAAGCTGCCCGACCCGTCCACCTGGGACCAGCGGGTGACGACCCGGCTGCAGTACATCCCCGAGTGGGGCGACTACACCCTCGCCCAGCTCTCCGCCGACGGCTTCACCCTGCGCAAGCGGACGAAGAAGGGGTACGGCTGGATCGGCGCGGGCGGCGGCCGGCGGGCGTCCGGCTTCGGCTACGTGGGCGGCCCGAGCGGCGGATTCTCCTTCGGACTGCGGGACTTCTGGGAGAAGCACCCGGCCCAGCTCGACGTCCGCGGCGCCCACACCGACGAGGCCGAGGTCACCCTCTGGCTCTGGTCGCCCGAGGCCCGGCCCATGGACCTGCGCTTCTACCACGACGGCATGGACCAGGACACCTACGCGGAGCAGCTCGAAGGCCTCAACATCACCTACGAGGACTACGAACCCGGCTTCGGCACGCCCTACGGCATCGCCCGCACCTCCGAACTCCTCTTCTGGGCAAACGAGTCCACGCCCGCCCCGGAGAGGCTCGCCGAGCAGGTCGAGGCCGTGCGCGTACTGCCGCAGCTCGCGGCCCCGCCCCGGCACCTCGTCAAAGCCGAGGTCTTCGGCGGCCTCTTCGCCGAGCCGGACCGCTCCACCGCCGCCAAGGCGAAGATCGAGGACCACCTCGACTTCCTCTTCACCTACTACAAGGACCAGGTGGAGATGCGCCGTTGGTACGGATTCTGGGACTACGGCGACATCATGCACTCGTACGACCCGGTGCGGCACCAGTGGCGCTACGACGTCGGCGGCTACGCCTGGGACAACTCCGAGCTCTCCCCGGACCTGTGGCTCTGGTTCGCCTACCTGCGCTCCGGGCGCGCGGACATCTTCCGCTTCGCCGAGGCGATGACCCGGCACACCGGCGAGGTCGACGTCTACCACCTCGGGAAGTGGGCCGGCCTCGGCACCCGGCACGGCGTGCAGCACTACGCCGACAGCGCCAAGCAGCAGCGCATCGCCAACACCACCTACCGCCGCTACTACTACTTCCTCACCGCGGACGAACGCGTCGGCGACCTCATGCACGCCAACGTGGACTCCGACGAGACCTTCCTGGTCCTCGACCCGATCCGCAAGATCCGCACCGAGCCGTACCCGCCCGACCGGCACGCCCTGTCGATCGGCTTCGGCACCGACTGGAGCGGTCTCGTGTCGGCATGGCTCACCGAGTGGGAGCGCAAGGGCCCCAAGTGGGAGAAGGCCAGGGCACGCGTGCTGTCCACGATGGAGACCATCGCCGCCCAGCCCAACGGCTTCGTGCAGGGCACCGGGCTCTACGACCTCGACACGGGGAGGTTCGCGATCGCCGACAAACCCGCGGTGAGCGTCTCGCACCTGTCGGCGGTCTTTGGCCTCAACGAGCTGTGCGCCGAGCTGATCGACCTGGTCGACCTGCCGGAGTTCAAGGACGCCTATCTCGACTACTGCCGCTACTTCAACGCCACCAAGGCCGAGCAGGCGGCGCGCTACGGCAGCAACTTCGGTTCGCTGCTGCTCTTCCAGGGCCATTCGCGCCTCGACGCCTACGCCGCCGTACAGACCGGTGACGCGGCGCTCGCCAAGCGCGCGTGGGCCAAGTTCTACGGCTCCGACGGCTATACGGAGTCATCGCCCTGGAAGACCGAGAAGCTGAGCGGCCCCGTCACGCTGGTCCCGGGCAGCGAGGCGAACTGGGTCTACACCAACGACACCGCCCTCTACGGTCTCGCCGCCATCGAGAACCTGGCACTGCTCGGCGACAAGATGCCGTAGCCCGGCCACGGATGCCTCAGCGCATCCTCCCCAGCACCTCCCGCACCCGCCGCGCGTCCCGGATCCGCTGCTCGTACGTCGCACCGAGCGCGAGCAGCAGCAGACCGGCGAGTGCGGGAGGCACCCAACGGGGCAGCGCGTCGGCCATCCGGGCGAGGTACGGCGCCAGTTCGTGCAGCGCGTCCAGGACGAGCACACCGCCGCCGAGGACCAGCGGGGCCCGCAGCCGGTGACGGGCACCCACGAGCGTGACCGCCAGCGCAGCCCCGCCCAGCAGCAACGGGCGCAGCCAGTGCGTGCCGGCCCACACCGCCGCCAGACTCGGCACCAGCGTCACCGACAGGCCCGCCCCGTACGCCGTCCACGACGAGATTCGCGCGTCCGTGCGGCGCCTGACGGCTCCGACGAACAGGGCCGGCACGGTCACCGGCAGCGTGTAGGCCTCCGGCGAACCGACGTCCCAGGACGCCAGACGCACCCAGGCGGCCAGTACGAACAGGGCGGTGGCCGCGTAGCCGACGTTCCTGCGGTCCGGGCGGACAGCGGTGCCGGCGGCGATCACCCCGCACAGGGCGAGCAGCAGTGCCGTCATTCGCGGATCCGTGACCGTCAGGCCGGCGGCGAGCAGCGCCGCGGCGGCCCCGGTCACCTCCACCGGGACCGTCAGGGGCGACTCGCCCAGGCGCGCCGCCAGCAGCGCCGCGCCGGCCGGCACCGCCAGCACGAGCAGAGCGGTGTGCTGCGGCTGCCAGCCGAGGGACCCGCCCACCGCGCAGGCGAGGGCGGCGGCGAACCCCAGGGAGGCGGGCGCGGCCACCGACCGAGGCGCGGTCGCCGGGCCGCCGCCGCGAACAGGGCTGTCAGCACCGCGAGCACCCCCAGGGTCGCGGCCTCGGAGGCGAGGGACAGCAGGGCGAGGCTCAGGGAGCCGGCGAGGGCCAGAAGCAGGCAGACGAGGGGGAGAGGAGCCGACGCGGGCTGCGCCGGACGCCGGTACGCCGCCGCGGCCAGCGCCGCCGCACAGACGACCACCTGCACCGACAGGCCCGCCGCGTACGGCAGTTCCAGCGTCGCGGGAAGCGTGAACACCGTCGCCCAGGCCAGCGCCGACGAGCCGGCCGACGCCTTGTCGTGCCAGGCCGTGCCGCGTGCCGCCAGCACCAGCACCGCGGCGACCACCGCCAGCACGAGCGGCGCCGCCGTCGCGTGCGCGGGCCAGGGAGCGTCGAGCGTCACCGCGGCCCGGGCGTCCGCCGGGATCCCGGACCAGACCTGCCCCACCCGGCTCACCGGACCCAGCAGGGCGACGACGACCACCGGCAGCGCCCACAGCACCGCGAGGCCCTGCACCGCACCGGAGGCCAGGGCGAGGCCACGCCGCACGGGCCCGGGAAGCCCGGCGTGGACGGCCGCCGCGAGCACCACACCGCACACCAGGAACCCCGGCACCGTCCAGTCGTCCGACAGCCACACGCGCAGGACGCCCCCGAGCCCGCCGACCGCGACCAGCCCGCCGGCCAGCGAGAGGGAGGCGGCGGTGTGCGGATTCGGCACGCGCAGGGCGACGGTCAGGGCGAGGGCCGCCGCGAGGAGAAGGAGCGCCGCCGCGCTCGCGGCCGCGCCCGGCCCCGTCGCCTCCCAGGAGAGCCCGCCGGCCGCCAGGGTGCCACAGACGCCCATGGCGTACGCGCCGGCGACCGCGACCGTCCGCACGGACCGCACGGGCACCCGCGGCGCCACCGCCGTGTCGAGCGCGGCCGTGACCAGCAGGGCCGCCGTCGCGGTCCACTCACCCGCACCCGCTGCCACCACCCACAGCAGCAGCGGCAACTGGGCCGCCGCCGTCGCCGCCGGCAGGGGCAGCCGCAGCGGTGCACTCACGCCCGCCCCCGGCCCGCCCGCCCGGGACAGCGCGCCGAGCCCGAGTCCGTACCCCGCCCACCCCGCGGCCAGCACCGACGACGCGCCGGCCGAGTACCCGAGGCCGTCGAGGTCCGGGAACGCGACCTCGTGCAGCGCGTACACGTCGAGCACGGTCAGCGCGAGTCCGAGGCCCGCCACCGACTCGGCGGTGGAGCGCAGCCCGCGGCGCAGCAGCGGCACCGGTGCCCCGAGCGCGGCCAGCGTCACCGCGCCCAGCACCGACGCCCGCCCGGCGATTCCCAGGTCACCCCAGCTGACCAGCGTGAACACGAGGGCGGCGATGGTGAGCAGGGTGCCGCCGAGGAGCAGCAGCACGTTCTGCACGCCGGGGGCGGTCGTCTCGGGCCGGCGGGCCGGCGGCGTCACGGGGCCGAGCGGAGACGGCGCCCGGGCGGCCGTCGAGCGGAGGGCACGGAGCAGCCAGGCGCGGCGTGCCAGCAACTGGGCCCGGCGGGCGTCGAGTTGCCACAGCTCGGCGTCGAGCAGCCGCAACTCCTCGGCCGGCGGCGGAATGTGGGTCATGCTCCGGAGTGTGGCCGCCGTCACCTTCCCGGACATGAGTGCGTGTACTCACGCGGTACTCAGATCCCCGGCGGGCAGACTCGGCACATGGACTGGTGCCGTTACCGTTTCCGCAGTCTGTGGGCCGTGCCCGCACCGCTCGCCGACGTCTACACCGCCCTCGAACGCGCCGACGACTACCCGCGCTGGTGGCCCCAGGTGCGCGAGGTCGACCGGATCGACGAGACGCGCGCGGACATCCGCATCCGCTCTCTGATCCCCTACGACCTGGTGTTCACCGCGCGGGAGGTGAGGCGCGACCCGGGGGCGGGCGTGCTGGAGATCGCGATGACCGGCGATCTCGACGGCTGGGCCCGCTGGACGCTGACCGCCGACGGGCCGGGCACCCGGGCCCGGTACGACCAGGAGGTCGAGGTGAACAAGCCCCTGATGCGGCGGCTCGCGGTGCCGGGACGGCCCGTCTTCCGCGCCAACCACGCGCTGATGATGAGGGCCGGAAGGCGCGGACTCGGCGCGTACCTCCGGGCGGTTTGAACGAGACCCTCCGGGACCTGTATGGTTCAGTGCGTTCCCGGGCGATTAGCTCAGTGGGAGAGCGCTTCGTTCACACCGAAGAGGTCACTGGTTCGAACCCAGTATCGCCCACCCGGAGAAGGCCGGTCCGTCATCGACGGACCGGCTTTTCTGTGCGCTCCCGCGCCTCTCATGCCGCCGCGGGCAGCTCGGGCCGCAGCGGCCACGCCGGGTCCACCGCCTCCGGGGTCCCGCTGCGCGCGAACCACGCCTGCAGACCCCGGGCCTGCGCCGCGTGCCACGTCGACTGGAGGGTGTGCAGCTCGGCCGGTGAGAGCCGCTCCAGCCGGGCCGCGAAACGCCGCCCCACCGCCCGTACGACGTCCAGCGCGGCCAGTGCGTCGGCCGCCGCGTCGTGCGCGCCCGCCAGCTCCACGCCGTAGTGCGCGCACAGGTCGGTGAGCGTGCGCCGGCCCTTGCGGTAGCGGTCCAGGTGTTTGTCCAGGACCCGCGGGTCCAGGACGTGCAGCGGCGTCGACGCGAACCAGTGGTCGAGCGACGACGCGCGATGGCGGCGCAACTCCCGGTCGAGCAGCGTCAGATCGAACGGCGCGTTCATCACCACGAGCGGGCGGCCCGCCGCGGCCTGCTCACCCAGCGCCCTGGCTATCTCGTCCATCACCGGCGACGGCCAGCGGCCGTTGCGCCGCAGATGGTCATCCGTCAGCCCGTGCACCGCCGTCGCCGCCTCGGGCACCGGAACCCCCGGGCTCACCAGCCACCTGCTCACCCGCGGCCGGGCGCCGGGGGAGTCCTGGACGACGACGGCGGCCGACACGATCCGGTCGGTCTCGACGTCCACTCCCGTAGTCTCCGTGTCGAACGCGGCCAGGGGGCCCTCGTACCAGCACGTCATATGCCACAACTCCTCGCTCACCCACGGCAGCTGACGTCCCGTCCGCTGCCCGTTCCGGTGATACCCGGGCTGTTTGCGGCGTACGCCGGAAGGAGACAACACAGGTACGGGTCTTTGCAGTTCAGCGACCCGCAGTGGGGAAACCCTCGGCTCGGAAGGCTGTGGGACATGGCCATCGCGCAGCCCGAGCGGGGCGGGCTGCTGCCCCGGCGGACGGCACCGCATCGCGGCACACTCGCCACCACCGCATGCATGGAGACACTCCAGGTCGGCTATCTCCACGCCGTCGCGGCCGCCGCGGGCTGCTCCCTGTCCCAGCCCTTCCCGGACAACGGCATCGACTGGCACGTCAGCCACAGCGCCCCCGGGCACACGGTCGACGACGAGGTCACCATCAAGGTGCAGCTCAAGTGCACGTACCAGATCCCGCCGGACCCCCCGGGCCCCGCCTTCTCCTTCACCCTCGACAACACGCATCTGGCGAAGCTGGCCCGTACCCCGGTCTCGGTGCACAAGATCCTGGTCGTGATGCTCGTCCCGCGGTCCCAGGACGAGTGGCTGCGCGCCGGCCACGACCGCCTCGACCTGCGGCACTGCTGCTACTGGACCAACCTCGCCGGCCACGCCGTCACCGGCAGGCGCCGGACCACCGTCCGGATTCCGACCGCGCGCATCTTCGACGACCGGGCCCTGTGCGAGATCATGACGCGCGTCGGGGCGGGAGGCAGACCATGACGCACCGCCCCATCGACGAACCCGGGCGGCCCGCCGGCCTCCGTCCCGGCGAGGCCTTCCACGACCGGACGCCCGAACCCGGCCGGGTGGACCCCGCCGTGCTCGGCGCGCTGCTGCACCGGCACGGCTGGCTGCGGCGCGGCGGAGCCCCGGGACGCTACGGCCGCTGGACCCCGCCGGGACCCGGGGGCGGCGGCACGAGCCTGCTGGTGCCCGAGAACCGTGCCTTCCCCGACAGCGACGACCTGCTCGGCGAGGCGCTCCTCGCGCTGTCGCGAAGCGCCTCGGCGTCCGCCCGCGACATCCTGCTCGGGCTCGCGGTGCCCAGCGACGAGATCCGGTGGTGGCGGGACGCCCCGGCCGGACCGGCGGGCGCGGCTCCCTGGACGGTGGAGGAGCAACTGCGGACGGCCGCCCGGCAGACGCTGCTCGCCGGGGCGCTGGCCACGCGCGCGCGTGCGGGCTACCACGGCGCCAGGCACCGGCGGCCCGCCGCCGCCTCCCTGGAGAGCGTCCTCGTCGGCGCCGCACCCGACGGCCGCCGGCTCACCGCCTTCGTGCCCGTCGCGACGGGACGCCCGCTAGCCGTACGGCTGCACCAGGCGCTGTACGCGGCCCGCGAGGCGATCGACTACCAGCGCGCCACCGGCGGCATGGACGCCTTCGACGCGGCCGTCGAAGCGGGCGTCAGCCACGAACTCACGGAGGCACTGGTCTCCCTCGTGCGCGGCACCGAGGGTGCCCGGATCTCCGTCGAGTGGGCGCCCGCCGCCGGGGTCCCGAAGGGGTGTGCCGCGAGCGCGGAGCCCGTCGAGTTCTCGCCCGGTGACCTGCCCGCCCTGCGCGAGGCCGGCGCCCGCTATCTGCGCGAGGAGCCGTCGGTGCCGGTGCGGATCACCGGCGTCGTGGTGCGGATGCGCAGGTCGACGGCGCGCGGCGCGGGCGCGGTACGGCTGCGGGTGATCGCGGGCGCCGAGATCCCGCACGTCCGGACCACCCTCGACGAGGAGGCGTACCGCCTGGCCGGGCACGCCCACCTGGTGGGGCTCCCGGTGCGGGTGCACGGCCGCCTGGAGAGCCGCGGCGGCTTCCGGAGGCTGACGGGTGCCACCGGGGTCGTACCCGTGCAGGTCGACGAGGCGGAGCGGGACCGGCTGCTGAAGTCGCTCCAGGAGAACCTGGACTTCTTCGAGGAGGCCTGCGGCGGGGACTGACCGCCGTGCGGGCGCCGGGCGGAATCCGTTTCGCGGTGGGGACCCCCGGCTCGGTACGATCGCCCTTGTGACGACGCGCGCAGGTGAAGATGCGCGCGTCCCCTTCAGTCAGGAGAGACCGGTGTCAGACGTCCGTGTGATCATCCAACGCGATTCCGAGCGGGAAGAGCGCGTGGTGACGACGGGCACTACGGCGGCCGAACTCTTCGCCGGCGAGCGCACCGTCGTCGCGGCCCGCGTCGCGGGGGAGCTGAAGGACCTGGCGTACGAGGTCGTGGACGGCGAGGAGGTCGAGCCCGTCGAGATCTCCTCCGAGGACGGTCTCAACATCCTGCGCCACTCCACCGCGCACGTCATGGCGCAGGCCGTGCAGGAGCTCTTCCCCGAGGCGAAGCTGGGCATCGGCCCGCCGGTCAAGGACGGTTTCTACTACGACTTCGACGTCGAGAAGCCGTTCACGCCCGAGGATCTCAAGGCCGTCGAGAAGAAGATGCAGGAGATCCAGAAGCGCGGCCAGCGCTTCTCGCGGCGCGTGGTGAGCGACGAGGCGGCCCGCGAGGAGCTGGCGCGGGAGCCGTACAAGCTGGAGCTCATCGGCATCAAGGGCTCGGCCTCGGCCGACGACGGCGCGGACGTCGAGGTGGGCGGCGGCGAGCTGACCATCTACGACAACCTCGACGCCAAGACCGGCGAGCTGTGCTGGAAGGACCTCTGCCGGGGCCCCCACCTGCCCACCACCCGCAACATCCCGGCGTTCAAGCTGATGCGCAACGCCGCCGCCTACTGGCGCGGCAGCGAGAAGAACCCGATGCTCCAGCGCATCTACGGCACCGCGTGGCCCTCCAAGGAGGAGCTGAAGGCGCACCTGGAGTTCCTCGCCGAGGCGGAGAAGCGCGACCACCGCAAGCTGGGCAGCGAACTCGACCTGTTCTCCATCCCGGACCAGATCGGCTCCGGCCTCGCCGTCTTCCACCCCAGGGGCGGCGTCATCCGCCGGGTCATGGAGGACTACTCGCGGCGCCGCCACGAGGAGGAGGGCTACGAGTTCGTCTACACCCCGCACGCGACGAAGGGGAAGCTCTTCGAGACCTCGGGCCACCTGGACTGGTACGCCGACGGCATGTACCCGCCCATGCAGCTCGACGAGGGCGTGGACTACTACCTCAAGCCCATGAACTGCCCGATGCACAACCTGATCTTCGACGCGCGCGGCCGCTCCTACCGTGAACTGCCGCTGCGGCTCTTCGAGTTCGGGACCGTCTACCGCTACGAGAAGTCCGGCGTCGTGCACGGACTGACCCGGGCACGCGGCTTCACGCAGGACGACGCGCACATCTACTGCACCCGCGAGCAGATGGCGGAGGAGCTCGACAGGACGCTCACCTTCGTCCTCGGCCTGCTGCGCGACTACGGCCTGACCGACTTCTACCTGGAGCTGTCCACCAAGGACCCGGAGAAGTTCGTCGGCTCGGACGAGGCGTGGGAGGAGGCCACCGAGGCGCTGCGGCAGGTGGCCGAGAAGCAGGGCCTTCCGCTGGTCCCCGACCCGGGCGGCGCCGCCTTCTACGGGCCGAAGATCTCCGTCCAGACCAAGGACGCCATCGGCCGCACCTGGCAGATGTCGACCGTCCAGCTCGACTTCAACCTGCCCGAGCGCTTCGACCTGGAGTACACCGGCCCCGACGGTTCCAAGCAGCGTCCGGTGATGATCCACCGCGCCCTGTTCGGCTCCATCGAGCGCTTCTTCGCGGTGCTCCTTGAGCACTACGCGGGCGCGTTCCCGGCGTGGCTGGCGCCCGTGCAGGCGCTCGGCATCCCGATCGGCGACGCGCACGTCGAGTACCTGCAGAAGTTCGCCGCCGAGGCGAAGAAGAAGGGGCTGCGCGTCGAGGTCGACTCGTCCTCGGACCGGATGCAGAAGAAGATCCGCAACGCGCAGAAGCAGAAGGTGCCCTTCATGGTCATCGCGGGCGACGAGGACATGGCGGCCGGCGCCGTCTCCTTCCGGTACCGCGACGGCTCCCAGGAGAACGGCATCCCCGTCGACGACGCGATCGTCAAGATCCTCAAGGTCGTGCAGGACCGCGTGCAGGTCTGACGCCGGCCGAGCGGGCCCCCGGCAGGTTCACCTCGCCGGGGGCCCGTCCTCGTCCCCGCGGGCGAACACCTGGAGCAGCCAGGACGAGAACGACCCGGTCACCGCGCCGAGCAGGCCGAGACCGCAGGCCATCATGGCGGCGGCGACCACCCGTCCCCCCGCGGTGACCGGCACGATGTCGCCGTAGCCGACGGTGGACAGCGTCGAGCAGGCCCACCACAGCGCGTCCCCGAAGGTGCGCATGTTCGCGCCCGGTGCACCCCGCTCCTGCTGGTACACGGCGAGGGCGCCGGTGAAACCGAGCAGGGAGGCCGAGATCCCCGCGTAGGCGACCACCCGCGCGTGCAGGCTGAGCCGCGGGCCGCCGCGCCGGTGCTGGACGGCTTCGTAGATGCGGACGATCCGCAGCGGCCGCAGCAGCGGCAGGACCAGCACGAGGGTGTCCAGCCAGTGCGACCGTACGAAACCGAACCGCCGCCCGCTGAGGCGCCAGCGCACCCCGTAGTCGACGGCGAAGGCCGTCCAGGCGGCCAGCAGGACGCACAGCGCCACGCCCCGCCACGCGTCGGACGCTCCGTGTGCCAGGACCAGGAAGGCGTACGAGCCCAGGAAGGCGAGCGACGCCACGGTGAGCAGGAGCTCGGTGCGCCGCTCCCAGCGGGCGGTGGGGCTGTCGGGGTCCACCGGCCCAGCTTCGCCCGGAGGCCACTTCCCCGAACCCCGGCGACACGCCGCGAACGGGCGAAGTCATATGCTGCATCTCATGACGAGTGAGCCGGAGCAGCAGATCGGAGTGGGGACGCAGGACGCGTTCCAGCGCCTGTGGACGCCCCACCGGATGGCCTACATCCAGGGCGAGAACAAGCCCACCGGCCCGGGTGCCGATGACGGCTGTCCCTTCTGCGCGATCCCCGCCAAGTCCGACGACGACGGGCTCGTCGTCCGCCGCGGCGAGCAGGTGTACGCGGTGCTCAACCTCTACCCGTACAACGGCGGCCACCTGATGGTGGTGCCCTACCGGCACGTCGCCGACTACACCGACCTCACGGGGCCGGAGACCGCGGAACTGGCCGAGCTGACCAAGCAGGCCATGTCCGCGTTGCGGACGGCTTCCGGGGCGCACGGCTTCAACATCGGCATGAACCAGGGCGGGGTCGCCGGCGCGGGCATCGCCGCGCATCTGCACCAGCACGTCGTGCCGCGCTGGGGCGGGGACACGAACTTCATGCCGGTCGTCGGCCACACCAAGGTGCTGCCGCAGCTGCTCGCCGACACCCGGAAGATGCTGGCCGACGCCTGGCCGGCGACGGCCTAGTCCCGCGGGGCGGGGTGACGGCGTGGTCCCACGGGGCGGGGCCGCCGGGCCTCCCCGTGAGGGCGGGGCCGCCGGGCGCGGCCCCGCCGGGTGCGCTACGCGTCGTACACGTCCGCCTTCCTCGGCGTCGGGTCCTGGACCGCGGTGCTGAGGAAGGACGAGCGGGTGCCGAACTTCTCGGTGTCCACGCCGTTCTCCTCCAGGACCTTGATCGCCGCCGAGTGGACCACCCGCAGCACCGGGGTCGCGGCCCGCAGCGCGTCGTCGGCCATGAAGCGGTGCCGCCAGGGCTGGTCGGCCCAGGCGTGCCGCAGGCCGAACGGCTCGGGCAGGACCAGCGTCCCGCCCAGCCAGTTCAGGAACGGCGGGTACCAGGTGAAGGGGGCGCGCGCGGTGAGGCGGACCACCTCGTCCGTGTCGACCAGGGGCAGGGTCACCTTGCGGGTCTCCCAGAACCTGACGGACTTGGCGACCTCCTTCGTGGGGGCCTCGGGCTTGGTGGTGAAGAGGGAGTTGACCGGACCCAGCGCGTGGCCGGTCACCTCGATCCGCAGCGTCTCGTGCAGCACGGTCACCGTGATCAGCATGGTGAGGACGAGCTGGCCGTCCCAGAGGGTCCACTGCACGCCGAGGTAGTGCCGGTCGCCGCCGCCGAACTGCTGCTTGTTGCAGATGTCCTGGATGGCGTGGTTCCTGACCTGGTACGCGTCCACGTCCGTGCCCTCGGGGCGGGACACCGCCTTGGCGTTCTCGCCGATCGGGGTGACGATCCAGTGCTTGATCGACGGCTTCGGGAAACCGCCGGTGTTGAGCGGGCCGCGCTCCAGCATGCGGAGCTGGTCGTGGATGGACCGGATGACGTCCCAGCTGCGGAAGGGGTGGATCTCGCGGTCGGGGTCACGCGAAACCAGGTCCTCGGCGAGCTGCCAGCTGCCCCATCGGGTGCCCATGCCGAGTATGCCCTTGGGCCCGGCGTAGAACACGGAGTTGGACTGCTGCTCGGCGCCGAGCCGGGCCAGGGCCTGGCGCAGCCGCTCGGCCGCGTTCTCGCCGGGGCTGCCCGGCACCGCCTCGGGGATCTTGGCGCCGAGACCGCCGCCGGCCAGCAGGCTGTCCCAGCGCTGCCGCAGGTCCTGGGCGGTCCGCTCGCAGATCCGCTTGGCCCAGAACCACCCGACGACCGGCAGTACGACGGTCGCGCGTCCGTACCACCCCCAGAAGCCGCCGAAGGGCATCTTCAGTACGAAGAGCACGGCGAGGGCGCCCACGGCCAGCAGCAGGACGGTGGCGAGGGCGGGGGCGCGCTTGTCGCCCCGCCTGGTGACCGCCGAGCGGATCTGGAAGACGAGCAGCCACACGAGGAGGCCCGGCAGGAAGAGCAGGCCGCACAGCACCCAGACCGCCGTGAGCCAGTTGTCCCGCTCCCGGCGGATGCGGTTCGCGGCGAGGCAGTGCTCGACGACGACCTGCGGCTCCGTGCCGAAGGACTGGATGAGGGGTTTGCGGCCGGCGCCCAGCATGCGGTCCTGGACGGCACGGGCGAAGGCCTCGCCCAGATTCGGCCGCCACAGGGACGCCCACCTGCGCCCGGGGTTGACCACCGACTTGTGCCACTCGTTGTTGGCTTTGAGGATCTCCGCGACCTCGTTGTCCCGGTACGCCGCCGACGCCAGGGCGTAGGTGGCCGCGGTCTGTCCCGCGGAGCCCGAGAGCGGCACCTGTGCCCCGGGACTGAAATCGAATCCGTCAGTGGCCACTGCCGCCCCCATCGCCGCCGTCCGCTGCTGCGGCTTTTCCCGACTTCCGTGCCTCGCACACCTGTTGATCAGGTCATCGTGCTGATCGAGTCGCAACTTGATCAGGTCATCAGCGTATCCGCAGCCGACGGCGTACGTCGGCGGACGGCCGAAAGCCGCCCGCCGACGCGCGGTTCCGGCCCTAGGTGTATTGACCCGCAGGGTTGTTGACACGGGTGATGGGTGGCTTGCCGTCGAGTGCGGTGTGGCAGCGGTGGTGGTTGTAGGTGTGG
>NZ_JBWKDS010000072.1:0-20308 GCF_056435845.1 Streptomyces sp. NPDC043867 | reverse complement strand
CGCCTTGCAGCTGTACGCGCCAGACCCCGCTCGGGCCGGTCAGGACGAACCGTCGGTCACAGCCAGCCTGATCCAAACGACAGGCCCTAGCCCCGGAGCGGCACGCGACGGGCGACGACAGGGGAAGACCCGGTACCGTCGGGGACACTGGGTAACCAACACACCCGCCCCGGAGGGGACTTCGTGGGGATCGAGAGTGATCAGCTCGTCTTCGACTATCTGAGCCGGGTCGGCGACCTGGCCCAGCAGCGGCAGCTGCCGTCCGCGACGCGGATGCGGCTCGTGTCGGAGCTGCGCGGCGAGATCGACCGCCGCCGGGCGAAAGCGCCGGTCGACACCCCCGCGTCCGTCCGCCGCATCCTCACCCGCCTCGGCACCCCGGACGAGGTCGTCGCCACCGCCGCCGACGGGGCCACGGGCAGCGGCCCCGCCGCGGACGAGCCGGATACCCGCGCCCCCGTCCCCGCCCAGCGCGCCCGCCCGCAGCGCACCCACGACAAGCGCGAGCGCCCGGCCGACGACCGCCTCCGCGGCCTGCGCCGCGTCGTCCCGCGCCCGCGCCCCGCGGAACCGGAACCGGAACCCGCCGAAGCACCCCGCGACGCCCCGTCCCCGCCGCACCTGGCCGGCACCCACGAACTGGGCGACAGCGCCACGCAGCCCGACTGGTGGCGGGTGGACGGCACCACGTTCGGCCCGGGCGAGAGCGTCCCCGGATTCGTCGGCGGCGTGGAGATCCCCGAGATACTCAAACCACCGCCGGGGAAACCCGAACCCACCGACGCGGACCCGGCCGCAGCCCTCCCGGGCCAGACCCGCACCCCGGCCGCGACGGAGCAGGACGTGGAGGCCGCGCCCGCCCGCCGTCGCCGCCTGCCCCGGCTCGCCGGCCGCCGCAACCCGCTGCTGCTGCTCGCCGCCGCCCTTCTCGTCACGGGCGCCGCCCTCGGCAACTGGATCGCCCTCGGTCTCGGCTGGCTCATCGCCTACACCTCACGCCGGCTGACCCCCGCCGAGACGAAATGGGCGGTCCTCGTGCTGCCGGGCCTCGCCGCCACGGCCGGAATCGGCTGGCTCTGGGGGCGCACGGAGGGCCGCTGGGGCGATCCCGTCGCCGACGGCCACCTGGGCGACGCGATGGCCGGCACCTGGCCCTGGGTGGTCCGCGGCGCCGCCGTCACCTCGGCGCTCTACCTGGCCTGGCGTTCCCAGCGCCCGCGGTAGCGGCGGAATCCGGAGGACCCCCTCCGACGGGCTCGGCACAATGGCCCATATGACTTCGCGCCCGCCGACCGTCGGCTTCGACCTGGACATGACCCTGATCGACTCCCGCCCCGGCATCCACGCCTGCTACCGGGCACTCTCCGCCCGGACGGGGACGTACATCGACTGCGACCTGGTCGTCACCCGGCTCGGGCCGCCGCTCGAGGACGAGCTCGCGAACTGGTTCCCGGCCGAGCGGGTCGCCGCCGTCGCCGACCTCTACCGTGAGATGTATCCCACACACGCCATCACCGGCTCGCCCGCGATGCCCGGCGCCCGCGACGCCGTCGACGCCGTACGGGCGGCGGGCGGCCGCGCCGTCGTCGTCACCGCCAAGTGGGAGCCCAACGCCAAGCTGCACCTCGAACACCTGCGCATCGACGCGGACGCGGTCGTCGGCAACCTGTGGGCCGAACAGAAGGCGGACGCGCTGCGCGAGCACGGCGCCAGCGTCTACGTCGGCGACCACACCGGCGACGTCCGCGGCGCGCGCCGCGCGGACGCGTACTCCGTCGCCGTCGCGACCGGGCCCTGCGACGCGGCGGAGCTGACCGCGGCGGGCGCCGACGTCGTCCTCGCGGACCTCACCGAGTTCCCGGCGTGGCTGAGGAGCCACACGGCGGACTGAGACCGCGCGGGTTCGCCTTCGCTCCGGACCGCCCCCGCTACGGCTGCCGCGCGGCGCGGGCCCGGCGGCGCCCCGCCGCGAGCGACTGGAACACCCCGCCCCCGGCCATCAGGAACCCGACGCCCATCAGCATGCTCAAGCCGAACATGTACGTCGGAAGAGGCGTCGTGCCGAGCAGCAGCGGGGCCACGGTGACCAAAGTGGCCACGGCCCCGACGAAGAAGACGATCGCACCGGCACGGATCAGCCAGTCACCGGGCTCGGCGGAATTCGCTTGGGTTTTGTCACGCACCCGACCAGGGTAGTTCCCAGCGCAGAGGAACCGTCCGGCGACGTCTTGTCACCGGCCCCGGGACCATTAGCCTTGGTACCGGCGGGTCCGACGACCCGCTGTAGTGCTGTCCGGGCCGGTTTCCGGGCAGTTGCCCGCGCAGTTGTCCCTGCAGTTTTCCGAGCATTTCCCGACGAGTACGAGGACGAGGACAGACGGTGCCCACCGGCAAGGTCAAATGGTTCAACAGTGAGAAGGGCTTCGGCTTTCTCTCCCGGGACGACGGCGGCGACGTCTTCGTCCATTCCTCGGTCCTGCCCGCCGGAGTCGACGCTCTCAAGCCGGGCCAGCGTGTGGAGTTCGGCGTCGTCGCCGGTCAGCGCGGCGACCAGGCGCTCTCGGTGACGGTCCTGGACCCCACCCCCTCCGTCGCCGCCGCGCAGCGCCGCAAGCCGGACGAACTGGCGTCCATCGTCCAGGATCTGACGACGCTCCTGGAGAACATCACGCCGATGCTGGAGAAGGGCCGCTACCCCGACAAGGCCTCCGGTCACAAGATCGCCGGCCTGCTGCGCGCGGTCGCCGACCAGCTGGACGTGTAGCCCCGCCCCGTCCGGCCGGCTCCCGGCCGGTCAGCTCACGGGAAGTCCAGCGCGTCCGGGCCGAGGGGCGGCACCAGTCCCTCGGCCGCCGCTCGCGTGAGCAGCCCGCGGACCGCGGCGTAGCCGTCCTCGCCGAGGTCGGCCGTGAACTCGTTTACGTACAGGCCGATGTGCTGGTCCGCGACGGCCGGGTCCATCTCCTGGGCGTGTTCCAGGACGTAGGGACGGGAGGCCTGCGGGTCGTCCCAGGCGGCGCGGACCGAGGCGCGCGCCGAGTCGGCGAGCCGGCGCAGCCGCTCCTCGCCCAGCGACCGCCTGGCGATGATCGCGCCCAGCGGGATCGGCAGACCCGTGGTCCGCTCCCAGTACTCGCCCAGGTCGGCGAGCTTGTGCAGCCCGTAGTTCTGGTACGTGAACCGGGCCTCGTGGATGACCAGTCCCGCGTCGACCTTCCCGTCCCGTACGGCGGGCATGATCTCGTGGAACGGCATGACGACGATCTCGCCGACCCCGCCGGGCACCGTGTCCGCCGCCCACAGCCGGAACAGCAGGTACGCCGTCGACGTCTCGCTGGGCACGGCGACCGTGCGGCCGGTGAGTTCCCCGGGTTCGCGGGTCAGCACCAGGGGGCCGCAGCCCCGCCCGAGCGCGCCGCCGCACGGCAGCAGCGCGTACGTGTCGAGTACGTACGGCAGCACGGCGTACGACACCTTCAGCACGTCGAGTTCGCCGCGCTCGGCCATGCCGTTGGTGAGGTCGATGTCCGCGAAGGTCACGTCGAGCGGCGGGGCGCCCGGGACGCGGCCGTGGGCCCAGGCGTCGAAGACGAAGGTGTCGTTCGGGCAGGGCGAGTAGGCGATCCGCAGGGGCGTGGCGGGTGCGGCGGACTCAGTGGGCGCGGTCATGTCGGTTCCAACTCTCCAGTACGGGCGCGAGCTTCCCGAAGGCCTCGGTCAGGGCCGCGAGGGCGTCCCCGATGCGCCAGGCGGCACGGTCGCGCGGGCCGACGGGATTGGAGACGGCGCGTATCTCCAGTACGGGCACGCCGTGCAGGGCGGCGGCCTCCGCGACGCCGAACCCCTCCATCGCCTCGGCGAGGGCGCGGGGGTGCCGGCCGCGCAGTTCGGCGGCGCGGGCAGCGGTCCCGGTCACGGTGGAGACGGTCAGTACGGTGCCGGTGGCCGCGCCGGTGGCGGCCGCGGCGTCCCGTACGAGTGCTTGTGGCGGACGGTGGGTGACGGTCCCGAAGCCGAGTGCGGTGACGGGGACGAAACCGTCCGCGGTGTCCGCGCCCAGATCGGCCGCGGTGATCTCGTCGGCGACGACGAGCGAGCCGACGGGTGCGCCGGGCTGGAAGCCGCCGGCGATGCCCGCGCAGACGACGAGGTCGTACGGGGCTCCGGCGAGCGTGGCCGCGGTGAGGGCGCCGGCGGTGGAGGCGGCGGCCAGGGCGGGACCGACGCCGGCGGCGAGCAGGTCGTGGCCCGGCGCCCGGCGCAGGGTCACCCCGGGGAGTGGGACGTCGTGCAGCGGGGCCGGGTGGCCCCGGAGCGTGAACGCCCGGGCCACCGCGTCCCGTTCGGCGGGGACCGCGGTGGCCACCAGGACACGTGCGTGAGACGTGCCCGGGAACTGTTCGGCGGACGTGATCAGGCGTCCTTCTTCAGCTTGAACGACCACAGGCCGGTCACCGACTTGTCGTCGCCCTGCTGGACGGAGATCAGCGTCGAGTTGCCGCTCGCGCCGTACTGCTCGTTGAAGAACACGCTGCCGGGAATCGTGCGGTAGGTCTTCTTGCTGGAGTCGGTCAGCGGGCGGCCGTTCATCAGGATCGTCCAGCCCTTGTCGGCGACGTCCGGGTCGACACCGAAGCGCACGGTCTCGTCGGGGTCGACCTTGATGGTCTTGATGTCCTTGGACTTCAGGCACTTCGCCAGCTCGGAGGTCTTCACCGTCTTGCCGTCGCCGTAGCAGTCGGTCTCGGAGCTCACCGAGTTCTTGCCCACCGTGACGGTGGTCAGCGGCGTCGGCTTGTCACAGGCGGACAGGGCGAGAAGCCCGGCGGATACGGCGCCGACGGCGGCGACGGCGCGGCGGCGGCGCGCAGCGGAACGCAGGGAGGTCATGGCCGAAGGCTATCGGGCACGTCCACCGGTCTCCCCACGTGGGGTGCGGCGTGCCGCGGGGAGCCGCACGCGCGCTGTCCACGTTCTGGCCGGTGGCACCCCGTGACCGGGTGCCGGGTGCCCGCGCCGCCGTGGGGGCGGTGCCGTTCACGCGACCGGGTGCCGGGTGCCCGCGCCGCCGTGCCGGGCCGCGCCGAGCAGTCCCCGCACCGTGGTGAGCCAGCCGACGGCGACGATCGCGGCCGCCACGCTGAGGCCGAGCGTGCCGTTCAGCGGCAGCAGGATGCCGATCGCGCCGCCGATCACCCACGCCACCTGCAACAGCGTCTCGGACCGCGCGAACGCAGACGTACGGACCAGCTCCGGGACGTCCCGCTGGATCAGCGCGTCCAGGGACAGCTTGGCGAGGGCCTGCGCGAACCCGGCCACCGCGGCCAGACACGCGACCAGGACCGCTCCGAAGAACACCGCAGCGGTGATCGCCGCCCCCAGCACGAACGCCACCACCGTCACGATGATGACCTCGGGAGCGCGCGATTTCAGCCAGGCGCCGACCGCGGTGCCGAGCGCGTTGCCCGCGCCCGCGGACACGCCGACGATCCCCAGCGAGACCGCCGCGCTCTCGCCGGTGAGCGGGTGTTCGCGCAGCAGGAACGCCAGGAAGAAGATCAGGAACCCGGACAGGCAGCGCAGGGCGGCGTTGGCGGCGAGCGCGTGCGTGACGGCCGTGCCGACCGTGCGCAGCCCGGGGCGGCGCCCCGTCTTCCGCAGGTGGGGTCCGTGCAGGTGCTCCTCGTCCGACGCCAGCAGCGCCTTGTCCTCGCCTCTCGCCGAGTCGACCTTGGGCGGCAGTGAGAACGACAGGAACATGCCCGCGATGAAGATCACGAAGGCGCCGTACAGCGGCCAGCGCGCGCCGAGCGCCTGCAGGCCCGCCCCGATCGGCGCGGCGACCCCGGTGGCCAGCAGTCCGCCGAGGGTGACCCGCGAGTTGGCCTTCACCAGCGAGAAGCCGGGTGGCAGCAGCCGGGGCACCACGGCGCTGCGCACCACGCCGTACGCCTTCGAGGAGACCAGTACGCCGAGCGCCGCGGGATACAGCTCGATGCTGCCGGTCACCACCGCGCCCGACAGGAGCAGCGCGAGCAGTGCCCGGGCGCCCATCGCGCCGGCCATGGCGGCGCGGCGGCCGTGCGGCACGCGGTCAAGGAGCGGGCCGATCACCGGTGCGAGCAGGGTGAAGGGCGCCATGGTGATGGCGAGGTAGAGGGCGACGCGGCCGCGGGCCTCGTCCGTGGGGACCGAGAAGAACACGGTGGAGGCCAGGGCTACGGTGATCATGACGTCGCCCGCGCCGTTCACCGCGTGCAGTTCGATCAGTTTGCCGAGGCCGGACTCGCCCGCGCCGTGCGCGTGCGTCGCCTTGCGGATGCCGCGGGCCGTTCCCGTCACGGGGAAGTGCAGGGCACGGCCGACCGCGCGGACGGACCCGCTCATCCGGCCCGGTCCGCCACTTCGGATGTTCCCCTTGGTCGCACCGGTTCCGGCGGTTCCCTGGGGCGACCTCGCGGCTGCCACCCCGTCATAGTGCCCCGAGAACGGCGAAGGTAGCGCGGTTACCGCGCGTATGGGCCTGTACGGCGGTCCGCGGGCGCCGCGCTCCGGCGGGGGCGGAGGGCGTACAGGCCCGGAAACAGGGCGGTGTGGGGCCTGCTGCGGGGCCGCGGCGGGGCGGGAGCGGGCCGGAAGAATTGGTGCCGGGACGGGGCGGGAGGAGGGTGCGGGCGTGCTGGAGAACGGGGCCGGAGGCGGGTGCGGGGTACGCGGGGTGGGCCGGCCCGCGCCAACCCGGCCGCACGCCGGTGTGGGCCCAGGGGCCGGGAGAAGGTAGCGTGCGTAGCGCGCCTGCGGCGGTTGTTCTCGGCCGCGCGCCTCTCGGCCATCCCGCAGAATGGATGGCGTAGGTGCGCCCGAGTGCGACTGGGCGCGGACGTCGACGCGGCCCTTCGGTCCGCTCCGTCCGCACCTCCGCCGGGTACCGGCGCACCCGTGACGGCGTAGGAGAGAAGCGATACCTGTGAGCGCGACAACGCGAAGCCGCACCCCCGACCGTCTGTGCGCCGAGGCCGTGGGTCTCGCCCGTGCCGCCGCCGAGGAGGCCGCCGCACCGGGCGTCGTCGGTGAGCATGTGGGGCTGGTCTCCGAGGGGGACCGCGTTGTCACCCACTTCTTCGAGTGCGAGGACTGGGGATACCGCGGGTGGCGCTGGGCCGTCACCGTGGCGCGGGCCTCCCGGGCCAAGGTCGTGACGCTGGACGAGACGGTGCTGCTGCCCGGCTCGGACGCGCTGCTCGCGCCGGAGTGGGTGCCGTGGAGCGAGCGGCTGCGGCCCGGGGACATGGGCCCGGGGGATCTGCTGCCCACGGAGGCGGACGATCTGCGGCTGGAGCCCGGGTTCTCCGGTGAGGACGAGCCGCTGCCGAACTCGGTGGTCTCGGACGAGATGGCGGAGCTGGTCGAGGCGGAGGATGCGGAGGTCGCGGGCGGGGCGCCCGTGAGCCTGCCGGTGGTTCCCGCGCGCGGTTCGATCACGTCGGTGGCGGAGGAGCTGGGGCTGCGGCGGGCGCGGGTGCTGTCCCGGTACGGGCTGCATGTCGCCGCCGATCGCTGGGAGGAGGCCTACGGGCCGAAGACCGCGATGGCGCAGGCGGCGCCGGCGGCGTGCGTCAGCTGTGGCTTCCTGAACCGGATCGGCGGCTCGCTCGGTCAGGCGTTCGGGGTCTGTGCGAATGAGTTCTCGCCGGCGGACGGGCGGGTCGTGTCGCTGGCGTACGGGTGCGGGGGGCATTCGGAGGCTGCGGTGATGCCGAAGCCGCCGCGGCCGGCTCCGCCGGTGATCGACGAGACGCGGGTGGATCCGTTCCCGCTTCGGCCGGCGCCGGACTCCGGGTCGGTGCCGGTGGCCGCGGACGACACTTCGGCGGAGCTCGGGCACTCCTAGGTTCAGGGTCCACGGTGCCCGGCCCGGGGCGCCTTGGCTCCGGTGGGTGGGTCGGGGCCGCGCCGGTACATCCGCCCGTTGCATGTCGGGCGTGTACGTGGGTTGCGGGGGTGGGCCGGGGCCTTCTGCCCGACCTGCAACGGGCATCTGATGTACCGGCACGGCCCCTTCGGTGCGAGGGCGGGTGCGGGTGCGTGGGGGTTGCCGTCCCGGTCTCGGCTGCGGCGCCGGGTGTCACCCAAGTGTCGGTGGTGACCTCGGGGGTAGGGCGTCAGGACGAGCTGGACGCCGGACGGGGTGACCGCGTCGGCGCGGTACCTTCGAGCGGCGGCCGGCCCCGCGCTCGCGGCCGCGCCACACGAGAGGGAGAGTGAACCGTGAGCAAGTTCGTGCGGCCGGCAGCCGAGGGTGCGGACCCGTTCGGGACCGCGCGCCTGCGGCGCGGAGTGCTGGACGCCTGGGCCACCAGCGCGGCCCGCTTCCGTGAGGACGCCAACGCCGAGGAGGACCTCGCCCTCGGCGGCTACCGGGACAGACTCGTCGTCGAGCTCGCGCAGAACGCCGCCGACGCCGCGGCCAGGGCGGGAACGCCGGGACGCCTGCGGCTCACCCTCCGCGACGGGGTGCTCGCCGCCGCCAACACCGGCGCCCCCCTCGACGCGACCGGCGTCGAGTCGCTCTCCACGCTGCGCGCCTCCGCCAAGCGGGACGCGCACGACACCGCCGTCGGCCGCTTCGGCGTCGGCTTCGCCGCCGTTCTCGCGGTGACCGACGAGCCGGCCGTCCTCGGCCGGCACGGCGGGGTCCGCTGGTCCCTGGCCGAGGCCCGTGAGCTGGCGGGGGAGACGGCCCGGCACAGCCCGGGTCTCGGCGACGAGATCCGCCGCCGGGACGGCCATGTGCCGCTGCTGCGGCTCCCGTTCGCCGCCGAGGGTTCCGCCCCTGACCCGTACGACACCGTCGTCGTCCTGCCGCTGCGCGACGCCGCCGCCGAGGACCTCGCCGAGCGGCTGCTGCGGGGCATCGACGACGCGCTGCTGCTCGCCCTGCCCGGCCTCGCGGAGGTCGTCGTCGAGACCGGCGACGGGGACGTCCGGACCCTGCGGCGCCATGCCGACGAGGACGGTGTCACCGTCGAGGACTCCCGCGACGGCACCACCCGCTGGCGTACCGTCGCCCGCAACGGCGGCCTGGATCCCGCGCTGCTGGCCGACCGCCCCGTCGAGGAGCGGCTGCGTCCGCACTGGTCGGTGACCTGGGCGGTGCCGGTCGACTCCGACGGCAGCCCGGCCCGCCCCCGCACCAGCCCCGTCGTGCACGCGCCGACGCCCAGCGACGAGCCCCTCGGCGTCCCCGCGCTGCTCATCGCCTCCCTCCCGCTCGACACCACCCGGCGGCACGCCGCCCCCGGCCCGCTGACCGGCTTCCTGGTGGAGCGGGCGGCGGACGCGTACGCCGAACTCCTCGCCGCCTGGCGCCCGGTGGGCCCCGGGATCATCGACCTCGTGCCGGGCCCGCTCGGCAAGGGCGAGCTGGACGGGGCCCTGCGGCAGGCGATCCTCGACCGGCTGCCGCGCACCGCCTTCCTGCCGCCCGCGGTCGAGACGGACGTTGCGGAGTCCCCGGCCGACTGGGCCGATCCGGGTGGCGAGGAGATCGCGGCGCCTGCCGTCGCACTGCGGCCCCGGGACGCCGAGGTCGTCGAGGGCGCGGGCGCCGACACCGTGCGTGTACTCGCCGAGGTGCTGCCCAGCCTGCTGCCGGCCGGCCTCGAACGCCGGGTGGAACTGCGCACGCTGGGTGTGGCCCGGGTGCCGCTCACGGAGGCCGTGGACCGGCTGGCGGGTCTGGAGAAGGATCCCGGCTGGTGGCGGCGGCTCTACGACAGTCTGGCGGGCGTCGACCCGGACCGGCTCTCGGGACTTCCCGTGCCGCTCGCGGACGGCCGGACGACCATCGGGCCCCGCCAGGTACTGCTGCCGTCCGGCGGCGGGGCGCAGGTGGCTCCCGAGGCGCTGGCGCGGCTGGGGCTCAAGGTCGCCCACCCGGACGCCGCCCACCCGCTGCTGGAGAAGCTCGGCGCGCTGCCCGCCACGCCCCGCGCCGTCCTCACCACTCCCCAGGTGCGTGCCGCGGTGGCCGCGTCGCTGGACGACGAGGGGGGCTGGGATCTGGCGGGCCCGGACGCCGAGGAGCTGGCCGAGACCGTGCTCGCGCTCGTCCGCGACGCCGCTCTCGACCCCGGCGACGAGCCGTGGCTGGGTGCCCTCGCCCTGCCCGACGAGGACGGCGAACTGGCGCCCGCCGGTGAACTGGTCCTGCCGGGAAGTCCGTTCGCCCAGGTCATGCGTGAGGGCGAACTCGCCTTCGTGGACGCCGAACTCGCCGGGCGCTGGGGCGAGCAGCCGCTCGCGGCGTGCGGTGTGCTCGCCGGTTTCGCGCTGGTCCGCGCCACCGACGTGGTGCTGGACCCGGACGAACTGGAGCCGCGCGACGGCGACTTCGCCGAGCCGGACGACGCCGGGCTGCTCGACGCCGTCGACGTGTGGTGCGAGGACGTCCTGGACCAGCTGCCCGACACGCCCGTGCCGCCGGTCGCCACCGAGCTCGTCGCCGTACGGGATCTGGACCTGGTGGACGACGAGCGCTGGCCGCAGGCGCTGGCCCTGCTCTCGCGGCCGCCGTTGCGGGACGCGCTCACCCAGCCGGTGCGGATCCTGCTGCCGGACGGCACCCACGAGATCGTGCGGCCGTACACCGCCTGGTGGCTGCGTGGTCACCCGGTGCTCGACGGGCGCCGTCCCGCGGGTCTGCGGTCCGCGGGCGGCGACCCGCTGCTGCACGGCCTGTACGACGAGGCCGACGCGAGCGGCTTCGACGACGAGCAGGTCCTGCGGGCGCTGGGGGTACGGACGTCGGTGGCGGCCCTGCTCGACGAGCCGGGCGGTGCGGCCGAGCTGCTCGACCGGCTCGCCGACCCGGAGCGCGAGGTGTCCGCCGCCCAGCTGCACGCCCTCTACGGCGCTCTTGCCGAGCTGGACCCGGAGAAGGTGACGCTGCCGGAGGAACTGCGGGCCGTCGTCGACGGGCGGGTGACGGTCGTGGACGCGGCGGACGCGGTGGTCGTCGACTCGCCCGATCTGCTGCCCTTCACGGCCGGCATGCCGCTGCTGCCCGTCCGGCCGGCCCTGGCCGCCGAACTCGCCGAGCTGTTCCAGGTACGGCGGCTGAGCGAGTCGGTGACCGGTGAGGTGACGTCGGAGGGGACCGAGCACGACGTGCCGGAGTCCGTGCGGGTGCTGCTCGGTCCGTCCGCACCGGCGTCGTACGTCGAGCACGGGGAGCTGGTGGTCGACGGCACGGAACTGGACTGGCGGCGCACCCGGGACGGGGTGCTGCACGCGTCCACCCTGGAGGGCGTCGCGGCCGGACTCGCCTGGGCGGCCCGCCAGTGGCCGCGGCGCTTCGAGGTGGCGGCGCTGCTGGAGGATCCGTCCCGCACGGACGAGTTGGCGCGGGACCGCTGGTTCGACTGAGGTGGTCGGGGGACGGGGCCGCACGGGGATCCTCCGGTGCGGCCCCGTCCCCGCGCGCTTCTGTGATCTTGGTCATGCGCGCGTAAAAACTTCACGTCTCGTACAACTATTCGTTGCCCCCGCGGATCTGATCATCGGAGTCAACAGACTCACACCGCCGTGGGCCCCGCGTGAAGATGACAACCGCAGGGCCCCTTTCTCCACATGGGGAACGCATGCGCTTTCGTGCCACCGTGGCCGCCGTCTCCGGCGCCCTGGCCCTGTCCGCCCTCGCCGTGCCCGCCGCACAGGCGAGCGGACCCTCGTACGACCACGACGACCTCGTGAAGGCCGCGCAGCTCGCGCGGCAGGCCGCCGCCGGGAAGACCGCGTTCACCGGGGCCACCCCTGCGGACGGCGAGCCGTACCTCCTGGACCTGTCCTTCTCGAACGTGAAGGTCAACGGCGGCAAGCCGATCGTCGCCGGCACCAGCAAGGAGGTGACCGCTCCGGTCACCTACACCGTCACGCACGGCGCCGACGTCGACATCACCGCCGACGACTTCCTGATGGACGTCGAGATCTACCGCGGCTCGTACGACGACCCGGCCAACGTCCTGGTCGACAGCGACTGGCCGTCCTGCACCGAGACGTCCACCACCACCGCCACCTGCACGACCACCATCGACATCTTCCCGGACGTCGAGCTGGCCAACGCCGACGCCGCCTCGTGGAAGGCCCTCGGCTACGCGATCGCCCTCAACGGCGTGGACATGGACGACGAGAACGCCGACTGGAGCAAGGTCGGCCTCGCCGAGCAGGACGCCCTCGCCACGACGAAGCTCCAGCGCTACTCCAAGCTCACCGTCAACGCCTCCCCGGAGCCCGTCAAGAAGGGCCGGACCATCACGGTCACCGGCGCCCTGACCCGCGCCAACTGGGAGACGCACAAGTACGCCGGTTACAACGCCCAGTCCGTCCAGCTCCAGTTCCGCAAGAAGGGCTCGGACACCTACACCACGGTCAAGTCGGTGACCTCGTCCTCCACGGGCGCCCTGAAGACGACCGTCACCGCCGCCACCGACGGCTACTTCCGCTACAACTTCGCGGGCACCTCGACCACCCCGGCCGTCAAGGCCACGGGTGACTACGTCGACGTGCAGTAAATCCTGACTCCCGCGAGGGAGTTCACGCCGGGAAGCGGCGGTCGACCCATTTCCACAGGAACTCCAGGACGACCGCCGCCACCGCCGCGATGCCCACGGCCATCCAGGGCACCATCGAGCCCACCAGCTTCAGCGCGAAGAAGTGCTGGAGCCCGGGCACGACGAGCACCAGCACGAAGGCCCCCGCCATCGCCGCCACCAGGCAGACCCGCCACCAGGTGTAGGGCCGGGCGATGATCGCCAGCACCCACATGGAGATCAGGAAGAGCGTCAGGGTCGCCGCACTCGTCTCCGCGGCCAGCGCGTCCTCCCCGCGGTAGTGGTGGCGGGCGATCAGATACGTCACGAAGGTGGCGACCGCGGCCAGCACCCCGCCCGGGATCGAGTACCGCATCACGCGCCGGACGAAGTGGGGTCTGGCCCGCTCCCCGTTCGGGGCGAGCGCGAGGAAGAACGCCGGCACGCCGATCGTCAGGGTCGAGAGCAGCGTCAGGTGGCGCGGCAGGAACGGGTACTCCACCTGCCAGCACACCACCAGCACCGCCAGCAGCACCGAGTAGACCGTCTTCACCAGGAAGAGCGTCGCGACCCGGGTGATGTTGCCGATGACCCGGCGCCCCTCCGCCACCACCGAGGGAAGCGTCGCGAAGCTGTTGTCGAGCAGCACGATCTGCGCCACGGCCCGGGTCGCCTCCGAACCGGAGCCCATGCTCACCCCGATGTCGGCGTCCTTGAGCGCCAGCACGTCGTTCACGCCGTCCCCGGTCATCGCCACCGTGTGGCCGCGTGACTGGAGCGCGCCGACCATCTCGCGCTTCTGCTGCGGGGTGACCCGCCCGAACACCGTGCCCTCGTCGAGCGCCTCCGCCATCCGTTCGCGCTCCGCCGGGAGCAGGCGCGCGTCCACCGTCTCGCCGCTGAGCCCCAGCTTCGCGGCCACCGCGCCGACGGAGACCGCGTTGTCGCCGGAGATCACCTTGGCCCGTACGTCCTGCTCGGCGAAGTACCGCAGCGTGTCCGCCGCGTCCGGGCGCAGCCGCTGCTCCAGCACGACCAGGGCCGTGGGCCGCACGCCCTCCGTGACCCGGGCGTCCTCGAGATCGCGTGAGGTCCGGACGAGCAGCAGCACCCGCAGCCCCTGCTCGTTGAGCCGCTCCGTCTCCTCGAGCGCCGGATCCTTCGGGGACAGCAGCACGTCCGGGGCGCCGAGCAGCCAGGTGCTGCTCCCGCCGTCGCCCTCGCTGAAGGCCGCGCCGCTGTACTTGCGGGCCGAGGAGAAGGGCAGCGACTCGGTGCAGCGCCACTCCCCGCTGTCCGGGTAGGCGGCGACGACGGCCCGCAGGGAGGCGTTCGGGCGCGGGTCGGACTCGCCGAGCGCGCCGAGCACCTTGCGCAGGTACACCTCGTCGCTGTCGCCCAGCGGACGCAGCTCGGTGACGTCCATGCCGCCCTCGGTGAGCGTGCCCGTCTTGTCGAGGCAGACGGTGTCGACGCGGGCGAGGCCCTCGATCGCCGGCAGCTCCTGGACCAGGCACTGCTTGCGGCCGAGCCGGATGACGCCGATCGCGAAGGCGACGGAGGTCAGCAGGACGAGCCCCTCCGGCACCATCGGCACGATGCCGCCGACCGTGCGCGCGACGGAGCCCTTGAAGTCGTTCTGCTTGACCACCAGCTGGCTGACGACGAGCCCGAGCGCCGTCGGGATCATCATCCACGTCACGTACTTGAGGATCGTGGAGATGCCGCTGCGCAGCTCGGAGTGGACCAGCGTGAAGCGGGACGCCTCCTCGGCCAGCTGGACGGCGTACGCCTCCCGGCCCACCTTCGTCGCCGTGAACGCGCCGCCGCCCGCGACCACGAAGCTGCCTGACATCACCTGGTCGCCCGCGTGCTTGGCGACGGGGTCGGCCTCACCGGTGAGCAGGGACTCGTCGATCTCCAGGCCCTCGGCCTCCACGCAGGTGCCGTCCACGACGATCTTGTCGCCGGGCCCGATCTCGATGACGTCGCCCAGCACGATCCGCGAGACGCTGACCTCGGCGGCCACCCCGTCCCGGCGGACCGTCGGTCTCGCCTCGCCGATCACCGCGAGGGAGTCCAGGGTCTTCTTGGCCCGCCACTCCTGGACGATGCCGATGCCGGTGTTCGCGAAGATCACGTAGCCGAAGAGGCTGTCCTGGAACGGCGCCACGAACAGCATGACCAGCCAGAGCACCCCGATGATCGCGTTGAACCGGGTGAGGACGTTGGCCCGGACGATCTCCCGCAGTGAGCGGCTGCTGCGCACGGGGACGTCGTTCACCTCGCCGCGCGCGACCCGCTCGGCCACCTCGGCGGCGCTCAGCCCCCGTGCCCGTCCGGGCGGGGGCACGGGATGCACCGGGTCGAGTTCGGCGCCCGCGTCTATGTGCGTCATGGACTCGACGGTACGTGCGGACATACGGCTTCACCCGCCGAGTGCGCCAAAGATCCGACCGGGGGAGGACGGTGCCGCCGCCGAGTGCTGCCGTGGGCGTACGGGGGCCGGCTACTCCGCGGGAGCGGCGTCGCGGGCGGCGGCCTCCCGCTTGATGGCCGCGTCGCGCCTGCGGACGTACCAGATGCCGATCAGGCCGAGTCCGGCTCCCGCCAGGCACGTCCACACCCACCAGGTGTGCCCGTGCTCGTCGAACCAGCCGTAGAAGGGGAGCTGCACCAGGAAGAGGACGAACCAGAGGATCGTGCCGCCCGTGATGGTGGCGACGACGGGCCCCTCCAGGGGCTCCGGCGCCTCGTGCTTGGGGGTCCACTTGGCCATGGGCACAGCTTACGAGCATGCCCGGCGGGCTCGGCCGGGACCGGTCCCGGCCGGCGCGGAACCGGCGCTTCCCCTGTACACCAGGGGTCTACGCGCGGAGATAGCGATTTCCGCCTCATATGTTCATACTGAAACGGCTTGATGCTGGCTCTTTCTGTTCGTACGAAACTCCAACAGAAACGTCGACGAAACCTTCTGGTGATCAGCTGACGGCCAGACTCGGTCACGTTCCGCCGCGCGAACCCTTCCTCCATCCGGCTCGCCCGGTGCCCGTCCTGGCCCTCCGAGGCCCCGCACGTATGAGGTCCCGCATGTCCCCGTCGGCCACGACCACGGCCCCCACACCGGAGAAGCAGCCGTCCCCGCGGCCCGCGCACGGTGCACTCGACCGCTACTTCAAGATCTCCGAACGGGGCTCGACCCTGGGGCGTGAGGTCCGCGGCGGTCTCGCCACCTTCTTCGCGATGGCCTACATCATCGTGCTCAACCCGATCATCCTGGGCAGCGCGAAGGACATGTACGGGCACCACCTCGACAACGGCCAGCTGGTCACCGCGACCGCCCTGACCGCGGCCTTCACCACGCTGCTCATGGGTGTCATCGGCAACGTCCCGATCGCGCTCGCCGCCGGACTCGGGGTGAACACGGTCGTCGCTCTCCAGCTCGCACCCCGCATGTCGTGGCCGGACGCCATGGGCATGGTCGTCCTCGCGGGCTTCGTCGTGATGCTGCTGGTCGCCACCGGTCTGCGCGAGCGGGTCATGAGCGCGGTGCCGCTCGGCCTGCGCAAGGGCATCGCGATCGGCATCGGCCTGTTCATCATGCTGATCGGCCTGGTCGACTCCGGGTTCGTCTCGCGCATCCCGGACGTCGCGCAGACCACCGTGCCCCTCCAGCTCGGCGCCGACGGCCACCTCAACGGCTGGCCCGTCCTGGTCTTCGTCCTCGGCACACTGCTCACCCTCGCGCTGATCGTGCGCAAGGTGCCGGGCGCGATCCTCATCTCGATCGTCGCGATGACCGTCCTCGCGGTGATCGTCAACGCCGTCGCCGAGATCCCGTCCTGGGGTCTGACCACCCCGAAGTGGCCCGGCAACCCGGTCGCCACCCCGGACTTCGGCCTGGTCGGCAAGGTCAGCCTCTTCGGGGGCTTCGAGAAGGTCGGCGTGCTGACCGGCGTCCTGTTCGTCTTCACGGTCCTGCTGTCGTGCTTCTTCGACGCGATGGGCACGATCATGGGCGTCAGCGACGAGGCCAAGCTGACCGACGCCGAGGGCAACATGCCCGGCATCAACAAGGTCCTCTTCGTCGACGGCATCGCGGTCGCCGCGGGCGGCGCCAGCTCCTCCTCGGCCACCACCTGCTTCGTGGAGTCCACCGCCGGCGTCGGCGAGGGCGCGCGCACCGGGTTCGCGAACGTCGTCACCGGCCTGCTCTTCGCCGTCGCGCTGTTCCTGACCCCGATCGCCACGATGGTCCCGTCCCAGGCGGCCACCCCGGCGCTGCTCGCGGTCGGCTTCCTGATCCTGTCCCACTCGATCAAGGACATCGACTGGGCGGACTACACGATCGCGATCCCGGCGTTCGTGACGATGCTGATGATGCCGTTCACGTACTCGATCACGAACGGCATCGGCATGGGCTTCATCACCTTCGTGGTGCTGCGCCTCGCGGTCGGCCGGGCCCGGGAGATCCCGGTCGCGATGTACGTCGTGGCGGCGGTGTTCGGCTTCTACTACCTGATGCCGGCGCTCGGGCTGACCTGACCGGCACCGCTCCCGCGCGGCGGCGGGGTCCCCGTGACCCCGTCCCCGCGCGGCGGCGGGGTCACGTGACCCCGTAGAACTTCTCCGTCTCTTCGACGGCGGTCTGGAACCGCTCGTCGAAGTCGTCGCGAACGAGCGTCCGGACGACATAGTCCTGGACGCTCATTCCTCTTCTGGCGGCGTGATGCCGGAGCCGGTCGAGCAGCTCCCCGTCCATCCGCAGGCTGAGCACGCTGGTCCCCATGCGGACGAGAGTCGCGGCACACCCCGGGTGCGGGGGCCGGTTTTCGTACTCGGCTCACTCGTACGAGTGACTCATGGGCTCAGTGGTCCGTTTCGCGGGTCATCAGGTGGTCTTTAGTCAGGGTAATGAGTTACGCTAAAGAACATGCCTGACCTCCCCCATGGCGACGACGCTGCCGCCGTGAACTCCCTGCGTTCCGCCGTGATGCGCCTGTCGCGCCGGCTCAAGCACCAGCGGGTCGACGAGTCGCTGAGCCCCACCGAGATGTCGGTGCTCGGCACCCTCGCCCGCTGCGGCTCGGCCACCCCGGGCGAGCTGGCCCGCAAGGAGCACGTCCAGCCGCCCTCGATGACCCGCATCGTCGCGCTGCTCGAAGCCAAGGGACTGGTCAGGCTGGAGCCGCATCCCGAGGACCGGCGCCAGAAGGTCGTCACGCAGACCGAGCAGGCCGAGGCCATGCTCGAGGAGAGCCGCCGCCGGCGGAACGCGTGGCTGGCAGGACTGGTCGCCGCTCTCGACGAGGACGAGCGCGCCAAGCTCCGCGCCGCCGCTCCCGTCCTGGAGAAGCTCGCGCATCTGTGACCCGCCGCATCCGCCGGCCGCCGACGTCGAACCACCCCGCCCGAGGAGGCGAACGCTGTTGAGTTCGGGACCCGGAGCAGACTCCGCCCCCGCACCAGCCACCCACGACACCCCGCCCGACCCAGGGACCGCCAGGTCCTCGATGTTCAGCTCGCTGAGGATCCGCAACTACCGCCTGTTCTTCACCGGCCAGGTCGTCTCCAACACCGGCACCTGGATGCAGCGCATCGCCCAGGACTGGCTGGTGCTCAGCCTCACCGGCTCCTCCGCCGCGGTCGGCATCACCACCGCGCTCCAGTTCCTGCCCATGCTGCTCTTCGGGCTGTACGGCGGCGTCCTGGTCGACCGGCTGCCCAAGCGCCCGGTCCTGCTGGCCACCCAGACGGCCATGGGCCTCACCGGCCTCGCCCTCGCCTTCCTGACCCTCTCCGGACACGTCCAGGTCTGGCACGTCTACGTGGCGGCCTTCGCCGTCGGCCTCGCCACCGTCGTCGACAACCCGGCCCGCCAGTCCTTCGTCGCCGAGATGGTCGGCCCCGGCCAGTTGCAGAACGCGGTCAGCCTGAACTCCGCGAACTTCCAGTCCGCCCGCCTGGTCGGTCCCGCCGTCGCGGGCCTGATGATCACCGGCGTGGGCACCGGCTGGGCGTTCCTGTGCAACGGCCTGTCCTTCGTCGCACCGGTCGTAAGCCTCCTGCTCATGCGCGGCCGCGACCTGCACCAGGCCCGGCGCACCCCACGCGGCAAGGGCCAGCTCCGCGAGGGCCTCAGCTATGTGGCGAGCCGCCCGGAGCTGATCTGGCCGATCGTCCTCGTCGGCTTCATCGGCACCTTCGGCTTCAACTTCCCGGTCTGGCTCTCCGCCTACGCCGACGACGTCTTCCACGCGGGCGCCGGTGCCTACAGCCTCTTCAACACCCTGATGGCGCTCGGCTCCCTGGCCGGCGCGCTGCTCGCCGCCCGCCGCGGCACGGCCCGGCTGCGCGTGCTGAGCGGCGCGGCCCTGGCCTTCGGCGTGCTGGAGGTGGCGGCGGCCCTCGCCCCGTCCCTGTGGCTCTTCTCCCTGCTCATGGTCCCGATCGGCGTCTTCGGCCTGACCGTCAACGTCACCGCGAACACGGCGGTCCAGATGGCCACCGACCCCGCCATGCGCGGCCGGGTCATGGCGCTGTTCATGATGGTCTTCATGGGCGGTACGCCGCTGGGCGCGCCCCTCGTCGGCTGGGTCACGGACGCCTACGGCCCGCGCGTCGGCTTCGCGCTCGGCGGGGTGGTGTCGGCGCTCGCCGCGGCCACCGTGGGACTGGTCCTGGCCCGCGTCGGCGGGCTGCGCCTGTCCGTCGGCTGGCACCGCGGCCACCCCCAGGTCCGCTTCGTACCGAAGGAGCGGCTCACCGCGGCCGCGTGAGCCCTCCGCCGCGGACGCCTGCCGTCACGGACGCCCTCCGCCACGGACGCCCGCCGCCACGGACGCCCTCCGCCACGGACGCCCGCCCGGCCGTGCCGCCGGGCCTCACCTTTCTGGGCCAGGGCCCGCCGGGCGAGGCGGCGTCCACGGCGGGGGCCGCTCGCCAGGTGATCCGTTCCCTGCCAGGGTGACGGCATGAGACTCTTCGCGGCGGTGCTGCCACCCGAGGACGCGCTGCGGGAACTCGCCGCCGCCGTGGACGGGTTGCGGCGGCTGCCCGGCGCGGACACGCTGCGCTGGACCGGCCGCCCCGGCTGGCACTTCACCCTCGCCTTCTACGGCGAGGTGGCGGACGACATCCTCCCGGAGCTCTCCGAGCGGCTGGCGCGCGCCGCCCGCCGCACCGAGCCGTTCCCGCTCGCCCTGCGCGGCGGCGGCCACTTCGGCGGCCGGGCGCTGTGGGCGGGCGCCGCGGGGGACGTCGGCGCGCTGCGGCTGCTGGCCGAGCGGGCCGCAGCCGCGGCCAGGAAGGCGGGCGTGCCGACGGAGGAGCACCGCCGGTACCGGCCGCATCTGACGGTGGCCCGCAGCCGCGGCACGGCCGACCTCGGCCCCTGCGTCACCGCCCTGGACGCCTTCGCCGGACGGGAGTGGACGGTGGGCGAGCTGAGCCTCGTCCGCAGCAACCTGCCGGTGTCGGGGGCGCCGGGGGAGCAGCCGCGGTACGAGACGGTCGCCCGGTGGCCCCTGGGAAAGCGCGGCTGAAGCCCCGGCGGGGGCGGGCGGCTGAGGCGCGCCGGCGGCGGCCGGATAACCTCGACCCCCCGCCGGACGGGAGTGGACCGTGGGCGAGCTGAGCCTCGTCCGCAGCAACCTGCCGGTGTCGGGGGCGCCGGGGGAGCAGCCGCGGTACGAGACGGTCGCCCGGTGGCCCCTGGG
>NZ_JBWKDS010000071.1:0-20353 GCF_056435845.1 Streptomyces sp. NPDC043867 | reverse complement strand
GGGGGGCGGAGAGCCTGTCGGCTCTTAAGTTGGCCTGGCGGCCAACTATGGGCCTGACGGCCCAAAAGGTGACGCGTCGTCATGCCTGGCGGCATGACTGTGTGTTGGCTGGGTTGGCCCTGACGGGCCAACAGGAACAGACAGAGCGGGGCCTGGCGGCCCCGCTGTCGTGTGTTTCGGGCTCATGCCTGGCGGCATGACGGTGGGGTTCGGGGTGGTTGGGGTTCCCTGCCCTGCCGGGCAGGGGTTGGGTGTTGTGTCGGCGCCTGCGGCGCCGTGATGTCGTAAGGGTTTGTTGGACAGTTATCCGGTTCCCCTCCCCCTTGGTGCCGGGAGCTGTGGAGCCTTGGCCCTGACGGGCCAACAGAACCGAGTGAGGCGGGGCCTGATGGCCCGGGCGGCATGCCTGCCGGCATGTCCGGTTTCTTGTGGTGCCCCGCTGTCGCAGGGCCTATCTTCGTTGGTTTTCCGAGGCGTTGTCAGACCGGGCGTGTAAGTTCCCCGAGTTGTTGGCCCGTCTGGAATGGCCCCGAATACCACTGGTGGGGCGTAGAGGGGTGATGAGCTGTGCCTGTCAGTCAACATGTTGCCGCTCGGAGGATCATTACCGCTGCTCTGCGGGCCGGTGCGGCGTGGATCAACCGGGTCGAGGAGCCTCGTGCGTGGCGGGAGTTGTCGCGTATGCACGGGGTGCTCTTGTCGAGTCTGCCTGTGGGAGCCGGTCCTTCGACGCCTGCCGAGATGATCGACTTGCTGCCGATGCGTCTGCGGGAGTGGGTGCCTTTGGCCTGGGACGAACTGCCTTCGTCGATGGGGGATTTGGTTGTCCTGACGGACAACGGTGAGCTGACCGAGGAGGCCTTCGAGGCGGGGATGAACTATCTGGAGGCCCTGTACGGGGACGACGGATACTTCGATCTCGGTGGGACGTGGCTTCCGGCGTGGGTTCGGCAGACGGCTGAGCAGACGGAGCGGGCTGCCTTTCGCCACATCCGCTCCGGCGGGCAGGCCGGCTATGTGGCGGCGCGGACCATGCTGACCGAGGTGCCGTACGGCACGGAGCGGACGTTGGTCGAGGAGTACTCGCGGCGTGGCGCGGCGCTAATGGACGTGTATAGGCCTGTTCCCTCGGACCGTGTGTGGGTGGGGGCGTCGTCGTGGTTGTGGCCGTGTCCGCAGTGCCGGTATCCGATGGTGCTGCGGGGTGGGCA
Source organism: Streptomyces sp. NPDC043867 (assembly GCF_056435845.1). Taxonomy (NCBI): domain Bacteria; kingdom Bacillati; phylum Actinomycetota; class Actinomycetes; order Kitasatosporales; family Streptomycetaceae; genus Streptomyces; species Streptomyces sp. NPDC043867. The sequence goes on along the minus strand of NZ_JBWKDS010000071.1, from coordinate 19,142 downwards.
GTTGCGGTGTGAGTATCCGCCGCATCAGAGCCGGTTCGGTCTTGTCGCGGGCAGTGGCAAGCGGGGTGGGCCGCCTGCACTGACCGGTGGGCGGGGCCGGTTGGCGACGGCTGCGGAGCCGGCGGAGGGCGTGTTGTGCCTGGACTGGGGGGTGTGGCGGTACATCACCTGCCCCGGGCTGAGTGAGGTGGGCTTGATGCAGTGGCTGGAGAAGCAGGAGAGGGTGCGGGTAGAGCGCTGGGAGAACCTCGACGAGTGGGATATCGGCGTCTACCTGGCGGACGGGCATCGCTGGCGGGTGGACGTCAAAGACCACCAGGACGCGCAGACGATCATCGACCGGCCGCCTGCCGGGGAGGCGGTGGTCGTCCCCAACTATCGGCGCAGCCAGGTCAATCAGCTGCAGGCCGGGCTCGATGCACTGCGGACTGCTGACGGGCAGCGCTACAGCGTGTTCACGGTCAGCCGTTTCAAGGCGGCCGTGACCCGGCGGGTGAAGGGGATGGACACATGACGTTGCCGAAGAACGTGAAGTACTCCGTCGGCGTGCCGCTGACACTGCGGGCGGCGATCCTGCTGGCCGCGCGCGTGTTCCCCAACCGGGCGCCGGAGGAGCAGGCGGCATGGCGGCGTGTGGTGGATCTTTCTGATGCGCACTTCCTGGCCACGGGGCAGATGCATCTGTGGGACGGCTGGCCCGCTCTGGCTCTGCCCGATCAGGTGCGGATCACCCGGATGCTGCGGCAGCGGCCGGCGGTCCTCGCTTCCCATGCGGTGTTTGTCACGGAGACGGCAGCGGTCCTGGACAGCGGGGAGGCGGTCGAGTTCGCCCCAGCCGACGGGGAGGAGCAGGTGTTGATCCTGCCCGTCGGCGACGAGGGAGCCCTCACCGATGCCTTGCTGGACGAGCTCGAGGGCAACGCGGCCAAGGGGCAGTTGCTGCCCAAGCCTGCGCCGCCCGGCTCCTACGTCAGCGACCTGCGGATCCGTGACCCGCTCAGCCCTTCCGGCCGGGTGGTGGACGTCTTCTACGACCTCGACTACCAAGGGTCCCCTGCTCCCAGCGTGGTGCAGGAGCTGGGCAACGCCCCGGTCGCGGACGAGGTGGTGATCCCCTTCGCCGACCTGGACGAGATCGCGGGTCGGCTCGATGAGCTGCGCGGGCAGGACTACCGGCGCAAGGCGGTCGCGGACATCAGGCGGCATGCGCGCGGCCGCGACGGCACGGACGTGGGCAAGCTCCTGCGCGTCCAGGCCGGGCCGCTGCGGGTCTTCCACGCCCCCACCGGTATGGGCAAGAACGTCCTGAGTGAACTCGTCGCGGTGTGGTGCGCCAAGCGGGGACGGGTGATCTCGCTTGTCGTTCCGCAGAGCGCAGAGGTCCTGGCCACGGTGTACCGGCTGCGGCAGGACCTGGCCGACCTGGAGATCTCCGCACAGGTCACGCCGGTCGTCTCCCCCGCCTCCATGCAGGAGCTGGCCGAGCAGACGGCCGGCAACCCGCACGACGATGCGGCCTTCAGGACCTGGGTGTACCGGGAGATGTCCTACAGCTGCTCCCTGACCGGGCACGCCACCACCTCCTCCGAAGCGGTGGATGCCTGGACGCCGGGCCAGGAGCCGTGCGACCAGCTCAAGCCCAACGGGCCAAAAGCAGACAAGGCCATGGCCTGCCCGTGGCGCGGCGGATGCGGAAAGTTCCGCCACCACCGGGCCGCGGCGTCGGCGGACATCCTCGTCACGAACCATGCGAACTTCCTCACCGGGCACATCCACGTGCCGGTGACGGGCCGTCCTGCCCCGGGACGGCGCATGACCACCGAGCAGCTCCTGCTGCACCGCAGCCATCTGGTGATCATCGACGAGGCCGACGCGATGCAGGCGCAGGCCTTCGAGCAGGCGGCCCGTCAGGTGCTGCTGGCCCAGGACGGTGCGGAGCACACCCCGGTACGGGATCTCGACAGCCAGTTCCGGCGGCACTGCCACCGGCTGCCGATGAGTCTCGAGCAGTATCTGCGGCCGCTGATCAACCACCTGGTGTGGCTGGCCGAGAACTACGTGTCCCACCTCGTCGGCGGGGTCATCCATCCCGACCGGGAGCGGCGCAGCATGGTGGTGCCGCGCCGCTGGGACGGGATGTTCGCCTCCCGGATCTTCAAGCTGGAGGCCGGGGAGCGGCCCACTGAACAGCAGATGCGGGCGGTCAACCAGCTCTACAAGCGGGAAGGGCCGCTGGAGTTGGCCGATGAGGTCAAGGGGCTGGCGGAGCTAAGGGAGCTGCTGTCCTCGGTCACGGACCTGGCCGGCGGGCTGGACCGGCTCACTCATGTCACCTTGAAGCGCATCGGAGAAGCTTTCTCGGCGATCACCGGTGAGGCGGACGAGAAGCGGCTGCACTCCCTGGCGCTGCTGGCGGCCCGGCGGGCGTATCTGGAGGAGATGCGCAGCATTCTGCACCGCATCGTCGGGGTCGCGGCGCCGTTGCAGGGGGCGGGGATCTCCGCTGGCAACGGCCTGGTGGACGCGCTGGCCTCGCACGTGCCGTGGCGTGCTGCCCCCTACGGCCCTTTGGGGCGTGCGCTGTTCGCGTTCTCCGAGACGTTCGACCCGGCAGACCGGCACCAGACGGCGCTGCGGCTGAAGTCCTATGTCGGGGATCCGCACGCCCACCTGGCCTACCTGGGAGAGGTGACCGCGCTCGCCCATACCGGCACCCGCCGGGCGGTGATCGGGATGTCCGCAACCGCGTTCATGCCGTACGCGCCCCGTCATCACCTCCTGCCGGAGCCGACCTGGTACGTGCCGGACGACGTCAACGGAAGCCTCACCGTCGAGCTGCAGGCCGGCCAGGACGACGGGGCGGGCATCGTGGTGTCGGGCACCGAGGGAGCAAGCCGGGAACGCGCCTATAAGGCCATGGGGCGCAGCGTCGGTCAGGACCTTCCTGCGCAGCTCGACGCGGTGGCCGCCGATGCGGCGACCGCGCACCGGGCGTATGCGCTGCTCGCGCCGACCGCCTACAACGCCGGTCCCGCGCTCGCCCGCGGCATGATCGATGCAGGGGTCACGGCATCGGAGATCTGTGTGGCGGTGCGGCCGCAGGACGTGGCCTCGTTGGAGCGGATGCCGCCGGGCTGGGTCCCCATCCCCAGCAACCTGCTCGAGCAGTTCCCTCACGCCGTGGGTCACGGCCGGTGCCGGTATCTGATCGCCCCCATGGCACGGGTCGAGCGTGGCCTGAACATCGTCGACCGTGACGGGCGGTCTCTGCTGCATGTGGCCTGCCTCGTCAACCGGCCCGTCCCGGTGATGGAAGATCCGCCGGTGCTGCTGTCCCTGGTCAACTCCCTCGCTTACCGTCGGCGACGGCCGGGCCCCAATCCCGCGGCGGAGTTGGAGCGGCTGCGGATCGCGGCGGGCCAGATCTTCGATGACATCCGCAGCGGCCAGGGTTATTTCAAGTCGCTGGGCGAGGACGTCAAGCTCGCCGTCGTCGCGGAGATCCTGACCCGGCTGATCCAGCTGGGCGGGCGTACGCGCCGCGGCGGGGATCACGGGCGGCTGCGTCTGCTGGACGCCGCCTTCACCCAGACCGCCGCGCACTCCACTCTGCCCGCCCTTCTTCAGCAGTTGCGCGGGAAATGGCAGGACGAGGATCACATGCCGCTGATCGACGCCGTCTATGGCACCACCATGACCGACGCTCTGCTGGGGCTGGCGGAGCACTCCCCCACCGGGTACGAGGAACAGGAGATGGGCGAATGGTGAGTGACGACCGCGGGCGGCTGTTCACCCTGTCCTTCCCGTTGGATGACCGGCTGCTGGGCACGGTGCACGTCTATCCGCAGGACGAGGCGTTCGCTCCGGCCTGGCGGCGGCTGCCTCGGCCGCGCGGCAAGGACGCCGTGCAGCCGGTCGCGTCCCTGCAGACGGCGGCACGCGCCGTGACCGGTGAGCGGCTGGTGTTCACCAACCCCGACCGGCCTGCCAGGACCGGCCGATGGGCCGGGCAAAGCGTGATCGTCACGCCCGGGGCGCTGGACGAGGCCACCGTGCGCAGCCTGATGCGGGAGTGGGAGACGCGGCTGGACGGGCATGACGGCCGTGACAGCCTCGCCGCCCTGCTGCAGCTGTCCGACGACGGGCCCCGGCCGCTCAGTTCGCTGCTGCACCGCGACACCCTGGGGCGGATCACCGGTCCCCGCTGGGCCTTTCGGGTGGCCGGGTGGCGGCTGGCGGCTGGCGAGCATGCTGGCCGCCCAGCCCCTCCTGCTCGACGAGAACCTGCCCGCGCTGCGGTTCCATCTCGACAGTGAGGGCGACCTGCTGGCGTGGCAGGCCCCACTGGTCCACGAGCGGACGTGGATCGACGAGGAGAGCGGCAAACGCCGGCGCATCGCCGGCTACGCCATGGAGCGCATCCACATCGAGGTCGAGGCCGCCCCGGGCGGCAAGAGTCTCGTGGCGCATCTGTCGGCGCGTATCTCGCGTGTCGCCACTCACTACAAGGGCATCCGCAACGTTCTGCTGCGCCATCCTGTCAACCCGGACATCATCCTCAAGGCCCCGATCAGCACCCGGTGGGAGAAGGGTCCGGACGGGTTCATGCAGCCCGCGGCCGTCCGCTACCGCGGAGCGACGGCACAGATCGTCGAGGCCTGCGGCGTCGGCCGTCTGCCCGAGCCGCCCCTGACGGGGCTGGACGAGCTGACAGAGGTGCGCGGGGTGCACCGCACAGGCAAGCACCCGATCGACAAGGGCGCCGGTGCGATGTTCCACGCCCGGCTCGAGGAACATGCCGGACACGTCCTCGGCCAGGAGCCCGTCGTCTACACCGGGACATCCATCAAGATCAGCAAGCCGGGCGGGAGCCTGCCGCCCTACGTACCGGCCGGCAAGATGGCCGACGCCATGGCAGGCGCCCAACTCGACACGCTGCGCACCGTCGTGCTGTACGAGTCGGCCGACTGGCGCACGCGGGTGATGGGGCAGCTTGCCCGCGACTACGCGCGGCCCGAGCTGGCCGGTCTGCCCGACGAGCAGCCGGTGGTCCTGGCGCCCGGCTACGAGCTCGTGACGGTGCGGCTGCCCGAGCTCGTCCGCCACGGCAGCCACGACCGCAGCCTGATTCTGAACACTCTGCCCTGGTTCAAGCCCGGTGCCGGGCGGGCGCTGGTCACCGCCCTGTGCGAGACGCGCTACCCCACCGAGCAGGAGAAGAACGCCGGGGTGACGGACGCCAAGCACGCGCTCAAAGGGCTCTTCGCCGAGCGCGGCATCCCCTCGCAGTTCATCACCATGGACTCCGATCCCGGCGATCCCTACCGGCTTAACACGCCCGAAAAGGTCGCGCGGGCCAAGGCCCGCAACGCCGGTCTGCCGGAGCCAGACATCGCATACAAGGACGACCATGTGGTGCAGATCGCGCTCGGCAGCCTGCACTCCGACTCCGGCATCATCGACAACCGCCTGGCCGCCACCGCCTTCCACCGCAACGCCAAGGACACCGCCCTTGACCGGGAGGCCGTGGCGGTAGGGCTGTGGACCCGCTACCACCGCTTCGACGAACGTCCCGGCCGCCCCCGCAAACCGGCCGTGCTGGCCATCACGCTGGTCGCCATGCGGATCCCACTCGGCGAGGACGCCTACTGGCCCACCCTCATGTACGGCGACCAGGGCTGGCGCCCCCTCGCCCAGGCACGGGCCCTGCACCATGCCGGTCCCATCGGTAAAAGAGGGCATCACCTGCGGGAGGACCACGGGGGCCCGGACAACGTGCGCACCTATGTGGACCGGGCACTGGCCGCGCTCGGGGACCGGTATCCGATCATCGTCTTCGCCGAGGAGCGTGAGCGGATCTGGCCCGGGCTGTGCAACGACCGGCTCGGGGACGGCCATGTCCCCGGGCAGAGCCTGATCGCCCGAGGGTGGGATGTGGCGATCGTGCGGGTCGGCAACGGGCAGGGCACGCCCCAGCCATCACGGCGTACCGGCGGCGGGGGCAAGCTGCCGGCCAACCCGCTGCAGCCGGTCATGCCGGAGAAGATCCTCTACCGCCACGACCACGGGGACGCGGTGTCCTGGCTGTTTTCCGGGCAGTCCCGCCAGCACGCCGGCGGTCAGCGCACCGGCACCCAGTACACGCGCCGCACCCTGCCTGGCGGTCAACTGGCCCAGATGGGCGCTCCTTTCCACGCCATGACTCGCACCGAATACGTCATCGCCCGCCGCGGCAGCTGGCGTGAGGAGCAGCTGGCAGGTCTTGCCGCGCGGGTCTCGGAGCAGGCCGCCATGTGGGACGGGCGCACCAACCTGCCCGCGCCGCTGCACCTGGCGAAGAGCGCTGATGAAAAGCATCCCGGCTTCGTCGACCAGGAAGGGCTGAGCGAGTAGGTGCGGTGACGGCGGGCACGGCGGCTTCCAGGACCGGTGCCGGCGCAGCCGATGGCCGTTGGCTGCTGCCGTGCCCCGCCCGGCCCAGGGCGAGGCGGGGTCGGGTGCACTGTGCCGTCCCCTCACCTGTCACAAGCCGAACAGACCGTCCATCTGGAGGTGCGGCTGGTTACTTGGAGTACGTCTGTTTCCAGCGTGCTCGGTGGCGGGCTTCTCCCTGTCCGCGTCCGTTGACTTCGGCCAGGGACAGCAACGGTGTCCCGTTGTTCCACAGACCGAAGAAGTCACGGTGCAGGGTGAGGATGTGGTGCTTGACCGCGAACGCCTCGGCTTGGGGGCTGAAGCGTGTGGTGGCGACGAAGATGGCCACATCCGCGGCAAAATGCACCTTGGCTCCCAGCAGATCGCGCACTTCGCGACTGGCGATCGTCCGGTGGGGTGCGTATCGCTTGCATTGGATCACCATGGTCCGGCCGTCGGGCAGCCGGCCGAGCACGTCGGCTCCGTTGTCCCCGGTACCGCCTACTCGGCGCACCTGCGTGCAGCCGTCACGGCGGCATAACTCGGCAACCACTTCCTCGAACTCGGTGCCGGTCATCGCGTCGATGGCAGCCAGCGTCCGCTGTCCGGCTGCGATCTCCTCCTGTCGTCTCCAAGCGTCGTCCTTGCTTCGCAGCAGCCGGTCGGTACGCCAGAGCTGCCATACCATCCAGCCGATTCCCGCGGCGGCAAGCAGGGCGCCGAGGTACAGCAACAGCATCGGCTGCAGCAGACCGAGCAGGACCAGCGCGGCAAGCGCTCCTGCTGCTGCTTTGTACCGGGTGGTGCGTCGTCTGCGCACCGCCTTGCTCTTGCGTTTGGCCGCCATTTCCGCCCCCTCTTGCACCGGCCGGGATGGATTCCTCTCTGCTGTGCAGTGTGGTCATGCGGAGCGGCCCCGCTAGGGCGCAGTCAGGCCATCGGCTTGAACCTCCCGCCCTTCTGTCGGCTGGCGTCTGGCTGTTCTCCTCGAGGAGGTGTGTTCGCCTGTTTACAGGCCGAGTTCGGCCAGGGCTGCTTGCCTCTGCGGACTGAGGCCGGAGCGGCGGCGGCGCAGGTTGCTCAACCACTGGCCCAGGCGCACGGGGTCGCCTTCGATCTTCTCGATATGCCGCTGCGGGACGTCGAGGTGGCCTTCGCGCGCGCGGAAGGCGCGTGCGGCGGCCAGCCCGCGCTGGAAGGCACGCTCGCGCGCCGGCAGGCGGCTCTCCGCCACCGGGGAGGCGGATGTGTCGGGCAGTTCGACCAGCCCCAACTCCGCGAGCAGCGACCTCTGCTCAGGGTGCAGACGATCGGAACGGGCGCGCTGTGACTCAAGCCAGCGCTCTGCCTCGGCGGCAGTCTTGTTGGCTGTCCGGCTCTGACGGGCGGCGTGGTAGGCCCGTTGCCAGGTGATCGGCCAGGGCGGGTTCCACCACCGGTCCAGGGCGGTGAGGGCGGTGGCGCGCTGCTCGGTGAGGGTCTCGGCGCGCTTGCGCTGGGTGCTCAGCCAGCGGCCGAGGGGGAAGCCGTCGTGGATCTCGTCGACGGGTGCGGCGAGGTGGCCGTGGCGGGTGGCGTACGCGGCGGCGTGGGCCAGTGCACGGTCGAAGGCCTGCTGGCGAGGGGCCCAGATGATGCCGAGGCGTTCGAGGGCCTGCACGCGTACGGCGTCGAGCGTGCCTATGGTGTGCAGGTGGCGTTGCCAGGTCAGCCAGCGTCCCAGGGGATAGCCAGTGGGGTCCTCGTAGTTCTGGAGGACGTCGAGGTGGTGGTGGATGTGGCGGAAGCGGCGGGCTGCGGCGAGGCCGCGGCGCCACTCGGCGCTCTTGGGGGCCAAGACGCGCAGGGACAGGGCGAGGGCGATCTCGTCTGCCTGGGTGGGACGGTCGAAACGCAGCCAGGCTTCGGGGTCCTCGGGGGGCATGGTGGGGCGGTGGGTGCGCGGGTCGGACAGACGGGCGTCGAGGCGGTCGTCGTGGGAGCGCAGGGCCTGGATGGTGCGCCACAACGGGGTGTAGGCGTCGGCGCCGAGTAGATCGTCGGGGTCTTCGTCGGGGGTGAGGTAGACGGGTACGACAAGGGTGGCCTTCTTGCCGGCGCCGGGGTGCTGACGCAGAGCGCGGCCGACGGCCTGGACGATGTCGACGGGGCTGTTCTTGGGATCGACGAAGACCACCGCGTCGATGTCGGGCACGTCGATGCCCTCCCCCAGCACGCGGGCGTTGGACAGAACGGCCGGCGTGTCGGGGCTGGTGTGCGAGGTGAATTCGAGCAGGAGGCGGCGGCGGATCTGCGGGGTGTGGCTGCCGCTGACCCAGTCCGCCCACAACCCTTGGGGGCGCAGGTGCTCGGGAAGTGCGGCGGCTGTCTCCGTCAGGGTGGTAGCGAAGGCACGCGCGTCGGCGACACGGTGATGGAAGGTCAGGATGCGCCGCAGCTTGTGGTCGTGGATGGCGCGCAAGGCGGCAACCTGGCGGCCGGCCAGGTGCAGGCCGTCGACACCCGCGCCGGCTCCGGTGGCCAGCCAGTCGCGCAGGTCCGCGTCGGTGACGACGGGGACGAGGATCTGGTAGTCGGCGAGCAGCCCGAGATCGATGGCGTCGGAGAGGTTCAGGTGGTAGGCGACGGGACCGAAGAGGTCTTCGTCGTCCATCGAGGCCACCGTCTCTACTCCGTCGCCGTCCGGGGCGTCGTCGGGGTCCCAGATGCGGGGGGTGGCGGTCAGGTAGAGGCGGCGGGCCGCGGGCACCTGGTCGTTGTGGTGGACGGCGGCCCAGGCCTTGCCCAATCGGCCGGCCGTGCGGTGCGCTTCATCGACGACCACCAGATCCCAGGAAGTCAGGCGGTGGTCGCGGTGGGCGATGATGACGGCGGGCAGCGAGGCGTAAGTGGCGTAGACGGTGACCGGCCCGGGGCGAGGTGTGGTGGTGAGGGCGGTGAGTTCGGCGGGGTCGGTGGTCAGCGGGATGTCGGTGCCGACCGGTTCGTGGTCGAGGGCCTGGCGGGCCGAGCACACCGCCACGGTGGTGCCCTTGCGGCCGGCCAGACGCCAGGAACGGATCGTCTGCGACAGCAGGTCCAGTGTCGGCAGCAGCACCAGCACACGGCCACGGGGGGCAATGCGAGCGGTGGTACGGGCGGCGATGAGGGTCTTGCCGGTGCCGCAGGCCGCGATCACGCTCGCGCGGGCGTGATCGCGGAGCGTGGCGGTCGCGGCAGCGACGGCTTCCTTCTGGTGGGGCCGCAGCTCGATTTCGGAAGCCATGAAGGTGTGCTGCTCCGTGGGGGTCGGCTGGACATTGAGGGCAGGGCAAGGCGCCCCGCCCTGTCAGGGTGCAGGCTATTCGGCTGCTTCGGTCAGGTGGGCGAGGGTGGATCCGGCGGGGCTTTTACGGACGTGCAGGCGGTGAGTGATGCGGCGGCGCAGTTCGGGGACGTGGCTGATGACGCCGACGGTGCGGTCGTGGGCACGCAGGGAGTCCAGGACGTCGAGGACCTTGTGGAGGGTGTCTTCGTCGAGAGTGCCGAAGCCTTCATCGATGAAGAGGGTGTCCAGGGGATTGCCGCCGGCTTCGTGGGTGACTACGTCGGCCAGGCCGAGGGCGAGGGACAGGGAGGCGAAGAAGGATTCGCCGCCTGAGAGGGTGTCGGTCTTGCGGGGGCGGCCGGTCCAGGAGTCGGTGATCTCCAGGCCGAGGCCGGAGCGGGCGCCGCGGGCGGCTTGGTGGTCGGAGTGGGAGAGGGTGTAGCGGCCTTCGGACATGATGTGCAGGCGGGTGTTGGCGGCGGTGACGACTTCTTCAAGGCGGGCTGCCAGGACGTAGGCCTCCAGCTGCATGCGCACTCGGGCGCTGGGTGAGTTGCCGGTGACGAGTTCGGCCAGGTGACGGGCGGTGAGGTGGGCCTGCTCGAGCGGTTGCAGGCGCTGGATGGCGGCGCCGAGGTCGGCGGCAAGGGCGGTGAGGGCCTGGCTGCGGGTGTGGGCGGCACTGGCGGCGGCGGTGGCCTCGGCGTGCTGGTCATCCGCGGCGGCCCTTGTAGCCGTGGCGGCGTCGAGGTCGGCGGAAGGCTGTGCGGCGGCCTGCTGCAGTGCCGGGTTGTCCAGGACTGCGGTGTGTGCGGCACATGTCTCGCCCCACTGAGTGATCTCTTCTTCGATGGCGCGCAGGTCTTCGTCGCTGAGCAGGGCCTGCTGGGCGAGTGCCAGGGTGTCGAAGCCCTGGTCTTTGGCGGCGAGGGTGGCCTGGTCGGTGCGGTGCGTGAGGGTCTGGACGACGGCGGCGAGGCTGCGGGAGGCCTCGGCGGTCTCTTTGAGGCGGTCGGCGGTGCGGGTGAGGTCGTCGGCGTGGGCGGCGACGGTGGGATAGGTGCCGCGGGCTGCGGTGAGCTTGGCCGTCAGCTCGGTGAGCTGCTGGGTGAGGGTGTCGTAGTGGGCGTTGCGGGCGGCCAGGCCGGCCGTGGCGGTGCTGTGTTGCTGGGTCTGGGCCGTGTGGTCGCCGTCGAGTGTGAGGAGTTCTTCTTGGACGGTGCCCTGGTCTGCAGCGCGGTCCAGGGCGTCGGTCAACTCTGTGGTGAGCGTGGTGTGCTGGGTCTGGAGGTCGGTCAGGGGGGTGTCGCCGGCTTCACCGGTGGCGGTGGCAGCCTGTTCGCGGAGCTCGTGCAGCACGGCCGCGGCGGCTTTCTGGGTGGCCTTGGCCTGCTCGTGAAGGGCTTCGGCGTCCTGCTCGTCCTGGCGTGTGGGCTGCCCGTCCTGGGGAGCGGCGGGCGCCGGGTGAGTACAGGATCCGCAGACCGGGCAAGGGATGCCGTCGGTGAGGGTGGCGGCGAGTTCGGCGGCCATGCCTTCAGTGCGCCGGCGGCGGATGGTGAGATAGTCCTGGCCGGTCTGGCCGGTGACCGCTTCTGCATCGGCCAGCTGCTGTTCGGCCTTGGTGACCTTGGCGAGATGGGTATCGCGGCGCCTGGCGGCCTCGAGGCGGGTTTTGAGGCCGTCCAGGGCGGTCTGGTGGCGGCGGCTTTCTTCTTCGGCCTGGCGGGCGGCTTCTCGCCGGGCTTCGAGGGTGCCGCGCCGGGCGGGCTCGGCTTCGAGCCAGTCCTGGGTTGTGCGTTGCTGGGTGGCGAAGTCCTGCCGCTCGGCGTCGGTGCGCTCCAGCTCGGCGGTCAGCCGGTGGACGGTGTCTTCTTCGGGGATGAGGGCGGTCAGGACGGCAGCTTCGGCGCGAAGACGCTGCTCGGCGGTTTCCAGCCGGCCGGCGTCCAGGTCCTTGTGTTCGGGCAAAAGGTGCTCGCGGGCGGTGCGTTCAACGCTCTGGGCACGGGTGTGGTCGTCTGCGGCGGTGTCCGCGGCGTGCAGCAGCGGTGCTGCCTGTTGGGCGCGGCGGGCCTGGTCGCGGCGCTGGACCAGTGCGTCCTGGTGCGGTGTCTGTTCCTGGAGCAGGTCGAACTGCTGCCGGGCGCTGGTGTAAGTGGTTTGCTGCTGGTGGAGTTCGCGTGCCGCGGCTTCGAAGGCCTGCTGGCTGACCAGGTTCTCCTTGGCCGTTGTGGCTGCTTGGAGTGTCCTGGCGTGGTCGGTGTGACTGGCGCGGAGGAGATCCTGGGCCCAGGCGCGGGCGGGCTCGGTGAGCGTGCGCGGATCGTCGGGCGTGGGCGCCGTGTACTCGGTTATCAGGTCGGGTCCGGCGGCCTGGTGAATGCGTTCGGCCAGGCGCAGCACGTCGCCGCGGGCGGCGTCGCGGTTCTTCTCGGTGGTGCGGCTGTGGTCGTTCAGCCAGCGCTCGATGAAGGAGAAGCGGCCGGTGCGGAAGAGTTTGCCGAGGAGTTCTCGTCGGCCGTGGGCGTCGGCGTGGAGGAACTTGGTGAATTCGTTCTGCGGCAGCAGGACGACCTGGCAGAACTGGTCCCGGCTCATGCCCAGCAGGTCGGTGACCTCGACAGCTGCCTCCTGGTGGGACTTACTGGAAGGTTCCCAGCGGCCCTGGCCGTCGGGGTCGACGGCCCATTCACTGAGCCGGGTTTCCGCTTTCTGGGAGGTCTCGCCTTCACCGGATCGCTTGGGGCGCATCTGGGCAGGGATCCGGTCGATGCGCAGGCGGCGCCCTGCAAGAGTGACCTCGAGGGTGACTTCGGTCAGGAGGCCGGCGGGAGCGTGGTGGCTGCGCAGCAGCAGGTCGCGGTCGCCCGGTGGTTTGCCGTAGAGAGCGAAACAGATGGCCGCGAAGATGGTGCTTTTGCCCGCTCCGGTATCGCCGTGCAGGAGGAACAGGCCGTCGGCGGACAAGGCGTCGAAATCGATGGTGTGGGTGCCGGCGAAGGGTCCGAAGGCCTGTAGGCGCAGGGTGTGCAGGCGCATGTCAGACGGTTTCCTTCTGCTGCTCGTTCAGGCGGGAGGCTTCGACGGCCTGCTGCAGCAGGGCGTGTTCGTCCGGGGTGGGGTCGGTGCCGCGCATGCTGCTGATGAAATCGCCGGCGATGTCGAGGTCGCCGCGTCCGCGGATGCGCTGGCTGTAGGTGGGGGTGTTCGTAGCCTGGGCAGGGATGAGGGCGGGCTTGTGCTTGAGGCTGGCGGTGTGGGGGAAGCGGCGGCGCAGGCGAGCCATGGCCTCGAAGGGCAGGGCCGTGTCGGTGAGGGTGACCTCGAGCCAGGCATCCTTCAGCGGCTCGTGGTCGGGCTTGGTCAGGAGGTCTTCCATGAAGCCGGTCACGCGCTCCAGGCGCAGCGGCACGGGGCAGGGTTGGCGGGCGAGGGCGGGCACGGCGTTGGGGGTGAGGTCGACCAGGGTGACCGACTTGGTGTGGCGGGCTTCGGAGAAGGAGTAGGCCAGCGGGGAGCCGCTGTAGTGGATGCGGTCGGTGACGCGCTGGGGGCCGTGGAGGTGGCCCAGGGCCACGTAGTCGATCCCGTCGAAGACGTCGGCGCCCACGTGGGCGACACCACCCACGGCGATTTCGCGTTCGCTGGTGGACTCTTCGCTCTCATCGCGTTCCTCGGGCTGTCCGGTGCCGGAGGTGACGAAGGCGTGCGCGAGGACCACGGACCGGGTGCCGGCCGGCTGGTTGTTGGTGAGGTCGGCGTGGATGCGGTCCAGGGCTGCGGTCAGTACTGCGCGGTGGGAGACGGCTTCGGCTTCCAGGCGGTCGCGGACCATCGACGGCTCAAGGTAGGGGATGCCGTACACGGCGACGGGACCGTCGGCGTCTTCGAGGAGGACCGGGATGTCGCAGGTGTCCGGGTCGGTCCCCAAGTGGATCCCGGCACGGGCAAGGAGGCCGGATCCGACGCCGAGTCGGTGCGCGGAGTCGTGGTTTCCGCTGATCATGATGATCGGCACATCGAGGTCGGCGAGCTGGTGCAGAGCGCGGTTGAACAGGCGCACGGCGTCCAGGCTGGGGATGGCCCGGTCGTAGATGTCTCCTGCGACGAGGATCGCGGCGACGTCCTCGGTTCGGGCGGTGTCGACCAGGTGGTCGAGGAAGGCACGCTGGGCGGGGATCAGGTCTTCTGTGTGGAACCGGCGGCCCAGGTGCCAGTCCGAAGTGTGCAGAAACCGCATGAGCACAGACGGTAACTACAGGGAGAGCGGTTACGGGCGGTTTTCCTGATAACCGGGCGTCGCAACGAAAAACCGTGACGCGACATGCCACGTGAGGTTTTCAGTATTTTTGTTCCGGCTGGCGAAGTATCGTGCCAGGGAATCACGTTCGTGTCAGGGTGATGCCATGGAATGGGCAGACTGCAGGTACGAGGCGTGTTAAAGATGTCTGTGTGCGTGTAACACGGGTGCTGATTGAAGGCTTCAGAGGTTGGGAACACCTTGATGTGCGTCCCGGCAGCCATGTGTTGGTGGCGGGGGTCCCCCGCGCCGGACGCACCGACATGATTACCGCCCTTGCCCGGGTCCTGGATCCGGATGCCGCGCGTGGCGCCGCACTGTCCGATCTGCATCAGCGGCCGGTCTTCCTGGACGGCGCTGACGCTGCACCGGCTGAAGCGGTCGGTGACGTGGCCGAGGGGCAGGCGAAAGTCGTCGTCGATGCCCCAGCCGCCGATGTCGCCGGCGCGGAAGGTGCAGCAGGAGAGGACGCGTCCGGCGACAACAGCGCCCTACCGCAGGCTCCCGCTGCGGTGCTGCAGCGGGTGGAGGCCGCCCAGGTCGAGGTGACGCTGACCGATTTCGATCTCGATGTGCAGCAGTTGCTCGATGGGGTCCTGGAGCCGCTGGAGGACTCCGGGTGCGCGAGTGAGGATCCTGATGCGTCGGCGGATGCTCCTCTGTGTGCGCGGTTGGCCTATCGCCTGAGCTATGACGAGGAAGCCGAGACGCTGGAGTCGGTGGTGTACTTCCCGGCCCGCAGCAACCCGGCGCTCGGCCAGTACTCCCGGGTTCCTGCCGCCATCCGGCGGATGCTGCCGGTGGTCACCCTCGATGCCGGCCAGCCCCTGCAGTTGCGTGCCGGTGCCGGGTTGCGGCGCATCCTCGACGAGCGGGACGCCAAGGCCGGTGCCGCGGCGTTTGATGCGCTGGCCCAGGCTGTCGCGGAGGCCGTGTCAGCGCTGTCGGCCGACCCGGCTGTGGCCGAAGCCGTCAACGCGGTACTCGCGGTCGGCGGGACAGGGGAACGGATCGGCGATACTCCGGTCACCGCGGAGCAGGTCGGCTTCCGTGCCGAGGACGGGTCGGTGGCCGCACTGCTGCGGACCCTGCGCGCGGCACTGCATCTGGATGCAGGCGGCATGCTCGGGTTGGCACAACACGGCAGCACGGTCAGCGCGGTGTTGTCGATGGCCGAGGCGATGCTGCTGGCCACCGTGCCCGGAGCAGTGGTGCTGGCCGACGACTTCGGTGACCGGCTGGATGCTCCGGCCACCGAGCATCTGGCGGCCCTACTTCGCGCCCGCTCCGGGCAGGTGTGGCTGTCCACCCGGCGGCCGGAGGCCGCCCGGGCCTTCGAGCCCACCGAGGTCATCCGGCTGGTGCGGCACGGCGGCATCCGCTCCCACCATCAGCTGACCAGGATCACGGACCGCAAAGCACTGGCCGCGATGCGGCAGTGGCACACTCAGCTCCTGGCCGCGCTGACCGCCCCCACGGTCGCCATCACCGAGGGCCCGCACGACGTAGCCGTACTCAGCATGGTCGACCGCCGCAGGCCCTCCTCCTCCCTCCCCCTGTCCGCCCACGGGATACGCCTGGTCGCCTCTGGCACCGGAGGCGAGGGGGGCATCAGCCAGATCCCCCGCGTCGCCAGCCTGGCACGCCAGCTGGGCTTCCGTGTCCTGGCGGTGATCGACCGCGACAAGGCCAGCGCCCAGACCACCGACGACCTCACCAAGATCCAGGCCACATGCGACGCGGTGGTCCGACTGCCTCCCGGCGCCATCGAGCGAGCCATGGCCGACGGCCTGCCACTGGAGGCACTCGCCGACGCCAGCGCCACGCTCACCGAGTACGGCATCCCCGACCCTATGGGCGGCCAGGTCACCGAGGCCGCGGTGACCACCCTGTGCAAGGTGATCCACAAACAGGGCCTGCACGAACAGTTCCTGGAAGCCCTCTACGCCGAGCCCAACGCACCAGACCCGCCAGTGATCTCCATGACGCTGGCCCTGCTGGAACTGGCCGCCGATCCCTCCTACCGCGGGCAGCAACTGATCGATGTGCCCACCATGTCCCGGCCGGCAGGCGCCTGATGACCTATCAGGCACGCGAGGACCAGCGCGCGGTGATCGAGAGCGTTGCGCCGGTACTGGTCGTCAGCGGCGGCGCCGGCACGGGCAAGACCACGACCGCAGTCGCCGCCGCCCGCGCCCACCTGGAAGCGGCGGACGAGAAACTGCTGCGGCTGCGACAGGAAGCGGCCCGGCGCGGACAGCGCACTCAACTGCCCGCTGCGACACGGGTGTTGTTCCTTTCCTTCTCGCGTACCGCCGTCGCCCAGATCATCGACCGTGCCGCGAACGTCATCGGAGAGCTGCGACCGCGGCTAGAGGTGTCGACCTTCCACGGCTTCGCCTGGAGGGTCATCACCGGCTTTGGTGCCCACCACGGCTACCCACCCCCGCAAAGTGTGCTCAGCAAAGCCAACCAGACCGTGCCCGGGGCCCCTCCCGGGCTGACGTACAACCAGCTGATGCCAGCCGCTCGCCAGTTGTTGGCCCTGGCCAAGGTCCGCGACCACTACGCCGGGCGCTACACCCTCGTCATCTGCGACGAGTTCCAGGACACCGACGCCACCGAGTGGGCCTTCCTGCAGCAGATCGCCCCCACTGCGCGTCGCATTCTGCTGGGCGACGTCAACCAGAGCATTTACGAGAGCTCACTCAAACCTAGCGTGAACCCCGCCGCCCGGATCGCGGACGCCATGGCCCTGCCCGGCGCCCGCCGCATCGACCTGCAGGCCGCCAGCTACCGTGACCCCTCCGGTGTGCTGCCCGCCGCCGCTGAAGCCGCCCGCCAGCGCCGCTTCACCGACCCCGCCCTCCGCACGGCCGCCCAGCAGGACCGCCTGGTCGTCACAGGGATCACGGACGACACCGGCTACGCGCAGGTCATCGACCTCGCCCGGGCCGCCCGCCAGAAGAAGCACACCGTCAGCATCTTCACCCACACCAATATCGCCACCACCTGCCTGTCGGATGCCCTGACCGCGGCCGGCGTGATCCACGAGCAGGTCGGCTTCCCCGAGGCTCACGCAGAAGCCCTCTCCGCCCAACTCGCCCTCGTCCGGTTCGCGCTCAGGCAGAAGGGCTCCCAGGTGCGACGGGCACTGGCCGTGTTCGTCACCGCGTGCCTGCGTGGCCGAGGGCTCTCCGTTCTCGCACGGCAGCTGCTGGACAAGTCCAACCCTGCGCTGGAGCGCGCCTTGCGGACACTCGCACTGGATCTACGCTCGGCGGGAATCGGCCCAACCGCCGACATCGACCGCCTCGCCGAGCTTGTCACCGACGCCTACGGACGCATCGGAACCTTCCGCGGCCAGGAGACCTGGCTCCAGGCCGCCCCCACCACCCGCCGCGCATTGCGCCCTACTCAAGGAAGACCAGAGCATCACGGCGGTGGCCGAGGAACTCCACCAAGCCCGCGACGAGACCCTGGTAGGTGACAGTCGCCCGCGCCCCGGTACCCCGGGCGCAAGCGGCATCCGGACCGGCTCGTGTTCCAGGGCATCCTGTTCGTCCGCGTCCGGTGCAGGTGATGAACCTCCACCAAACCAAGGGACGCGAAGCCGACACCACCATCCTGCTGCTCGCCGACGGCGAGTGGTACGGCCCCGAAGGCGAGCCCTTCCCCATCAGCTCACGGCTGCTCTACGTCGTCATGACCCGCGCCCGCCACCAGGCACACCTTGTCGTCCCAGCCAACGCCCACCCACTGTGGGCACCCCTCATAGCCGCGTTGGAATAGCCTTCCCCGCTCGCCCAGCCCCGCCCGGCCAAACCCCGGGGCGCAGCAGCATGTGCAGCTGAGCCAGCTCACTGAGGAGAATCAACAGCGTGGGTCCGGCGCTCAACCTTGGGTAACAGCGGCTCGATCACCGCCCACAACTCATCATCGACTTCCCACGGTCCTGCACACCGGGATCGCCTGGGAACACCTTCCGCAGGAACTCGGCTTCGGCTCCGGCATGACCTGCTGGCGCCGACTGGACCGAGGCTGAGGTGTGGCCGCGACTGCACGAGGCCCCTCCTCACCAGGCTCCGCAGCGCGAACGCCCTGGACTTCTCTCAGGCGGCCGTCGACGGCTCCCATATCCGCGCGTTAAAGGGGGCACCAAGACGGGACGAAGCCCTGTTGACCGGGGCAGGACGGGCAGCAAGCATCACCTGATCACCGACGCCACCGGCATCCCGCTTGCCGCCACTCTGACCGGCGGCAACCGCAACGATGTCACCCAGCTGATCCCACTCCTCCAGGCCGTGCCGTCCGTGCGGGGCAAGCGTGGTCGGCCCCGGCGCCGCCCGGACGTGGTGCTGGGTGACCGCGGCTACGACCACGACAAGTACCGCCGCCTGGTCTGGGGCCTCGGCGTGAAGCCGGTGATCGCCCGGCGCGGCACGGAGCACGGCTCGGGACTGGGCACCCAACGCTGGGTAGTGGAGCGTGCATTCGCCCACCTTCACTGGTTCCGCCGGCTGCGGATCCGCTGGGAGATCCGCGACGACATCCACGAAGCCTTCCTCACCCTCGGATGCGCACTCATCTGCTGGCGGCGACTGCGCGCTATGGTGACCGATGCCGTGGGCTAACTATCTGCCGCTAGCCGGTTAAGGACTTCCCTGGGGGTGAAGCTCCAGCCGACCAGACGCGGCCCACTCCAGTTGATGCCGATCACGAGTCCATCCGTGGCGGCATCGGGCAGTACAAGATCGCACCAGGTGTCCAAGGGCATGGAATCGACGCGGAGCCCACGCCCCCAGATCTTCGCCGCCCTCTGAGCCCGGGGCGAGGTCGACCAGAAGGGAAAACTCCGCGTGCCGTCCACGGAGAGGTGAGTCGGGCTTCCGTCATCATCCCGGACGAGCCAGACCACTCTGTTTTCACGGACGTCTCGGAAGAATGCCGCCGCTTGCGAACCGCTCTGACTCATGACCACCGAGCCTAGCGTTCCCCAAGACCCATTTCGTTAGGAGTTCTAAGACCGTGTCCTATGTGGAGCTGGGTCGTTGGGCTTGGTTATGGGGCGGGGTACGTGGAGTTGGATTGTTCCGGACGGGCTGTGGGAGATCGCGG
>NZ_JBWKDS010000070.1:3700-20469 GCF_056435845.1 Streptomyces sp. NPDC043867 | reverse complement strand
TTCCCCCTTTTCCCTCCCTCGTTTTTTTTTCTTTTTTTGTGGGGTTGTGGGTCCCCCCCCCCCCCCCCCCCCCCCCCCCCGGGGTCCGCCTCCTCCCCCCCCCCCCCCCCCCCCCCCCGTCGCCGTTCGATCTACCCGTCGGTAGCATCCTGGCCATGGCAGACACCGAGCAGGTTGACGAGAGCACCGGCGCCACGCAGGACGCCAAGACCGAGCGCCGGGCCGCCCGGCTCGCCAAGGAGATCGCCACCTTCGCCAAGGCGCACGGCGGGACCGAGGGGCACATCGAGTACCTCGGGCAGCGGGGCGCCCGGATCGTGCTCGTCGGCGCGGACGGCGGCTGGGGCGACCTGGTGGCCCCCACGTACGCCGTCGCGGAGCAGGCCGTGAAGAAGTCCGGCATCACCGTGCACGAGGAGTTCGACGGCGAGTTCGCGGCCAGGGTGGAGACGGGCCCGTACGAGTGGAAGCGCATGGCAGGCCTCCAGCTCGGCTCCCCCAGCAACACGTGAAACCCACCCCCGCGCCCCGTTAGGGGCGCGGGGAACGGCGCGCTCAACCCCCACGCGTCCGCGGACGAAAATCGGGGCCGGTCCCCGTTAGGGGCGCGGGGAACGGCGCGCCCAGCCCCCACGCGTCCGCGGACGAAAACGGGGCCGCGCCCCGTTAGGGGCGCGGGGAACGGCGCGCTCAACCCCCACGCACCCGCGGACGAGACCCGGACCCCCGCCCAGGACCAGGTGACACAGCGGAGCGCTTTCGCACGGGGTGTGCGGCAGCAGCACCTGCACCCCCGTTCACCCGTTAGGACCTGAGAACCCACGGTCCGCTCACGGGAGTCCGGATGATCGAAACGCCGTCCCTCGTGGACCAGTACTGCCACGGAGTGCTCCGCACGGAGCTGGGACTCGGAACCTTCGAGACCCATCTGTCCCGCACCGAGGGCCCGGCCGCCCCCGGCACCACCTTCTTCGACACCCAGACGGGCTTCGCGGTACGCCGCTGGTGCCCGCCCCTGCTGGGCCTCGAGCCGCACTGCCCGCCCGCCCACTACCTCGCCAGGCGCCGCGAACTGGGCGTACTGGAGGCCGGCCGCAGGCTCCTGCGGGGCAGCGGCATCACGACGTACCTCGTCGACGCCGGGCTGCCGGGCGACCTCACGGGACCGGGCGAGATGGCCTCCGCGGGGGACGCGCGGGCCCACGAGGTGGTCCGGCTGGAACTGCTGGCCGAGCAGGTCGCCGACACCTCCGGCACCGTCGAGTCGTTCCTCGCCAATCTCGCCGAGTCCGTCCACGGCGCGGCCTCGAACGCCGTCGCCTTCACCTCCGTGGCGGGCATGCGGCACGGTCTCGCGCTGGCTCCCGAGCCGCCGGGACCGGGGGAGGTGCGGGGCGCGGCGGGCCGCTGGCTGGCCGGACGGCGCGTGGGCGGGGAGCTGAGCGACCCGGTCCTGCTGAGGCACCTGCTGTGGATCGCGGTCGCCTCGGGGCTGCCCCTCCAGCTCCACGCCGGCATGGGCGAGCCCGGTCTGCGCATCGACCGCACCGATCCCGCCCTGCTCACCGACTTCGCCCGCGCCACGGCCGGACTCGGCACCGATCTCGTGCTGCTGCACGGCTACCCGTACCACCGCCACGCGGCCCACCTGACGGGGGTCTTCCCGCACGTGTACGCCGACCTGGGCGCCGCGCTGGTGCGCACCGGGGCGCGGGCGGCGGCCGTGCTGGCGGAGATCCTGGAGCTGGCGCCCTTCGGCAAGCTCCTCTTCTCCAGCGGCGCACACGGTCTGCCCGAACTCCACGTGGTGGGCGCACGCCTCTTCCGCGAGGCCCTCGCGCGGGTGCTCGGCACCTGGGTCGCGGAGGGCGCCTGGTCCCTCGCGGACGCTCAGCGGGTGGCGGGACTCATCGCCGCCGGGAACGCGCGCCGGGTGTACGCCCTGGAGTGACCCTCACGCGCGCGTGAGCGCCGATTCCGTCGCGGGGTCCGGCAGTCCGGCCGGGGGGTCCGGTCGCTCGCGCAGGGACAGCAGGACGCGCAGGACGCCGACCCACACCAGGCAGGAGCCGAACATGTGGAGGCCGACCAGCACCTCGGGGAGTTCCGTGAAGTACTGGACGTAGCCGATGAGGCCCTGGGCGAGGAGGACCACGAACAGGTCGCGGGTGCGGTCCAGGGGACCCTTGGGGGCGTCGACGGCCTTCAGGACGAACCACAGGGCGAAGGTCAGGGTGACGACGATCCAGGCCAGTACGGCGTGCAGCTTGCTCACGGTCTCCCAGTCCAGCGGCATGCGCTCGACGTCACTGGAGTCGCCCGCGTGCGGTCCGGCGCCGGTGACCACGGTGCCGACCGCGATCAGCAGGACGGAGGCGGCGACCAGGAACCACACCAGCTGCTGCACGGCCGCGCCGACCAGCGGCCGCGGTTCGCCGTCACCCTCGCGGGTGCGCTGCCACATCAGCGTGGCGACCGCGATCAGTGCCGTGGACAGCAGGAAGTGGGCGGCGACCGTGTACGGGTTCAGGCCGACCAGGACGACGATCCCACCGAGGACCGCGTTGCCCATGACGATCCAGAACTGTGCCCAGCCGAGCCGGGTGACACCGCGCCGCCACGGCTTCTGCGCACGCGCGGCGACGATCGCCCAGCCGACCGCGGCGCACAGCACGTAGGTGAGCATGCGGTTGCCGAACTCGATGACGCCGTGGAAGCCCATCGCGCCGGTGGTGGTCAGCGAGTCGTCCGTGCACTTGGGCCAGGTCGGGCAGCCGAGCCCGGAGCCGGTCAGCCGCACGGCGCCGCCGGTGACCACGATGGCCACGGCCATGACGAGGGCGGCGAGGGCCGCCCGCCGCACGGTCCGGGGGGCGGGGGTCCAGCGGTCGGCGATGAAGGCGAGCGGGTTGCGCACGGCTCGGGTCACGTCGGCTCGGGTCACGTTGGGCACGGACACCATGGTAGGCGGGCGCTTGTGCATGTCTTCACTAGGGCCTGTCCGACAATTCCCGTCTGCCCCGCGACGCCAGGCACTCCCCCACTGCCTGAAGGGCGTGGGAGGTACCCCCACTCGCCGCACCGGGCATAGACCCAAGTACGTCCAGTACGAGGCTCTACGCCCGGCACTCCCCCAGCCTCCGGCCGGGGGGGGACCCCCAGAGCACGCACCTGACGCCGCGAGGCCGCCCTCCGGGCGACGACGGGAATTGTCAGACAGGCCCCAGGGGGAGGTCTCTACTCCCACCGGAAGAATCGGGCGGCGGCGCCGAGCCCGGCGACCGCCCACACGGCGAGGATCCCGAGGTCGCCCCACGGCATCCCGGCCCCGTGCTGGAGCACGTCCCGCAGGCCGTCCGACAGGGCGGAGATCGGCAGCAGCCCGAGCACGTCCTGCGCGCCTGAGGGGAACTTGTCGAGCGGGACGACGACGCCGCCGCCCACCAGGAGCAGCAGGAAGACGAGGTTGGCGGCGGCCAGGGTGGCCTCCGCCTTCAGCGTGCCGGCCATCAGCAGTCCGAGGCCGGAGAAGGCGGCGGTGCCGAGGACGAGCAGGAGCAGCACCGCGAGGGGGCTGCCGTGCGGGGACCAGCCGAGGGCGAGGGCGATCGCCGTCAGGAGGATCACCTGGAGGACCTCGGTGACCAGGACGGACGCGGTCTTCGCGGTCATCAGGGCCCAGCGCGGCAGCGGGGAGGCGGCGAGCCGCTTCAGGACGCCGTAGCGGCGCTCGAAGCCGGTGGCGATGGCCTGCCCGGTGAACGCGGTCGACATCACGGCCAGCGCGAGGATGCCGGGCGCGAGGAAGTCGACGGCCTCGCCCCTGCCCGTGTCGACGATGTCCACCGTGCTGAACAGGACCAGCAGGAGTGTCGGGATGACGACGGTGAGGAGGAGCTGCTCGCCGTTGCGCAGCAGCATCTTCGTCTCCAGCGCCGCCTGGGCGCCGATCATCCGGGGGAGCGGCGCGGCTCCGGGCCGCGGGGAGTACGTACCGGCGGCGCTCATCCGCGCAGCTCCTTGCCCGTGAGTTCCAGGAAGACGTCTTCGAGGGTGTGGCGTTCGACGGAGATCTTCTCCGGCATCACGCCGTGCTGGGCGCACCAGGAGGTGACCGTCGCCAGCAGCTGCGGATCGACCTTGCCGCCGACCCGGTAGGCGCCCGGCGTCAGCTCGACCGCCGTGCAGTCCGCCGGGAGGGCCTTCAGCAGGGACCCCACGTCGAGCCCGGGCCGGCCGCTGAAGCGCAGGGTGTTCTCCGCGCCGCCGCGGCACAGCTCCTCGGGGGAGCCCTGGGCGACGACCCGGCCCGCGTCGATGATCGCCACGTCGTCGGCGAGCTGCTCGGCCTCGTCCATGTGGTGCGTGGTGAGGATGACGGAGACGCCGTCGGCGCGCAGGTCGCGCACGAGGTCCCAGGTCGCGCGGCGGGCCTGCGGGTCGAGCCCCGCGGTGGGCTCGTCGAGGAAGACCAGCTCGGGACGGCCGACCACGGCCATCGCCAGCGCGAGCCGCTGCTGCTGGCCGCCGGACAGCCGGCGGTACGTCGTGCGGCCGCAGCCGCCGAGGCCGAGCCGCTCGATCAGCGCGTCCACGTCCAGCGGGTGGGCGTGCAGCTTCGCCACGTGGCGGAGCATCTCGTCGGCGCGGGCACCCGAGTAGACACCGCCGGACTGGAGCATGACCCCGATCCGCGGACGCAGCCGCCCGGACTGCCGGACCGGGTCGAGGCCCAGGACGCGCACCGTGCCGGAGTCCGGCTTCCGGTAGCCCTCGCAGGTCTCGACCGTGGTGGTCTTGCCCGCTCCGTTGGGTCCGAGTACGGCGGTGATGCCCGCTTCGGCCACCAGGTCGAGGCCGTCCACCGCGGTCTTCGTGCCGTACCGCTTCACCAGGGCCTGGACCTGGACCACGGGCTCGCTTCGCATGAGGAACAAGTCTAGGGACGCGTCCGGGTGCCGGGGCGCGCGGGGCCCGCGACCCGGGGGCCGTCCGGCGGCTTCGGGCGCCTCCGCGGCTCCTCGTCGGCGATCCACGCCTCGCGCGAGCGGTGCAGCGCCAGCCACCGCTGCGCGTACGCCACGGCGGCGGCGACCGGGAACAGCCGCGTGTCGGCGGCGCCCACCCGGCCTCGTACGACGGGACGGTCCCGTTCGAAGTCGGCGCCCAGCTCGTCGAAGCGCTCGGTGGTGACCGACACCTCGGTCACCACCTCCCAGCGCGCCGTTCCGTCCGCTCCGAGGACCGGACGGCCCACCTCGGCCACCGGGGACGGGATGCGGTACTCGGCGAGGTGGAAGGCGGTGCACGCCTCGTATCCGGCGCCGAGCAGCAGGACGCGGGCGTCCATGGCCTCCAGGCGGGCCAGCGGGCTGCGCTCACCGAGACGGCAGTCGGGGGCGTGCCCCTCGACCACCTCCGCCGCGCGCGCCCCGAGGGCGGCGAACGAGGTCTGCGGGTGCGCGCTGCGCAGGGCGCCGGGCCAGGTGCGGACGGTCTCCGGGATCACGCCGACCCCGCGGCTGGGCGTGATCAGCGGATCGTAGGCGGGCATCGTCGCGCGGATGGCGGGCCACCACTCCTCGGGAACCGGCGGACTGCCCCACAGGGCCGGGTCGGAGCGATCACCGGACTGGGTGGGGACGACCAGTGTCCCGTCGGGACCGAGCGCGTCGAGCAGTCCCTGGACGACGGCCGGCGCGCCGCCGCAGACCCAGCCGAGGGAGCTGAGCGAGGAGTGCGCGAGGAGCGTCTCGCCGGGGCGCACGCCGAGCTCGCGCAGCTGTGCGGCGAGCCCGTCTCTGGTGACGAGTGGGCCGGTCGGAGGCGGTACGGACACGTCCGGCAGTCTGCTGGAACGCTCCCGGGAACGCCACCGGATTGATCGATCAAAGATCGTTTCCGCAGGTCGTATTAGGTATGCCTAAGTGACGCAGGGCACCGTCCGCGCCTCGGGCGTGGGTTGTCAGGCTCAAAGGAATTACGCAACAATGGCGTTGTGAAAAACGTTGGCGAGGCTCCGCAGGAGGAACTCGCGACCGGTGAGCGGTCCACCCGCAACCGGGTCGCGCGCTCCATCCTGGACCACGGCCCGTCCACCGTGGCCGACCTCGCCGGGCGGCTGGGACTCACCCAGGCCGCCGTCCGCCGGCACCTCGACGCGCTCGTCGCCGACACTGTCGTGGAGGCCCGCGAGCAGCGGATCTACGGCGCGCGTACCCGGGGGCGCCCCGCGAAGGTGTTCGCCCTGACCGACTGCGGCCGGGACGCCTTCGACCAGTCCTACGACAAGCTCGCCGCGGACGCGCTGCGCTGGATCGCGGAGCGCGAGGGCGGCGACGAGGCGGTCGTCGCGTTCGCCCGCGCCAGGATCGCCGCGCAGGCCGGGGCGTACCGCGCCGCCGTCGAGGCCGCGGCCCCCGAGGAGCGCACCGAAGCCCTGGCCAGGGCCCTGAGCGCGGACGGGTACGCTGCTACGGCGCGCAGCGCACCGGTCGGCGAGCAGCTGTGCCAGCACCACTGCCCCGTCGCCCATGTCGCCGAGCAGTTCCCGCAGCTGTGCGAGGCGGAGACCGAGATCTTTTCCCAGTTGCTCGGTACGCATGTGCAGCGCCTGGCGACCATCGCGCACGGCGACGGCGTGTGCACCACGTTCATCCCCAAGATTTCCCAGACCACTGATCACGCATCCGCAAGCACGGCCGGGAGGAACCCCGCATGACGCTCCCCACGGAGACTGCTCACCCCGAACTCGAGGGACTGGGCAAGTACGAATACGGCTGGGCCGACTCCGACACGGCCGGCGCCTCTGCGAAGCGCGGCATCAACGAGGACGTCGTCCGGGACATCTCCGCGAAGAAGTCCGAGCCGGAGTGGATGACGAAGCTCCGCCTCAAGGGCCTGCGCCTGTTCGAGAAGAAGCCCATGCCGAACTGGGGCTCGGACCTGTCGGGCATCGACTTCGACAACATCAAGTACTTCGTGCGCTCCACGGAGAAGCAGGCGGAGTCCTGGGAGGACCTGCCGGACGACATCAAGAACACGTACGACAAGCTCGGCATCCCCGAGGCGGAGAAGCAGCGCCTCGTCGCCGGTGTCGCGGCCCAGTACGAGTCCGAGGTCGTCTACCACCAGATCAACCAGGAGCTGGAGTCGCAGGGTGTCATCTTCATGGACACCGACACGGCCCTCAAGGAGCACCCGGAGCTCTTCAAGGAGTACTTCGGCACCGTCATCCCGGTCGGCGACAACAAGTTCGCGTCGCTGAACACCGCGGTGTGGTCCGGCGGCTCCTTCATCTACGTGCCGCCGGGCGTGCACGTGGAGATCCCGCTCCAGGCCTACTTCCGTATCAACACGGAGAACATGGGCCAGTTCGAGCGGACCCTGATCATCGTCGACGAGGGTGCCTACGTGCACTACGTCGAGGGCTGCACGGCGCCGATCTACAAGTCGGACTCGCTCCACTCCGCGGTGGTCGAGATCATCGTGAAGAAGGGCGCCCGCTGCCGTTACACGACCATCCAGAACTGGTCGAACAACGTCTACAACCTGGTCACCAAGCGCGCCGTGGCGTACGAGGGCGCGACCATGGAGTGGATCGACGGCAACATCGGCTCCAAGGTCACCATGAAGTACCCGGCCGTCTACCTGATGGGCGAGCACGCCAAGGGCGAGACCCTCTCCATCGCCTTCGCGGGCGAGGGCCAGCACCAGGACGCCGGCTCCAAGATGGTCCACATGGCGCCGAACACCTCGTCCAACATCGTCTCCAAGTCCGTGGCGCGCGGCGGCGGCCGTACGTCCTACCGCGGCCTGGTCGAGATCGGTGAGGGCGCGCACGGCTCGAAGTCCAACGTGCTGTGCGACGCGCTGCTCGTCGACACGATCTCCCGCTCGGACACGTACCCCTACGTGGACGTCCGTGAGGACGACGTGTCCATGGGGCACGAGGCGACCGTCTCCAAGGTCAGCGACGACCAGCTCTTCTACCTGATGAGCCGCGGCATGACCGAGTTCGAGGCGATGGCCATGATCGTGCGGGGCTTCGTCGAGCCGATCGCCAAGGAGCTGCCCATGGAGTACGCCCTCGAACTCAACCGGCTGATCGAGCTGCAGATGGAAGGCGCGGTCGGTTAAGACCCGCCGTCCGGACACAGCCAGCGAACACTGACGCAGGAAAGAGAGCAGACCGACAGCCATGGCTGAGGCTACGAATATCCCGGTGGGGTCCACCACCGCCGGCCAGATCGCGGTGGCCGCCGAGTCGACCGTCGCCACGCGCATGAGCGCGCCCGCCTCCTTCGACGTGGCGGACTTCCCGGTCCCCCACGGCCGCGAGGAGGAATGGCGGTTCACGCCCCTGGAGCGGCTGCGCGGGCTGCACGACGGCACCGCGGTCGCCACCGGCGACGGCGTCAAGGTGGACATCGAGGCCCCCGAGGGCGTCACCGTCGAGACCGTCGGCCGCGACGACGCCCGGCTCGGCAGGGCCGGCACCCCCGTGGACCGCGTCGCCGCCCAGGCCTACTCGGCGTTCGAGAAGGCCGGCGTCGTCACCGTCCCCAGGGAGACGGTGCTCACCGAGCCCATCCGCATCGCCGTGCACGGCGAGGGCGGGGTCGCCTACGGCCACCAGGTCATCGAACTGGGAGCCTTCGCCGAGGCCGTCGTCGTCATCGACCACACCGGTGACGCGGTGCTCGCCGCCAACGTCGACTACGTGATCGGCGACGGCGCCAAGCTCACCGTCGTCTCCGTCCAGGACTGGGACGACAAGGCCGTCCACGTGGGCCAGCACAACGCCCTCATCGGCCGGGACGCCACCTTCAAGTCCTTCGTGGTCACCTTCGGCGGCGACCTGGTGCGCCTCCACCCGCGCGTCCACTACGCGGGCACCGGCGGCGAGGCCGAGCTGTTCGGCCTGTACTTCACGGATGCCGGCCAGCACCAGGAGCACCGCCTCCTCGTCGACCACAACACCCCGCACTGCAAGTCGAACGTCGCCTACAAGGGCGCGCTCCAGGGCGACGGCGCCCACGCGGTGTGGATCGGCGACGTCCTCATCGAGGCCAAGGCCGAGGGCACCGACACCTACGAGATGAACCGCAACCTGGTTCTGACCGACGGCGCCCGCGTCGACTCCGTGCCGAACCTGGAGATCGAGACCGGCGAGATCGTCGGCGCCGGGCACGCCTCGGCGACCGGCCGCTTCGACGACGAGCAGCTCTTCTACCTCATGGCGCGCGGCATCCCGGCCGACGACGCCCGCCGTCTGGTGGTCCGCGGCTTCTTCGCCGAGCTGGTCCAGCAGATCGGGGTCGCCGACATCCAGGAGCGACTCCTCGCCAGGATCGACGAGGAGCTGGAGGCGTCGGTCTGATGACTGCCCCGCCGACCTTCGTACGCGCCTGTGCGCTGAGCGAGCTGGAGGAGGACACCCCCAAGCGGGTGGAACTCGACGGCACGCCGGTCTCGGTCGTGAAGACCGAGGGCGAGGTGTTCGCGATCAACGACATCTGCTCGCACGCGAACGTCTCGCTCTCCGAGGGCGAGGTGGAGGACTGCCAGATCGAGTGCTGGCTGCACGGCTCCGCCTTCGACCTCCGCACCGGCAAGCCGTCCGGCCTTCCCGCGACGCGCCCCGTCCCCGTATACCCCGTAAAGATCGAAGGGGACGACGTGCTCGTCTCCCTCTCCCAGGAGTCCTGAGGCACCCATGGCAACGCTTGAAATCCGAGACCTGCACGTCACCGTCGAGGCCGACAACGCCACGAAGGAGATCCTCAAGGGCGTCGACCTCACCGTGAAGCAGGGCGAGACGCACGCCATCATGGGCCCGAACGGCTCCGGCAAGTCCACGCTCGCCTACTCGCTCGCGGGTCACCCGAAGTACACGATCACCGGCGGCACCGTCACCCTCGACGGCGAGGACGTCCTGGAGATGTCCGTCGACGAGCGCGCCCGCGCCGGCCTGTTCCTGGCGATGCAGTACCCGGTCGAGGTCCCCGGCGTCTCGGTCTCCAACTTCCTGCGCACCTCCGCCACCGCGATCCGCGGCGAGGCCCCCAAGCTGCGCACCTGGGTGAAGGAGGTCAGGGAGGCCATGGAGCGCCTCAACATGGACCCGGCCTTCGCCGAGCGCAACGTCAACGAGGGCTTCTCCGGCGGTGAGAAGAAGCGCCACGAGATCCTCCAGCTCGAACTGCTCAGGCCGAAGGTCGCGATCCTCGACGAGACGGACTCCGGTCTGGACGTCGACGCGCTGCGCATCGTCTCCGAGGGCGTCAACCGCGTCCGCGAGTCCGGTGAGGTCGGCACCCTGCTGATCACGCACTACACGCGCATCCTGCGCTACATCAAGCCCGACTTCGTCCACGTCTTCTCGGCGGGCCGCATCGTCGAGTCCGGCGGCGCCGAGCTCGCCGACAAGCTGGAGAACGAGGGCTACGAGGCATACGCGAAGCTCGACGAAGCCGACACGAAGGGTGGCGTATCCGCGTGACGCAGTTGCCGGGCCTCCTCGACACCGAGGCGATCCGTAAGGACTTCCCCATCCTGGACCGGCAGGTCCACGACGGCAAGAAGCTCGTGTACCTGGACAACGCGGCGACCTCGCAGAAGCCGCGCCAGGTGCTGGACGCTCTCAGTGACTACTACGAGCGCTACAACGCCAACGTCCACCGCGGTGTGCATGTGCTCGCCGAGGAGGCCACGGCGCTGTACGAGGGCGCGCGCGACAAGGTCGCCGCGTTCATCAACGCGCCGAGCCGCGACGAGGTGATCTTCACCAAGAACGCCTCCGAGTCGCTCAACCTCGTGGCGAACATGCTGGGCTGGGCCGATGAGCCCTACCGCGTGGACCACGAGACCGAGATCGTCATCACGGAGATGGAGCACCACTCCAACATCGTGCCGTGGCAGCTGCTGTCGCAGCGCACGGGCGCGAAGCTGAAGTGGTTCGGCCTCACCGACGACGGCCGGCTCGACCTGTCGAACATCGACGAGGTCATCACCGAGAAGACGAAGATCGTCTCCTTCGTGCTGGTGTCGAACATCCTCGGCACGGTCAACCCCGTCGAGGCGATAGTGCGCCGGGCACAGGAGGTCGGGGCCCTGGTCCTGATCGACGCCTCGCAGGCCGCGCCGCACATGCCGCTGGACGTCCAGGCCCTGCAGGCCGACTTCGTCGCGTTCACCGGCCACAAGATGTGCGGGCCGACCGGTATCGGCGTCCTGTGGGGCCGCCAGGAGCTGCTCGAGGACCTTCCCCCGTTCCTCGGCGGCGGCGAGATGATCGAGACGGTGTCGATGCACTCGTCGACGTACGCTCCCGCGCCGTACAAGTTCGAGGCGGGCACGCCCCCGATCGCCCAGGCGGTCGGTCTCGGCGCGGCCATCGACTACCTGAGCTCGATCGGCATGGACAGGATCCTCGCCCACGAGCACGCGCTCACCGAGTACGCGGTACGGCGGCTGACGGAGGTCCCGGATCTCAGGATCATCGGTCCGGCGACGGCCGAGGACCGCGGCGCGGCGATCTCGTTCACGCTCGGTGACATCCACCCGCACGACGTGGGCCAGGTCCTGGACGAGCAGGGCATCGCCGTCCGGGTCGGACACCACTGCGCGCGTCCGGTCTGCCTGCGGTACGGAATTCCCGCGACCACGCGGGCGTCGTTCTATCTGTACTCCACGCCGACCGAGATCGACGCACTGGTCGACGGCCTGGAGCACGTACGGAACTTCTTCGGCTGAGGAGCTGGCTGAGTCGTGAAGCTTGATTCGATGTACCAGGAAGTCATCCTGGACCACTACAAGCACCCGCACGGGCGCGGTCTCAGGGATGGCGACGCCGAGGTGCACCACGTCAATCCCACGTGTGGCGACGAGATCACGCTGCGCGTCAAGTACGACGGCGAGCGGATCGCGGACATCTCGTACGAGGGTCAGGGCTGCTCGATCAGCCAGGCCTCGGCCTCCGTGCTGAACGAGCTGCTCGTCGGCAAGGAGCTGTCCGAGGCGCAGCAGGTCCAGGAGACCTTCCTGGAGCTGATGCAGTCCAAGGGCCGGCTCGAGCCGGACGACGCGATGGAGGAGGTGCTGGAGGACGCGGTCGCGTTCGCCGGTGTCTCCAAGTACCCGGCCCGGGTCAAGTGCGCCCTCCTGAGCTGGATGGCATGGAAGGACGCGACGGCCCAGGCACTGGGCGAGAGCGCCGAGAGGAAGACGGCATGAGCGAGAACACCGTGACACCCGCAGAGGGCCTGACGACGAAGCCGGCTTCGGAGGAGGAAGTCCGCGAGGCGCTGTACGACGTCGTCGACCCCGAACTGGGTATCGACGTCGTCAACCTCGGCCTCATCTACGGCATCCACATCGACGACGCGAACATCGCGACGATCGACATGACGCTGACGTCCGCGGCCTGCCCGCTCACCGACGTCATCGAGGACCAGGCCAGGTCCGCCACCGACGGCATCGTCAACGAACTGCGCATCAACTGGGTCTGGATGCCGCCGTGGGGTCCGGACAAGATCACGGACGACGGCCGCGAGCAGCTTCGGGCGCTCGGGTTCAACGTCTGACCGACACGCTGCCCGTCCGGGCGACCGCTCCGTACGAGGCCCCTGGCATCCCGCCGGGGGCCTCGTACGTGTCGCGGCGCGTCCGCGCCCCGGTGCCCTGTCGGTGCCCTGCCGGTGGCCGACCTGCGCTGCACCGCGCCGCGCCAGACGGGCGCGGGTTTGCGAAGGCCTCCGAGCCCTCCAAGCTCCTCCAAGCCCTCGAAGCCCTCATCGGTCACCTCCACGGGCGATTCCGGGAAGCTCGTACGGACCGCCTCGCGAGACGCCCGCGCACGGGTTCGCCTCCGCGGGCCCCGTGCGGTTAGGTTGCCCTCATGACCGACACGACTGCTACTCGCACCACCGGCGCCGTCGCCGCCGGGCTCGCCACCCTCACCGCCGACGGCACCGTCCTCGACACCTGGTTCCCCGCCCCCGAACTGTCCGCCGAGCCCGGCCCGGCCGGCACCGAGCGGCTGTCCACCGAGCGTGCCGTGGAGCTGCTCGGCGAGGGCGCCGCGAAGGCCGTCGGTCCCGACGCCCGCCGTGGCGTCGAGGTGGTCGCGGTCCGCACGGTCATCGCCTCCCTCGACGAGAAGCCGATCGACGCGCACGACGTGTACCTGCGCCTCCACCTGCTCTCGCACCGTCTGGTGCAGCCGCACGGCCAGAGCCTGGACGGCATCTTCGGGCACCTCGCCAACGTCGCGTGGACCTCGCTCGGCCCCGTCGCCGTCGACGACGTCGAGAAGGCCCGCCTGAACGCCCGCGCCGAGGGCCTGCACCTCCAGGTGACCTCGATCGACAAGTTCCCGCGCATGACCGACTACGTGGCCCCGAAGGGCGTCCGCATCGCCGACGCCGACCGCGTCCGGCTCGGCGCGCACCTCGCCGAGGGCACGACCGTCATGCACGAGGGCTTCGTGAACTTCAACGCGGGCACCCTCGGCACGTCGATGGTCGAGGGCCGCATCTCGGCCGGCGTCGTGGTCGGCGACGGCTCGGACATCGGCGGCGGCGCCTCGACGATGGGCACCCTCTCCGGCGGCGGCAACGTCCGCATCACCATCGGCGAGCGCTGCCTGATCGGTGCCGAGGCCGGTGTCGGCATCGCACTGGGCGACGAGTGCGTGGTGGAGGCCGGTCTGTACGTCACCGCCGGCTCCCGCGTCACGATGCCCGACGGCCAGATCGTCAAGGCCCGCGAACTGTCCGGCGCCTCGAACATCCTCTTCCGCCGCAACTCGGTCACGGGCACCGTCGAGGCCCGCCCGAACAACGCGGTCTGGGGCGGTCTGAACGACGTCCTGCACAGCCACAACTAGCGGCTCAGCGCCTTCCCCGAGCGCCCTCCCGTCCACCGGACGGGAGGGCGCTCGGCGTTCCGTCCCCGCCAGGAGCCGGCCGGCCCGGTTCGCGACGGATTCTCTTCGCGGCGGCAGGCATAGCGGGGGCCGGCCGGAAGCGTCAAAGGAGGCAGAGGGGCCGGGCGCAGCGCCCGCCGGGGAAGAGAAGGTGACGATGGATGCCGAAGGGCAGGAAAATTCCGGGAGTTCGTGGCGAACCGGTCGTCCGCACTGCTGAGGACGGCCGTACTGCTCAGCGGCGGGGACCGGCACGCGGCCGAGGACCTGCTGCAGAACGCCCTGATCAAGGCCGCCGGACGCTGGCATCGCATCGACGAACCCGAGGCGTACGTACGGCAGATCCTGTACCGCGTTGCGCGTCGGGCGCCGCGCGGAGGGGGCAGGGGGCGGACGGGGGTCGGCCCCGGCCCGTCGGGACGGTGGGGGCGGACGGGGGTCGGCCCCACCCGTCACGACACCTCCGCGACCAGGTGCTCGTACGCCGCCAGCAGTCCGTCGGCCGCCTCGCGGCCGGCGGGCCGCAGGGGGGCGCGGACCGGCCCGGAGGGCAGACCGAGCCTGCCGAGGAGGGCCTTGGCCGTGACCGCTCCCGGGAGTCCGGCGGACATCATCGCCCCGGTCAGCTCGATGGTCCGCCGCTGCATGCGCGCCGCTCCCGCCGTGTCGCCCGCGTCGAAGGCGTCCAGCACGGACCGGAACTGACGGGCCGCCACGTTCGCCACCGTACCGATGAAGCCCGCGCCGCCGATCGCGTACAGGGCGAGGACCTGCTCGTCGCAGCCCGCGTAGTACGCCAACTCCGTGCGCGCCAGCACCTTCTGGGTGCCGAGGAGGTCGTAGGCGCAGTCCTTGACCGCCACGATCCGCGGGTGTTCCGCCAGCCGGATCATCGTCTCCGGCTCGATGCGGGTACCCGTGCGCCCGGGGATGTCGTACAGCACGACCGGCAGACCGCACGCGTCCGTGACGTCCCGGAAGTGGGCCTCGACCGCGTCCTGCGGCGGCCTGCTGTAGTACGGCGCGATCACGAGCAGGCCGTCCGCGCCCGCCCTCTCGGCCGCCCGCGCCAGTTCTGCGGTGTGTCGCGTGTCGGCGGTGCCGATTCCCGCGACGATCGGGACGTGCTCGCCGACCGCGGCCCGCACCGCGCGCACGAGCGCGGTCTTCTCCGCGTCCGACGTCGTGGGCGACTCGCCCGTGGTGCCGGACAGCACCAGGCCGTCGCACCCCTCGGCGACCAGCCGGGCGGCGAGCCGCTGCGCCCCGTCGAGGTCGAGCGCGCCCGCCCCGGTGAAGGGGGTGACCATCGCGCAGAGCGCCCGGCCGAAGGGCGCGCCCGGGGTCACCCGCGTGGTGCCGGGCGCCGGCAGGGCAGGTGCGGTGCCGGAGGTGGTGCGCGGTGCGGGGCCGGCCGGGGTGCCTGGAGTCGTCATGCCGTCAGTGTCGGCAACCAGACTGTGAAGCTCTACTTAATTTTGCTACGGGGTGTTGGGTACGCTTGCTAAACGGTCCTGGCGATGGCGATGGCGATGGCGATGGCGCTGGGCGCGGGGCTGGGGACGCCCTGGTGCCGGCCCCGCCCCTCGTGGGCCGCCGAGGGGATCGCCTGAGCTGGTCGCGGAGGCCGCGTGGGTCCGGGCCCGCCTCGACCGCCTCCAGAGTCAGTTGGCGCCTGTGGACGAACGGGGATCGAAGGGGTAGCCCGGCCCGGTCCGGGTACCCGCCCCTCCTCAAGCGCGAGAGGAGGCGGGACACCGTGACCGGGACCATGAACAGCAGGCCCGTGCGGGACGAACACGGGAATCAGTCGGTGGGCGAGCTCGTCGGCCAGGCCACCGAACAGCTCTCCCAGCTCGTACGGCAGGAGTTGCACCTCGCGAAGGAGGAGCTGGCCGAGAAGGGCCGGCGCGCGGGGCGGGGCGGCGGGATGATCGGAGCGGCGGGCGCCGTCGGATACGTCGGGCTGATGGCCCTGGCCGGTACCGGCGTGGCCGCGCTCTCCCTGGTGCTGCCCGTGTGGGCCGCGGCGCTCATCGTGACCGCGGTGCTCCTCGCGATCGCCGCCGTACTGGCGGTGATGGGCCGGGGGCAGCTGCGCCAGGCCACACCCCCCACCCCCGAAAAGGCGCTCGACAGCGTCAAGGCCGATGTCGACGAGATCAAGGAAAGGGCGCATCGATGACGAACGACAACACCGGCGCGGACGCCGCGAAGGCGGCCGGAGCGCAGGTCCCCGCCGTGCAGCCGGGCGCCGGGACGCCGGGCGCGAAGCCCGGTTCGGACGCCGCGGAGTCGGTGGGCGCCAAGGGCCCCGACGAGCTGCGGCGGCAGATCGAGGAGACCAGGGGCCAGCTCGGCGACACCGTCGAGGAGCTGGCCGCGAAGGCGGACGTCAAGGCCCGCGCGCGAGCCCGCGCCGCCGACCTCAAGGACCGGGCGGGCGCCATGACGGTCCAGATGAAGGGCTCGGCCGGCCAGGCAAGCCAGGTCGTGCAGGGCAAGGCGGTCCAGGCCGGGCACGTCGTGCAGGAGAACCTGCCGGAACCCGTGAAGAACGCCGCCAGCACGGTCGTCCAGGCCGGACGGCGGAACCCCGTACCGGTCCTGATCGGTGCGGGCATGATTCTCGCGGCGCTGCTGCTGCGGCGCCACAACCACCACTGACACGACGGAGCCGGCGGCACGCCTGACGCCCGCCGGTTCCGGGGCACCCCTGACGAAGCGGCGGGGCCGGTGGGGGGTCACCTGCACCAGCGCGCCGCCGCGTGGGGGGGCGGGCGGGTTCGTTTTTGGTCGGCCCCGACCTCTCTTCCAAGGGCTCTCGGTTGTGGTTGGG
>NZ_JBWKDS010000070.1:0-3690 GCF_056435845.1 Streptomyces sp. NPDC043867 | reverse complement strand
CCATTCCCCCCCCCCCCCCCCCCACCCCCTCCCCCCCCCCCCCCACCACCCCCCCCCCCCCCCCCCCCCCCCCCCCCCCCCCCCCCTTCGCCGCGTGCGGGGCCGGCCGGGTCCGTTCGCGGCCGGCGCCGGCCGTTCCGCCGGGGGCTCGCGGCGGCGGTGGGCGGCACCCGTCGGGCGGACGGCCGCGACCGCCGAGCGGGCCCGGGGCAGAAAGACGAACGGCGGGGCCGGATCGGCCCCGCCGCCCGTGGTGTCGCGGTTCGTGGTGTCGGTCGCTCGCGGTGCCGCCGTTGGTCTGTCGGTCGCTCGCGGTGTCGCGGTTGGTCTGCGGACCGCTCGTCGTGCCGCGACTCGTGGTATCGGCCGCTCGTCGTGTCGGCCGGGGGCGTCAGCTCGTCCTGCCGCCCTGCGCCGCCCGGGCCCGGGCCTCACGCAGCGCCCGCAGCCGGGGCGGCCACTTGCGGGTGTCCCGCGGCTCGACGTACAGCTCCTCCGTGGCGGGCTGCCCGCCGGTGATGGCCCGCTGGCGTGCCAGCTCCGCGTCGAACTCCAGCCCCAGCAGGATCGCCAGATTGGTCAGCCAGAGCCAGACCAGGAAGATGACGGCGCCCGCCAGAGTGCCGTACGTCTTGTTGTACGAGCCGAAGTTGGCGGCGTAGAGGGCGAATCCGGCGGAGGCGGCCAGCCACACCAGCGTGGCGACGACGCTGCCGGGACTCACCCAACGGAAGCCGCGGCCGCGGACGTTGGGGGCGGCCCAGTACAACAGGGCGATCATGAGGACCACCAGCACCAGCAGGACGGGCCACTTCGCGATGGACCAGAGGGTGATCGCCGCGTGGCCGAGCCCGACGGCCGTGCCCGCGCGTTCGGCCAGCGGCCCGGTGAACACGACGATGGTGGCGCTGGCCGCGAGCATCACCATCAGGGCGATGGTCAGGACCAGCCGCAGCGGGGTGAGCTTCCAGACCGGACGGCCCTCGGGAAGGTCGTACACCGCGTTCGAGGTGCGGATGAACGCGGCGACGTAGCCCGACGCGGACCACAGGGCGAACAGCAGGCCGACGATCGCGAGCACGCTCCCCGTGCCGCCGCTGTCGCCCAGCTGCAGCACCGCGTCGTGCAGGATGTCGCGGGCCGGACCGGGCGCCAGGTCACCCACGTTGGCGAGCAGCTTGTCCGTGGTGCGCTGTCCGGCCACGCCCAGCAGGGACACCAGTACCAGCAGCGCGGGGAACATCGACAGCACGCCGTAGTACGTCAAGGCGGCCGCGCGGTCGGAGAGTTCGTCGTCCGTGAACTCCTTCGCCGTGCGCCGCACCACCGCCCACCAGGAGCCCGCGGTCAACTCGGAGGGGCTGTCCTTCGCGGTCAGCCCCTCCGTCCCCGATTCCGGTCGCTTCTCGTCCATGACCTCACGTGTCTCCCGAAACGGCGGTGTGAAGCCGCTCCGGGAGCCGAATCTCGTCCGGGGCCTCCAGGGGCCGTTCGGCCGGGTCGGCGAACACCGTCCGGGCGGCTACGGCTTGAAGCGCAGCACCTGCGGGTCGTGATCGCTGATCTGGTCCGAGAACTCCGCGTTGATGTGCACGCTGTCGTACTCGAAGTCGCAGCCCCTGCGGATCGAAGGGCTGACCAGGATCTGGTCCAGGACCTGGCTGTTGCCCTGGTAGTCGTAGGTGTAACGCTCGCTCTTCGGCAGCGACTTGATCGCCGACCAGAGTTCGCCGTCACCCTCCAGCAGCTTCGCGGTCCCGGAGAACTCGAAGTCGTTGATGTCGCCGAGGGTGACGACGTCGGCGTTCTTCTGCGTCGTCAGGATGTCCTTGACGAAGGAGTTCACCGCGGTCGCCTGGAGGTGGCGCTGGGTCTCCGAGCTGCGCACCGGCGGCTGGAACTGCCCGTGCAGCGACTGGTCGCCGCCCTTCGACGCGAAGTGGTTGGCGATCACGAAGACCGTCTTGCCGCGGAAGGTGAATTCGCCCGCGAGCGGCTTGCGGCTGTTCTTCCAGGCTTCGCCGGCCGGGTCGATCCGGCCGGGAGACACGGTCAGCGCCGCCTTTCCGTGCTCCTTCGTGACGCCGACGGCGGTCGTCGCGTCACCGCCGGCGCGGTCGGTGAAGGAGACCCGCTCCGGGTTGAAGAGGAACACCTGACGGATGTTGCCGCCCGGCTCGCCGCCGTCCGCGAGGTCGACCGGATCGATGGAGCGCCACTCGTAGGCGGGGCCGCCCGCCGCCACGATGGCGTCGACCAGCTTCTGCATCGTCCGGTCGGCGGCGACCGTGCCGTCGTTCGTCGCGCCGTTGTTGTCCTGGATCTCCTCCAGCGACACGATGTCGGGCGACTGGAGGTGCTGCACGATCGCGGACGCGTGGGCGTCGAACGTCGCGTCGCCCGGGTCCAGGTTCTCGACGTTGTACGTCGCGACGGCCAGTTCCCTGCGGCCCTGCTCCTCGGTGGTCTCCCGCTCCAGTCCGCCCTTGTCCAGGGTGCCGAGCCGGCCGGCGACGAGGGTGTAGCCGCCGAACTGGTTGTAGTCGAGCGGACCCGCGGTGGTGCCCGTCAACTCGTCGCCCACGTTCGCGGTGGGGAAGTCGGCGGCGGCGCCGAGGGACTGGATCTGCAGGCGTCCGGTGTTCTGCGAGGTGTACGAGCCGTACACCGTGCCGCCGCGGCGGTCGGCGTGCTCGTTCGGCTTCACCGTGACCCACAGCTCGGCGTACGGGTCGGTGGCGGTGACCACGCGCACGTCGGAGACCTGGACGCTCATGCCCTCCAGCGACTCGTAGTAGTCCAGCGCGTACGTCGCCGGTTCCAGTGTCAGGCCGTTGACCGAGCCGCTCGCCGCGGTGTCACCGGCGGCGGTGTACGCGTCCGGGACCGACTCGGCGTCGACGACCGTCGCGGCCGGGACCGCGTGGCCGCCGGAGACCACGGTCACCGTCGGCTTGGTGATCTCCGTCAGCGACTGGTTGCCCGTGGAGGCGCCGCCCGGCACGTACTCCGAGACGGTGCCGGTGACCGTGACCGAGTCGCCGACGGCTGCCTTCGGGGCGGAGCCGGTGAAGACGAACACGCCCTCACTGGTGGCCGGGTTGTCGTCCGCGTCCGGGTCCTGGATCCAGAACCCCTTCGACGAACCGTAGGTCCGTACGCCCGTGACGATGCCGGTCACGTCCGTGACCTTCTGGCCCGCGTACGGGGATATACGGGTGCTGCCCTGGATGTCGTGGATGTGGACGGTGTCCGCGTGTGCGGGTGCGGTCAGCACCACGGCGGAGACGGTGGAACAGACCGCGGCGACGGTCAGCGCGGCGATGCGCGCGGTTCTCCTGCTCGGCAAGGGAATCCCTCCGGGGACGTACGTGAGCGCCGGGACGAGGGCGGAAAGGTGACGGGAGCGCGACCTGCGTGCGAGCCGGTGACGCGCGGAGAAGCAGCTGGGCGGGTGCCCGTTCGACTTCTACGCGCGTCAATCTCGTGTGTGGCCGGGGGAGTTGTCAAGGTTTCGGTGGTGTACGACTCCTGACAGGGACATGAACCGGGCGGCATGGGTCCAAATCCGTCTAGGCTGAGCCGCTGAGGCGGGGGGGGGGGGGGGGGGGGGGGGGGGGGGGGGGGGGGGGGGGGGGGGGGGGGAGGAGGGGGGGGGGGGGGGGGGGTTTTTTCTTCTTCTTCTTTGCT
>NZ_JBWKDS010000069.1:0-21680 GCF_056435845.1 Streptomyces sp. NPDC043867 | reverse complement strand
CACACGTCCACGGCCACGGAGGGCGACTACTCCTCCCCGTTCTCCCCCTCCCCCCCCCCCCCCCTCCCCCCCTCCCCCCCCCCCCCCCCCCCCTCCCTCCCCCCCCCCCCCCCCCACCCCCCCCCCCCCCCCCCCCCCCCCCCCCCCGCTGCGCTTTTGGGGCGAAAAATCGCGGTAATTGCGCATCGGGCGAGGCGCGTCGAATCGCGGTGATCCGCATCGGCGAGGCGCGTCGGCCGCCCGGCCGCCCGGCCGCCCGGATCGGCCGGGTCGGGGATCAGCCGCGCCCCATGGCCGAGGTCAGCTCGATCTCGATCACCACCCGGGCGGGGTTGGGTGAGGGGACCCGCCCGTAGCGCTCCGCGTAGCGCCGCTCCGCCTCCGCGACGCGCTCCGGCTCCCGGTGCACGACGGCGAGCCCCTCCAGCGTCGCCCAGCGCCGCCGGTCCACCTGGCACACCGCGACCCGGGCACCGCCCGCCCCCGCCGCCACGATGTTGGCCACCTTCGTGCTCGACCCGTTCGTGATCACCCGGGCCAGCCCCTCCTCCGGCGCGTAGGTCACCCCGACGGGCACCACGTGCGGGGAGCCGTCGGGGCGCAGGGTGGTCAGGGTGCACAGGTGGCGCTCCCGCCAGAAGGCGAGATAGGCGGCGTCGGGGTCGCGCGGGTTCACGGGGTATGCGGCCATGGCGGGAACTTAACCCTTTCTCGTCCCGCGGACCTTCTTGAGTGGAATAGACTCAACTTTGTGTACGTTCCCGAAGTCAGGATGAGGACGACTGACGCGAGGAGGAGACAGCGACCGTGGACGCCGAGCTGACCAACAGGAGCCGGGACGCGATCAACGCGGCCAGTACCCGGGCCGTGTCCGAGGGCCACCCGGACCTCACCCCCGCCCACCTGCTGCTCGCTCTGCTGGCGGGCCAGGACAACGAGAACATCACCGATCTGCTGGCCGCGGTCGACGCCGACCAGGCGGCCGTGCGCACCGGGACCGAGCAGGTGCTGGCCGCGCTGCCCAGCGTGGCGGGCTCCACCGTCGCGCCCCCGCAGCCCAACCGCGAGCTGCTCGCCGTCATCGCCGACGCCGCCGAGCGGGCCAAGGAGCTCGGCGACGAGTTCCTCTCCACCGAGCACCTGCTGATCGGCATCGCCGCGAAGGGCGGCCGCACCGCGGACGTACTGTCCTCGCAGGGAGCCAGTGCCAAGAAGCTGCTGGCCGCGTTCCAGACGACCAGGGGAGGGCGCCGGGTGACGACCGCGGATCCCGAGGGCCAGTACAAGGCACTCGAAAAGTTCGGTACCGACTTCACCGCCGCCGCGCGGGAGGGCAAGCTCGACCCGGTCATCGGCCGGGACCAGGAGATCCGCCGGGTCGTCCAGGTGCTGTCCCGGCGCACCAAGAACAACCCCGTCCTCATCGGCGAGCCCGGTGTGGGCAAGACCGCCGTCGTGGAGGGACTCGCCCAGCGGATCGTCAAGGGCGACGTGCCCGAGTCCCTCAGGAACAAGCGGCTCGTCGCGCTCGACCTCGGCGCCATGGTCGCCGGCGCGAAGTACCGGGGCGAGTTCGAGGAGCGGCTCAAGACCGTTCTCGCCGAGATCAAGGACTCCGACGGCCAGATCATCACCTTCATCGACGAGCTGCACACCGTCGTGGGCGCGGGCGCCGGCGGCGACTCCGCCATGGACGCGGGCAACATGCTGAAGCCCATGCTGGCCCGCGGCGAGCTGCGGATGGTGGGCGCGACGACCCTCGACGAGTACCGCGAGCGGATCGAGAAGGACCCCGCCCTGGAGCGGCGCTTCCAGCAGGTGCTGGTCGCCGAGCCGACCGTCGAGGACACCATCGCGATCCTGCGCGGGCTCAAGGGGCGCTACGAGGCCCACCACAAGGTGCAGATCGCGGACAGCGCCCTGGTGGCCGCCGCGGCCCTCTCCGACCGGTACATCACCTCGCGCTTCCTGCCCGACAAGGCCATCGACCTCGTCGACGAGGCCGCGTCCCGGCTGCGCATGGAGATCGACTCGTCCCCCGTCGAGATCGACGAACTCCAGCGCGCCGTCGACCGGCTGAAGATGGAGGAGCTGGCGATCGGCAAGGAGACCGACGCCGCCAGCCGGGAGCGCCTGGACAAGCTGCGCCGCGACCTCGCGGACCGCGAGGAGGAGCTGCGCGGCCTCACCGCCCGCTGGGAGAAGGAGAAGCAGTCCCTCAACCGCGTCGGTGAGCTGAAGGAGAAGCTCGACGAGCTGCGCGGCCAGGCCGAACGCGCCCAGCGCGACGGTGACTTCGACACCGCGTCCAAGCTGCTCTACGGCGAGATCCCGGACCTGGAGAGGGACCTGGTGGCCGCCTCCGAGGAGGAGGTGGAGGCCGCCGAGGGCGACACCATGGTCAAGGAGGAGGTCGGCGCGGACGACATCGCCGACGTCGTCGGCGCCTGGACCGGTATCCCGGCCGGCCGTCTCCTGGAGGGCGAGACCCAGAAACTCCTGCGCATGGAGGACGAGTTGGGCCGCCGCCTGATCGGACAGTCGGAGGCTGTCCGCGCGGTGTCCGACGCCGTGCGGCGCACCCGGGCCGGCATCGCCGACCCCGACCGGCCCACCGGTTCCTTCCTGTTCCTCGGCCCGACCGGCGTCGGCAAGACCGAACTGGCCAAGGCGCTCGCGGACTTCCTCTTCGACGACGAGCGGGCCATGGTCCGCATCGACATGAGCGAGTACGGCGAGAAGCACAGCGTCGCCCGCCTGGTGGGCGCCCCGCCCGGATACGTCGGGTACGAGGAGGGCGGCCAGCTGACGGAGGCCGTGCGCCGGCGCCCGTACAGCGTGGTCCTGCTGGACGAGGTGGAGAAGGCGCACCCGGAGGTCTTCGACATCCTGCTCCAGGTCCTGGACGACGGCCGCCTGACGGACGGTCAGGGACGCACGGTCGACTTCCGCAACACCATCCTGGTCCTCACCTCCAACCTCGGCAGCCAGTTCCTGATCGACCCGGTCAGCACCGAGGAGGAGAAGAAGGAACAGGTCCTGGAGGTCGTACGGGCCTCCTTCAAGCCGGAGTTCCTCAACCGGCTCGACGACCTGGTCGTCTTCTCGGCGCTCTCCAGGACGGAGCTGGAACGCATCGCCCGGCTCCAGATCGACCGGCTCGCCCGGCGCCTCGCCGACCGGCGGCTCGCCCTGGAGGTCACCGAGGCGGCCCTGGCCTGGCTCGCCGACAAGGGCAACGACCCGGCCTACGGTGCCCGGCCGCTGCGCCGCCTCATCCAGACGGCGATCGGCGACCGGCTCGCCAAGGAGATCCTCGCGGGCGAGGTCAAGGACGGCGACACCGTCCGCGTGGACGCCGCCGGCGACGGCCTGATCGTGGGCCCGGCGGCGGACCGCCCGGCAGGCAGGACGATGTAGTCCCCGGCGGCCGTCGGGGTACCCGGCGGGGGAGCCCCGCAGCGGGGGTTCCCTCCCGGGACCTCGTGCGCACGCCGTAGCCGCCCGGCCACGGCGAGGCGCGCCCGGCCCGCCCGTCGGCGGAGATCGGCCAGATCGTGTCAGCCCCCGGCGGACAGGCCCGCCAGGGGTTGCCACTCCCCGCCCCGCATGGGGGAGGATGGCGTAATCCGTACGAAGGGAAATACACGGTGAGCATCGACCCGTCCTCGATTCCGAACTTCGGGGGCCAGCCCGAGCCGCAGCCCGGCGGACCGGCGGGCCCCGTCGTCCCGGATCAGGACCTTGTGAAGCAGCTCCTCGACCAGATGGAGCTCAAGCACCTCGTCGACGAAGAGGGAGACCTCGTCGCGCCGTGGGAGCAGTTCCGTACGTACTTCATGTTCCGCGGTGAGGGTGACCAGCAGGTCTTCTCGGTCCGGACGTTCTACGACCGGCCGCACCAGATCGACGAGAAGCCCGCGCTGCTGGAGTCCATCGACGACTGGAACCGTCGCACCCTGTGGCCGAAGGTCTACAGCCACACGCATGACGACGGCACCGTCCGGCTCATCGGCGAGGCGCAGATGCTGATCGGCACCGGCGTCAGCCTGGAGCACTTCGTCTCGTCGACGGTCAGCTGGGTGCGGGCCGCCATCGAGTTCGACAAGTGGCTCGTCGAGCAGCTCGGCCTGGAACAGGAAGTCAACGAGGCGGACAAGCCCGGGGACGACGAGGAGTAGTCCCGGCCCCCACTCACAGGGGCGTATGGGCGACGGCCACCAGATACGCCCCGTAGGCGAACGAGAGCCCGGCGAGGGCGCCG
Organism: Streptomyces sp. NPDC043867; assembly: GCF_056435845.1. Classification (NCBI taxonomy): domain Bacteria; kingdom Bacillati; phylum Actinomycetota; class Actinomycetes; order Kitasatosporales; family Streptomycetaceae; genus Streptomyces; species Streptomyces sp. NPDC043867. The sequence continues at coordinate 17,416 of NZ_JBWKDS010000069.1, read as the reverse complement.
ACCACCAGTGTCGCGTGCCACGGCCGGGCTCTTGCCGTGCGCACCAGCGCGCCCGCCAGCGGCAGCAGCAGCGGGAACGCCGGCAGCAGGAAGCGCGGCTTGCACTCGAAGAAGCCCGAGCCGCCCAGCGCGATCAGCAGCAGGACGCCGCTGTGCACGAGCAGGGGCAGCGGGGCGCGGTCCGCGACCAGCAGCGCGAACAGCAGAATGGCCGCCGCCACGATCACCATCGTCATGGGGAAGACGAAACGGCCGCCGTGCAGCAGCAGGTGCTTCACGAAGCCCAGGGAACCGCGGCCGAAGTCGAAGCGGGACCCCCACAGCCGCTGCACCGCGAAGTAGCCGCCGAGCGGATCACCCTCGCGGCGGCCGACCCACAGGACGTAGCCGCCCCAGCCGAGCGGCGCGAGCGCGGCGCCCGTCCACAGGCTGTGGGAAACATCGCGGCCGCGCGCCCGGACGATCTCGCAGGCCGCCGCCGTCAGGACCGCCGCCGCCACCGCTACCCCGTTCGGCCGCGCCATCCCCGCCATCGCCGCGAGCGCCCCCGCCCACACCCACCGCCCGGTCAGCACCGAGTACAGCGACCAGGCGGCGAAGGCCGTGAGCACGGGCTCCGTGTACGCCATCGACAGCACGACGGAGTGCGGCAGCAGCCCCCAGAGCAGGACGAGCAGGGTGGCGACGGCGGGGCCGTGCAGCCGCGCCCCGACGAGATAGATCCCGTACGCGGCGGCCGCAGCCGCGGTCCAGGCGACCACCAGGCCCGCGGCGCCGCCGCCGAGCGGGGTCAGCGCGGTGACGGAGCGGATGAGCGCCGGGTAGAGCGGGAAGAACGCCAGGTCGCTGCGGGCGACCGCCGGCCCGACGTGCAGGGTGTGCCCGTAGCCGTGCGCCGCGATCCCCAGGTACCAGACCGAGTCCCAGGACCGGCCGAGCAGGGCGAGCGGCTGTTTTCCCTGGGCCCAGGCGGCCACGGACAGCACGAGGACACCGGTGAGACGGGCGGCGGCGAACAGTCCGAGCGCGCCTGCCGCCGTCGTGGACAGCCGCCGCGGGGCGGGAACCGGGCGGCCGCGGCCCCCGGCACCGGACTCCCTGGCGGGGGCGGGGATGGTACTCGCGTGGGTCACATCCGAACTGTGCGTCCCTTACGGGGCATTTGCGAGCATCACCCCGCCGTGCGGGTACGGATCGCGCCGGTCCGGCGCGCCGCGCGCGGGAGCGGCCGCCACGGTGCTAGGGCCTGTCGTTTGGATCATGCCGGCGTCGCGGGGTCTGGCACGCACATCTGCGGCGTTGTCGTCGGTCGCCGACGCTCCGCGTCGACTCCCTCCTCCGCCTTGCAGCTGCACGCGCCAGACCCCGCTCGGGTCGGTCAGGACGAACCGTCGGTCATAGCCAGCCTGATCCAAACGACAGGCCCTAGTGCCGCACCAGGCAACGTTCGCCCTGTCGACGTCGGCACATGGCGCCGGTCGCCGCTGTGGCGGTTTCGCCACAGCGAGCCGGGCGAGGACAGCAACCTGGGCGGGCGCTCATGCTCCGCGACTGCCCTGCCCCCCGAGTCCTGGACGCGTGCCGACGGAGGTGGCGCGACGTCACGCGATCACAGTGGTCAGCCTTGGGGCTCCTGCGGTTTGACCTCGACCTCGCGCAGGCTCTGGTCTCTGAGCTCGGTGCGCGCCTCGGTGCGGTGCCCCCGGGCGATGTAGTCACGCACGACCGCTTCGACGGCGTCCTGGGGCGATCCGACCCCGGCCAGGACCATCACTTCCACCACCAGTTCGGCATCGAGACTGATGTTGACCTTGGCCACGAGCGGCCCCCCTTCGTCGGCCGGGACTCTAACAGCCGCACAGCAGCGACTCGTTCCCGCTGTGGTTCATGACACAGGACAACAACAGGGCGAACGTTGCTTGATACGGCACTAGAAACCCCCGTTCCGGGTGCCGGCGTGCGTCAGCCGGGGAGGTCCGCCCGGGTGGACAGCTCCGCCCAGACCGTCTTGCCCACGGGGTGACGAGGTTCCGACCCCCAGCGCACGGCCAGGACGTCCACCAGGAACAGTCCCCGGCCGGACTCGCCCTCCGGGTCCGGCACGGGCGGCTCCGCGGGCGGGTGCTTCGCGGAGACGGCGTCCGAGACCTCGACGCGCACCAGACCCGCGGCCGAGTGGAGAGCGAGCCCGAGACCGAAGCCGCGTCCGGGGGCCCGGCCGTGCCGTACGGCGTTCGCGGCGAGCTCGCCGACGACGAGGGCGACCGCGCACGACACGTCCGACGCCGGCGGGTGACCCCACTCCTCCATGCGCCGGACGGCGAGCCGCCGGGCGAGGCGGGCACCCCGCGCAGACGACGCGAACTGCGCGGTCAGCGAGGGGAGTTCGTGCGACCCGTGGTCCGATGCGGTCGTTCCTGTCAGCACGGTGTCCGTCCCTGTCTGTCGAGCCGAGGCATCCCGTGACGTATGCGAGACGTCACGTTCCGTGCATAAGAGTCGGCCGGTCGGCCTACGCCGACAGGTGACACAGCCTTACTTTTCAGCCCGTAAGGAACGGAAGTGACGCTTTGGCCAACGGGATCGACCCCAGTACGTCGATGGCCGCGCTGTTCGGCGCACGGGTGCGCCGGCTCCGCACGGCGGCCGGACTGACCCAGACCGAACTCGGCGACAGAACCCACGTGGTGAGCACGCGGATCACGCAGATCGAGCGGGCGTCCCGGGCGAAGCCGACGCTGGACCTCGCGCGTGCGCTGGACGCGGCCCTCGGCGCGGACGATCTGCTCGTCGAGCTGTGGCCGTACGTGTACCGGGAGGCGTTCCCGGACTGGTCGCGGAAGTTCATGGAGTACTCGGAGCGGGCGGTGGCCATCCGGCAGTACGCGGCCCACGTGGTGCCGGGTCTTTTGCAGACGGAGGACTATGCGCGGGCCGTTCTGAGAGTCGGCCGAACGCTCGGCAGCGAAACGCAGTTGGAAGAGCGGGTCGCCCTTCGCATGGGACGACAGGAGCGTCTCGGTACGCCCGATCGGCCTGAACTGTGGGTGGTCCTCGATGAGTCGGTGCTCCGACGTCCGATCGGCGGTCGGCCGGTGATGCAGGAGCAGTTGGCGCGACTGCTCGGCGCCGCTGCGGAGTCTCACATCACCGTGCAGGTACTGCCGTTCGACCAGGGCGAGCACGATGTCATGGGCGGCTCACTCACGATGCTGAACCTGCCGGACGGCTCGGAGAGCGCTTATACGGAAGGTGCGCACTTCGGCCAACTCGTCGAAGATCCGCACGAGGTCAGGAGCTTCGCGCTGACCTACGATCGGCTGCGGGCGGCAGCTCTGCCCCCGCTCATGTCGCTCGACATGATCCGATCCGTGATGGAGGACAACCACCGTGGAGCGAAGGTCCCGTCCCGATCTGACCGGCGTCGCCTGGCGCAAGAGCAGCTACAGCAATCAGGAGGGGGGCGACTGCGTGGAGGTGGCCGGCGGGTTCCGGGTCGTCGTCCCGGTGCGTGACAGTAAGGTCCCGCTCGGTCCCGCGTTGTGCTTCGCGGCTGCCGCCTGGGATGTCTTCATAGGCCAGTTGAAGTCCGGGCACCATCGTTCCTGACGAGAGGGCACCCCCATGGCGCGAATTTCCCTTCCCGATCTGAACGGCGCCGCGTGGCGCAGGAGCAGTTACAGCAATCAGGCGGGCGGCGACTGCGTGGAGGTGGCCGACGGGTTCGTGGCCGTCGTCCCGGTGCGTGACAGTAAGGTCCCGCTCGGTCCCGCGTTGTGCTTCGAGGTCGCCGCCTGGGATGCCTTCATAGGCGAGTTGAAGGCCGGGCACCACCGTTCCTGAGGTGGCCGGGGCCTGGTCGCCGTCCGTGTTCCGGGCTCGCCGGGCCCTTGTCCGCGAGGGTCCGGTCGGCCGCTGACCTCCTGAAAGAACCGGGGGAAAGAACCACCCACCCACCCGCCCTCCCCGGCCGCGAAGCCCGCGTCACCCGTCCGGGTGACCGGCTTGCCGGGGCGGGATACGGACGGTTACGTTCGCCGCGACAACCGCAAACGCATACGGCCCCCGGCCGGGACGGCAATCCCGAACGAGGGCCTGACCGCTCAGGAAGAAGACCCTTCCCGATGGCTGACCCGCAGTCTAACGCGCCCCTGCGCGCCGAAGCCGGAACTCCGACGTCCGGCGTGATCCACGTCCGCACCCGCCTCACGGCCGACTTCACGGTGATCTCCAACGCCCTCGCCCAGCGACGGGGCAGCGCGGTCACGGTCGGCGTCGCGGCGTACATCTCCTCCCTGCCCGACGGCTCCCCCGTGAGCATCGCCGTCCTGTGCGAGCACTTCAGCGAGGGCGAGATCCTCATCTCGCGGGCGCTCAGGGAGCTGGAGACGGCCGGATACCTGGAGCGCCGCCGCGAGCGAACACCCACCGGCCAGGTCCGTACCCGGACGTACTTCTACGATGTCCCCGGCGGCGATCCGGACCCGGACGCGCCTCCCGAGCCGCCGAGGCCCCGCCGACCCCGAAGGCATGCCGTCACCGCGGCGGTCCCACCGGCGCCCGCGCCCGCGGAAGAGAAGGCCCCCGCGCCCGGACCGGCCGGGGCAAGGACACCGCTGCCGCTCGTCGACGCCGACGCCGACGCCGACCCCCGGGCCATCGCCGTACTCGCCGCCCTGCGCCGGGCCGACCCCCGGCTGATCGTGTCCGCGCCGGAAGCCGCCCGCCTCGCCCCGGCCGTCACCCGGTGGCTCGCGGCAGGCCTCCTGCCCACGCAGATCACGGACCACCTCACCGCACGGCTCCCGGACCGCTTCCTGGCCCGCCCGGCCGGCCTCCTCGCCTACCGGCTCCAGGAGACACCCCTGCCGCTACCGGCGAGAAGCGCGGAACCGCCCGTACGTCCGGCGGTCGTGCCCATGCGGAACTGCGACGGCTGTGACCGGGGATTCCGCACGGCGGAACCCGGCCGCTGCCGGGACTGCCGGACCCGGGACCAACTCCGCGCGGCCGGCTGAGGCAATGGGAGACGGCGCTCACCCCGCCATCCAGCGGCGGTCCGGTTCGGCCTGTGCTTCGTATCCTGACCACGCACGGGAAGGAGCCGTCCATGAGTGTCGACGCGATCGTGCACACCGAGTTCCCCAAGGGGTACACGGTCCTGTTCGGGGCCGACGGGAAGGTGATCATGACTCCGCGGAGCTTCGAGCATTCCGGCACGATCAAGTCGATGCAGTACGACACGGTCGTGTCCCTCGGACGCCATGCGAAGACCGCCTCCGACGTCTACATCGACTTCCCCGCCGACGAGAACTCCGCCCCCGGTCTGGCGATCCTCCGGGAGGACGCCCGCCGGGAGGGAAAGCGCTACAGCTTCGAGGACGTCCTGCTGATCTCCGAGGTCGTCTCGACCTCCTCCGCACGCAAGGACTACGACGACTGCACCGCGAAGTACGGCCGCTACGGCATCCCGGTCTACTTGATCGTGGACCCCTACGCCCAGGAAGTCGTCCTTCACACCCAGCCGACCGCCACCGGTTACATCGCGGCACACACCCACAAGTACGCCACGGGCAAGCTCCCCATCCCCCTGGCCGACGGCCGGACCTTCACCCTCGACCTCGACGAACTCCCGCGCCCGGAGCCCGAGACGGACGCCCGCTGACGAAGGTCTCCCGGTGTGGCGGTGCCGTCGTCGGACGCGCCGTCACGTCCGGACAGTCACGCCCGCAGCGTACTGAGCCGTTCCGCCGCCTCTGTCAGCACCTCCGTGCGCTTGCAGAACGCGAACCGTACGAAGGGGGCGCCCTCCTCCCGGTGGTCGTAGAAGACCGCGTTCGGAATGGCGACCACCCCGGCGCGCTCCGGCAGCGAGCGGCAGAAGGCGAAACCGTCGCTCTCCCCGAGCGGCCGGATGTCGGTGGTGATTACTGCCTGGCCGAGCGGACCGCGGCGACGAGGCCGGGCGCCGCCGTCACCCAGCCCACTCCCTGTTCGCGCACCTATTCGCGTGCAGCGCGGGGCGGGTTGCGAGAAGGGCGCTGTGCCCGACCCCGAGTCCCGTCAGCTTTCGTAGTGGTAGCGGCACTGCGCGATCAGGACGCCGTCCTCGGTGGCCTTGTAGATCAGCCGGTGCTCGTCGTTGATGCGGCGCGACCAGTAGCCCTGGAATCCGTGCTTGAGCGGTTCCGGTTTACCGATGCCCTCGTTGCCGTTCCGGGTGATGTCCGTGATGAGCGTGTTGATGCGCTTGAGGGTCTTCCGGTCCTGGAGCTGCCACCACAGGTAGTCCTCCCAGGCACGGGAAGAGAAGGTGATCTTCAACTCGAGGCAGCCCTTATTCGTCGGTCGCCAGCTCGCGCACGGTGCCGCCGCCGTTTTCCAGCTCGTCGATGGACGCGAGCAGGCGCCGGGCGTTGGCCGGACTGCGCAGCAGGTACGCCGTCTCCTTCAGGGACTCGTAGTCCTCCAGGGAGACGATGACGACCGGCTCATGTCCGGCCCGGGTGATGACGACCTCTTCGCGGTCGTCGGTGACGGAGTTGAGCACCTCGGCGTACCGCGCGCGCGACTCGGAATACGTCATGGTCTTCACGATCGACCCTCCTCTACGTACAGAAAATTGTACGTCCGTCCCTGTCGGTGCGGCAAGCGCCGAAGTGACGGCCCGCAGCGCGAAAGTGCTGGGCGGGCGAGGCGTGGCAGGCGGCGGGGAACGCGTCGACCAGTCCCGCAGGGCGGCGGTCAGCCCGCGAATGCCTTGCGGAGCCGTTGCACCGCCTCTGTCAGCACCTCCGTGCGCTTGCAGAACGCGAACCGTACGAAGGGGGCGCCCTCCTCCCGGTGGTCGTAGAAGACCGCGTTCGGAATGGCGACCACCCCGGCGCGCTCCGGCAGCGAGCGGCAGAAGGCGAAACCGTCGCTCTCCCCGAGCGGCCGGATGTCGGTGGTGACGAAGTACGTGCCCGCGGGCCGGAAGACCCCGAAGCCCGCGTCCGCCAGCCCCGCGGACAGCAGGTCCCGCTTGGCCCGCATGTCCGCGCGGAAGCCCTCGAAGTACGCGTCCGGCAGCGCGAGGGCCTCGGCGATCGCGTACTGGAACGGCCCCGACGCCACGTACGTCAGGTACTGCTTGGCCGAGCGGACCGCGGCGACGAGGCCGGGCGCCGCCGTCACCCAGCCGACCTTCCAGCCCGTGAACGAGAACGTCTTGCCCGCGCTGCTGATGCTCACCGTCCGTTCGCGCATCCCCGGGAAGGACGCCAGCGGCAGGTGCTCGGCGCCGTCGAAGACGAGGTGCTCGTACACCTCGTCCGTGACCACGATCAGATCCCGCTCCACGGCGAGCTTCGCGATCTCGGCCAGCTCCTCACGGGTGAGCACGGTGCCCGTCGGGTTGTGCGGAGTGTTGATCAGCAGCAGCCGCGTGTTGTCGGTGACCGCGTCCCGCAGCTCGTCGAGGTCCAGCCGGAACACGCCCTCGTGCGGGCGCAGCGTCACCGGCACCCGCGTCCCGCCCGCCATCGCGATGCAGGCCGCGTACGAGTCGTAGTACGGCTCGAACGCGACCACCTCGTCACCGGGCTCCACCAGCGCCAGCAGGGCCGCGGCGACCGCCTCCGTCGCACCGGCCGTGACGAGGACCTCGGTGTCCGGGTCGTACGACAGCCCGTAGCGCCGCTGCTGGTGCGCCGCGACCGCCGTCCGCAGCTCGGGCACGCCAAGACCCGGCGGGTACTGGTTCCCGCACCCCTCCGTGAGCGCCCGCGCCGCCGCGTCCCGGATCTCCCGCGGGCCGTCCGTGTCGGGGAAGCCCTGGCCGAGGTTGATCGATCCGGTGCTCAGGGCGAGGGCCGACATCTCCGCGAAGATCGTCGTACCGAACTCGGCGAGCCGGCGGTTCAGGAGAGGACGTGCGCTGAAGGTCATGACCGCCATCCTGCGCCGAAGCTCTGGAGTTCCTCAACTCTGCTTTGGCGCGCACCCCGTGAGGGCATCCCCCCTCCACGCAGCCCACGGGGGGCCGCTTCGGGGGAAGTGAAAGGAGGATGACGCCATGTTCACAGGCATCATCCTGGCGGTTGGCCTGATCGCTCTGATCGCGGTCTTCACGGCCGCGGGCCGCGGCCGCAGGAAGTCCGTCATCGGATCGAAGGGCCGCGGTGCGCGTTCCCGCCACGGGGGCGGCAACGGCAGCTGGTGGGCCGGCGGGGGCGGCACGGCCGCGTCCTGCGGGTCGTCCGGCGGCGGCCACCACGGCCACTCCTGCGGTGGCGGCTCGTCGTGCAGCAGCGGCTCGTCCTGCGGAGGCGGGTCGTCGTGCGGCGGCGGGGGCGGATGCGGGGGAGGCAGCTGACACGGGGCAGCCGAGCTCCCTTCGGGGGAAGCGCATCCGCACACACCGAAGTGCCCGCCGGGGGACGTCCCCCGACGGGCACTTCGGCGTTCCGGACCGGTCCGGAACGCCGGCCACGTCAACCGCGCGGAGGGGGTCGCCCCGCTGGGCACGTCAGCCTTTCGGGGCGCAGCGGCGGCGGCTCGCGGAGACGGCGTCCGCGCGCCAGGCGTACGCCGTAGTTGAACAGTTGAGCTGTGTAGCCCTCGGGGGGATGGAAATCCTACGAAGTTGGGTAAAAGCGCTGTGGTCGCGCCACAGTTCATGATTCCCTCTAAATCACCAACGCGGCCCTCGGATCTGTCCCCGCCGACCCGGACCGACCTGGCCGATCTCCCCGGCATCGACCGGTTGCACAGGCCTCCCCCCCCCAACTCCCTTTGCGCAATAGCGGAGCCGACCCATGCTCACGACCCTGAACACCTCGTACACCGACACGCGGGCGGCCGACCTCGCCTGGACCCTGGGCCTCGAGCCGCTGTCGGCGCTCGCCACCCTCGATCTCGAACTCGCCGACGCGAAACTGCAGTTGCGGCTGCTCGGTGCCTCCCACCAGGTGCTGCTCGAGCGGGAAGGCGGCAGCTGCTCGGAGACCGTCGCGTGCATTCCCGGCAGCAGCACGCCGCTGCCGCTCGGCGTCGCGAAGCGGATCGGCGACTGGGATTACGAGTTCGCGGCCCGCGTCGAGACACTCCCGCCCCACTCCTTCGCCGGACGCGCCCAGGAGTTGCTGGCCCTGGTCGCCGACCACCCCCACGGCCTCGCGGGCGTCTTCCCCGGCAGTCCGCACGCCTTCACCGCCCTGCTCGCCCAGCACCACGAGGGCCACGTGCACTGGCGCACCTGGCACGCGTACCCGCAGGACGGCCAACTCGTCGCCACCCGGACGAAAGTGAGTGCGCGCGTCACGTCCCTCAGTCCGTCCGCCGCCTGAACGACGCGCCGGACGGCCCGTCTTCGGGATCCGGGGCACAACCGCAGGGCGCCGGCGGCGGGTGGTCGCACAGACAGACAGGTTCCACACGTGTGGGTGACGAGGCGTGCCGTCATCGTCACGTAGCGTAGGCGGCGTGATCGATCCGCACGTGCCCTCCTCCACTCGCGGTGTCGCGCGAGCACGGGGAGCCCCGAAACCCGGCGCGCCCCCGCCGGGAGACGAGGGGGGCCGGGCGCGGCTGCCCGTGCGGCCCGGCACCGGACGGTTCTTCGTCCTCGCCTGCGTCTTCGTCTGCGCCGCCTGCGGCCTCGTCTACGAACTCGAACTCGTCGCCCTCGCCTCCTATCTGACCGGCGACTCCGTCACGCAGGCGTCCGTCGTCCTCTCCGTGATGGTCTTCGCGATGGGCATCGGCTCCCTCGCGGCGAAGCGGCTGCGCTGCCGCGCCGCGGCCGGTTTCGGCGCGGTCGAGGCCGCCCTCGCCCTGGTCGGCGGATGCAGCGCCATGGCGCTGTACGCGATGTTCGCCTGGACCGGCGACCGGGGCGGGGCCTGGGCGAGCGGATCGCACTGCCTCGTGGTGGCCTTCTCGCTGGCCATCGGCCTCCTCATCGGTGCCGAGGTCCCGCTCCTGATGGAGCTGATCCAGCGCATCCGCCACCAGGACGCGGGCGGCGCGGTGGCGGACCTCTTCGCCGCGGACTACGTCGGCGCACTGGTCGGCGGCCTCGCCTTCCCCTTCCTCCTGCTGCCCCTGTGCGGCCAGCTCACCGGCGCCCTGCTCACCGGCGCGGTCAACGTGATCGCCGGCGGCGCGCTCGTCCTCGGCCTGTTCCGGCAGGACCTCACCCGGCGCGCGTGCTGCCTGCTGCTCGCCGCCGACCTCGTCGTCCTGGCGCTCCTCGCCACCGCCGCCGTCCTCGCCGACGACTTCGAACGGGCCGCCCGCAACGCCGTGTACGGCGGCGACGTACGCGTCGCCCTGCGGACCGGCGTCCAGGAGGTCGTCCTCACCGGCGGCACCCGCGGCCACCCCCTCGGCCTCTACCTCGACGGCAGGCTCCGGGTCAGCGGCCGCGACGAGCACCGCTACCACGAGGCGCTCGTCCACCCCGCGCTGCACGGGCCCCGGGCCCGCGTCCTCGTCCTCGGCGGCGGCGACGGACTCGCCACCCGCGAGGTGCTGCGCCACCCCGGGGTGCGCCGGGTCGACGTGGTCGAACTCGACGCCGGAGTCGTGCGGCTGGCCCGCCGGGACCCCGCCCTGTCCGCGCTCAACCGGCACGCCTTCGACGACCCGCGCGTCCACGTCACGATCGGCGACGCCTTCGACTGGCTGCGCCGCACCCGCGCCACGTACGACGTGGTGATCTCGGACCTGCCCGACCCGGGCATCACGCCGAGCACCAAGCTCTACTCCCAGGAGTTCTACGGCCTCGCCCGCCACGTCCTGGCACCCGGCGGGCGGCTCGTGGTGCACGCGGGCCCCGTCCGCTCCCGGGCCCGGACCTTCTGGACGGTCGACGCCACCGTGCGGGCCGCCGGGCTGCGCACCGCCCCGTACCGCGTCGGCGGGCAGGGTTCCGGCCTCGCGGCGGGCCTCGACCGGAGGACCGGCGCCTCCCGCGGCCCGCGGGACTGGGGCTTCGTCCTCGCCTCCCGTACGCGCCCGCCGCTGCGCGTGGACCCGGGCGAGCCCCGGCCGCACGGCCTCGCCGGCGCGGTGCCGGCCGCCGACGCACGCGCCGCGGCCGCCACCCGCGTCACCGGCCTGCCGCCCTCCACCCTGGTCCACCCGCGGTACGCCGACTGAGTCCCCCGCGGGCGCGGAAACCGGGGAATCCCGTGATGCACGGGTGCGCTTCGGGCCATGCTGGGTAGGCTCGGCCGACATGGACCATGAGGTGTTCGTTCCGGTTGCGGCCGAGCGGCTGAGGAAGGCGCTCGCCGACCCCGCGCGGGTCGCCCGGGCGGTCCCGGGACTCCAGCAGGACGCGGGGACGGCGCCGGTCTCCGGGCGGCTGAAGATCCGCGTGGGAAGCCACAGCATCACGTACCGCGGGGCACTGCGGGTCACCGCCCGGGGCGACGGGTCGTACTCCGTGGAGGGCGACGCGACCGAGTCCCGCGGCACCGGCGCCGTCAAGCTCGCCCTCACCCTGCGGCTCACGCCCGCGGACGGCGGGACGACCGTCGCCTTCGGCGGCGGGGCCACGGCGGACGGGCGGGTCGAGGAGCTCCCCGCGGAGGCGGTGGCCTCGGCGGTGACGCGGCTGCTGGACCGGTTCGCGGAGAACCTGGGGTCGGGCGCGGCAGCGGGGGCAGGAGCGGGGGCGGCCGCCGGGGGTGCGCCCGCCGGTGAGTCCGGGTCCGGGTCTGAGGCGGGCTCCGGGTCCGAGGCGGGCTCCGGGCCCGAGTCCGGGTCCGAGTCGGGGCCCGGGTCCGAGTCCGGGTCCGAGTCGGGGCCCGGGTCCGAGTCCGGCTCTGGGGCCGTTCCGTCCCCGGTGTACGGGGCCGACGTGCCGGCGCCCTCCCTCGATTCCGTCGCCGATGCGGAGGCCGAGGAGGAGGAACTCGGGGAGGACCTCGCGGACGACGAGCTCGTGGGCGAGGAACTGGACCTGGTGGACGAACCGCCCGCCGAGGCGGCGCACGCGCGCCGGACGATGATCGGGCGGAGCGCCGAGGAGGTCGATCACGCGCCGCCGCGCGGGCGGTACGCGCCGGTGCCCGCGCCCGAGCCCGCCTCCGCCGGTGCCACGCTGCGGTGGGCGGCGCCCGCCGCGGCACTCGCGCTGGCCTCGGCCGTGGTCGTCGGGCGGGCGCTGCGCAGGCGGCGGTGAAGTGCGGTGCAGTGAGGTGAGGCGGGGCGTGGGGGGCCCGGAGCGCCGGACGGGCCGGGACGGAAGCGCCGGACGGGCTGAAGCGGCTCCGTCCGGCCAGTAGGGTCGGCCGCGTGAGTAACGAAGACATCACGCTGACCGCGGGTGACGCGGAGGTGACCGTACAGCCGGGCAACGGCGGACGGGTGGGCGGACTACGGGTCGGCGGCGTAGAACTGCTGCGGCAGGGCGCGAAGTTCGGGTGCTTCCCGATGGTGCCCTGGTGCGGGCGGACCCGGGACGGGCGCTTCCGGGACGGCGGCGTCGTCCGGCAGCTGCCCCTCAACTCCCCGCCGCACGCCATCCACGGCACCGTCCGGGACGGCGCCTGGCGCACCGCGCGGGCCGGCGACGGCGAGGCCGTCATCACGTACGACCTCGTCGACCCCTGGCCCCACCCCGGCCGCGTCACGCAGATCGTCACCCTGACCGAGGACAGCCTCACGCTCGGCATGGCCGTGGAGGCGCACGAGTCCTCATTCCCGGCGCAGATCGGCTGGCACCCCTGGTTCAACCGGAACCTGGGCGCAGGCGGGGACGCCCGGCTGGACTTCGCGCCCGCCTGGCAGGAGGAGCGCGGCGACGACCACCTGCCCACCGGGCGGCGGACCGAGCCGAAGCCCGGCCCCTGGGACGACTGCTTCGGGATGCCCGACGGCGTCGACGTCACCATCACCTGGCCGGAGCAGCTGGAGCTGAAGGTCACCAGCCGCGAGGAATGGGTCGTGGTGTACGACGAGCAGGAGGCCGCCGTCTGCGTGGAGCCGCAGACCGGGCCGCCCGACGGGCTCAACTCCCTGCCGAGGCTGGTCACTCCCATCGAACCCCTCGAAGCCGCCACCACCTGGACCTGGCGACGCCTCTGAGGCGGAGGCGGGGCCGGGCCCGCGGCGCCTCTAAGCTGGCTCGCATGAGTGACGTCAACGCAGTAACGCCGGCAGGCACGCGCGGCGCGCTGCTGCAGCAGATCAAGGACAAGGCCGTGGTGCACGGCAAGGTGACCCTCTCCTCGGGTCTCGAGGCGGACTACTACGTCGACCTCCGCCGCATCACCCTCGACGGGGAGGCCGCGCCGCTGGTCGGCCAGGTGCTGCTCGACCTGACCGCGGAGCTCGACTTCGACGCGGTGGGCGGCCTCACCATGGGCGCCGACCCCGTGGCCGCGTCCATGCTGCACGCCGCCGCCGCGCGCGGGCGGCGGCTCGACGCGTTCGTCGTGCGCAAGGCCGCCAAGGCGCACGGACTGCAGCGCCGGGTCGAGGGCCCCGACATCAAGGGCCGCCGTGTCCTGGTCGTCGAGGACACCTCCACCACCGGCGGCTCGCCGCTCACCGCCGTCGAGGCCGTCCGCGAGGCCGGTGCCGAGGTCGTCGGCGTCGCCACCATCGTCGACCGGGCGACGGGGGCCGCCGAGAAGATCCAGGAGGGTGCCGGAGTGCCCTACCTCTTCGCCTTCTCCAAGGACGAGCTGGGCCTCGACTGAGGATTGTCCCCAGGGCTTGTCCACAGGGGCGGGGCCCGGTTGTCCACAGGCCGGACACGGTGGGTGGACCATCGGGCCCCGTCTGGAAAGATGGGGACGACGATGACGTCGCCCCCCTAGGTCAGGGCCGTAAGCACCACGCCACCCGCACATACAAGGAGCGGACAGATGCCCATCGCAACCCCCGAGGTCTACAACGAGATGCTCGACCGGGCGAAGGCAGGCAAGTTCGCCTACCCGGCCATCAACGTGACCTCGACCCAGACCCTGCACGCTGCGCTGCGCGGCTTCGCGGAGGCCGAGAGCGACGGCATCATCCAGATCTCCACCGGCGGTGCCGAGTTCCTGGGCGGTCAGTACAGCAAGGACATGGTCACCGGTGCCGTGGCCCTGGCCGAGTTCGCCCACATCGTCGCCGAGAAGTACCCGGTCACGGTCGCGCTGCACACGGACCACTGCCCCAAGGACAAGCTCGACGGGTACGTGCGCCCGCTGCTGGCCGTCTCCGAGGAGCGCGTCAAGGCCGGCCGCAACCCGCTGTTCCAGTCCCACATGTGGGACGGCTCCGCGGAGACCCTGGCGGACAACCTGGCCATCGGCCAGGAGCTGCTGGAGCGCGCCCGCGCCGCGAAGATCATCCTCGAGGTCGAGATCACCCCGACCGGCGGCGAGGAGGACGGCGTCACGCACGAGATCAACGACTCGCTGTACACGACGGTCGACGACGCGATCCGCACGGCCGAGGCGCTGGGCCTCGGTGAGAAGGGCCGCTACCTGCTGGCCGCCTCCTTCGGCAACGTGCACGGTGTCTACAAGCCGGGCAACGTGGTCCTGCGCCCCGAGCTCCTGAAGGAGCTGAACGAGGGCGTCGCCGCCAAGTACGGCAAGCAGTCCCCGTTCGACTTCGTCTTCCACGGCGGCTCCGGCTCCACGGCCGAGGAGATCGCCACCGCCCTGGAGAACGGCGTCGTGAAGATGAACCTCGACACGGACACGCAGTACGCGTTCACCCGGCCCGTCGCGGACCACATGCTCCGCAACTACGACGGTGTCCTGAAGGTCGACGGCGAGGTCGGCAACAAGAAGACGTACGACCCCCGCACCTGGGGCAAGCTGGCCGAGGCGTCCATGGCCAAGCGCGTCACCGAGGCCTGCGGGAACCTCCGGTCCACCGGTACGAAGATCAAGTAGTCGTCCGGCGGTCACCACCGGTTGGTGACGGAGGGCCCGGTACCCGTGGGGGTGCCGGGCCCTTCGCGTGCCGGTGGGCGGGTGCGGTGGTGGTCGTGACGGGGGCCGGCGGCCGGGGGGCCGGAGACCTGGCCGTGGGGCCACGGGCGCGGGATGATCGGTTCCATGGCTGTTCCGCCGCTGGAGTCACCGGCCGTCCGGATCACCTCCCCCCAGGGGAAGTGGATCCTGCTCACCACGGTCCTGGGTTCCAGCATGGCCCTGCTGGACTCGACCGTCGTCAACGTCGCCCTGCCCCGCATCGGCCGGGACCTCGACGCCGATCTCGCCGCGCTCCAGTGGACCGTCAACGCGTACCTGGTCACCCTCGCGGGGCTGATCCTTCTCGGCGGTGCCCTGGGCGACCGCTTCGGACGCCGGAAGATCTTCGTGATCGGTGTGGTGTGGTTCGCGGCGGCGTCCCTGCTCTGCGGTCTCGCGCCCGGCGCGGGCGTCCTCGTCGCGGCGCGCGCCCTCCAGGGGGTCGGCGGGGCGCTGCTCACGCCCGGTTCGCTCTCGCTCATCCAGGCGTCCTTCCACCCGGACGACCGGGCCAAGGCGGTGGGGCTCTGGTCCGGCTTCGGCGGTGTCGGCGCGGCCGTCGGGCCCTTCCTCGGCGGCTGGCTCGTGGACGGGCCCGGCTGGCGCTGGGTCTTCCTCCTGAACGTGCCGCTGGCCCTTCTCTGCGCGCCCGTCGCGGTGCGGCACGTTCCCGAGTCGTCCGACGGGCGCCGTCACGGGCGCTTCGACGTGCTCGGAGCGGTGCTGGGCGCGCTGTCGCTCGCCCTGGTGACGTACGCGCTGATCGAGGCGCGGAACGGGTCCCTCGTCGTCGCCGTCAGCGCGGTCGCCGGAGTCGCCGCCGGAGTCGCCTTCGTGCTCGTCGAGAGACGGCGGCCCGATCCGATGATGCCGCTCGACGTCTTCGCGTCCCGGCAGTTCACGGCGGTCAATCTCGTGACCCTGTGCGTCTACGCGGCCTTCGGCGGGTTCTTCTTCCTGACCGCGCTCCAGCTCCAGGTCGTCGCCGGGTACTCGGCCCTCGGGGCGGGTACGGCGCTGCTGCCGACGACCGTGCTGATGCTGCTGTTCTCCGCCCGTTCCGGGGATCTCGCCCAGCGGATCGGGCCGCGGGTGCCGCTCACGGTGGGGCCGTTGCTGTGCGCGGCCGGGATGCTGCTGATGCTGCGGGTGGGGCCGGACGCGTCGTACGCGGCCGACGTCCTGCCGGCGGTGCTCGTGATGGGCGCGGGCATGGTGAGCCTCGTCGCGCCCCTCACGGCCACGGTGCTGGCGTCCGTGGAGACCGAGCGGGCCGGGCTGGCCAGCGGGATCAACAACGCGGCGGCCCGGGCGGCGGGGCTGGTCGCGGTGGCGGCGCTGCCGTTGCTGGCGGGGATGGGGCCGGAGGCGTACCGGTCGGCGGAGCAGTTCGACGCGGCGTTCCGGCGGGCGATGCCGTGGTGTGCGGGGGTGCTGGTGCTGGGGGCGGGGGTGGCGTGCGCGACGGTGCGGAGGCCGGGGCCGAGGTGCCGGCGCCCGGAGTGCCGCACGCACGGGTGGGTGACGGCGCCGCCGCTGGAGTCGTCGCGCCGGGAGTAGGTGCGGCTTGGCTCCGGTGCGCGCGCTCGCTTCGGTGGGGCGCCTGGGCTCCGGTGGTGGGTCGGGGCCGCGCCGGTACATCCGCCCGTTGCATGTCGGGCGTGCGCGTGGGCTGCGGGGGTGGGCCGGGGTTGTCTGCCCGACCTGCAACGGGCATCTGATGTACCGGCACGGCCCCTTCCGTGCGAGGGCGGGTGCGGGCCGTGCCGATTGCGGTGCGGGACCGGCACGGCCTCTTCTGTGGGAGGGCGGGTGCGGGCGGGTGTCCAGGCGGTACCCGTCGACGCCCGGGGAGGGGGTTCCGTGGGGTGGGGGATGGCGCAGACTGGGGGCATGAGCCTTCACGAGAACCTTCTCGGGGGACCGCCCCCGACCGAACTGCCCGACGACCCGGAGCCCCGCGAGCTCCTCGCGAACGGCACCTCTCCCGCCGAGGTCGCCGCGAAGTACCCCACGTCCTCGCTGGCCTGGGCCCGGCTGGCCGACGAGGCCTACGAGCGTGGCAGCGTCGTGGAGTCGTACGCCTACGCCCGTACGGGCTACCACCGCGGTCTTGACTCCCTGCGCCGCAGCGGCTGGAAGGGCCACGGCCCGGTGCCGTGGGAGCACGAGCCGAACCGCGGCTTCCTGCGCGCCCTGCACGGCCTCGCCCGCGCCGCGCAGGCGATCGGCGAGCAGGCGGAGTACGAGCGCTGCAGCCAGTTCCTGAAGGACTCCTCGCCTGCGGCGGCCCAGACCCTCGGCTAGGGCCTGTCGTTTGGATCAGGTTGGCTGTGACCGACGGTTCGTCCTGACCGACCCGAGGGGGGTCTGGCGCGTGCAGCTGCAAGGCGGAGGAGGGAGTCGACGCGGAGCGTCGGCGACCGACGACAACGCCGCAGATGTGC
>NZ_JBWKDS010000068.1:0-21760 GCF_056435845.1 Streptomyces sp. NPDC043867 | reverse complement strand
CCCCCCCCCCCCCCCCCCCCCCCCCCCCCCCCCCCCCCCCCCCCCCCCCCCCCCCCCCCCCCCCCCCCCCCCCCCCCCCCCCCCCCCCCCCCGCTGCCGGGGGGAAGCACCTGCGCGATCTACAACGACGGGGGAATCGCGTCAGGCACTGCGGGGGGTGGCTGAGATGGTCCGTACAGCCGGGGTCTCCGGCTCGACCAGCTGGTGGTCACGCTGGTCCAGATTCACAAAGATCATGCCGTACCGGATGGCGCACCGTACTGGCTGCGGCGCCCCCCGAGGCCGCCGCAGACACCGGAACGCCCGGACGTCGTCGTCGTCGTCCCGGGTGACGACCACCGGCTCCCCGAAGACCGTCACCATCAACGAGTCACCGCTGTGGGGGATGGCGGTGGCCAGGTCGATGAAGTGCCAGCCGGAGCGGTAGGCGGTCGCCATCTCCCGGCGGAAGGAACGGTCGTCGGGTGGGATGGTCATGCCGCCACGCCCTTGGGGGAACCGACGCTCCACGAGAGGTCCCCCTGCACGCTGCTCCAGGACAGATCCGGCGGGGCGATGCTCCAGGACAGGTCGCCGGGCACGGCGTCGGTCGTGCTGGACACGTGTGCATTGGCAGGCTCACTGCTCCAGGAAAGGTCCAGGGCGCTTGCGGCACTGAAGACCATCCCAGCGGAGAGGGCGACAGCGAGCACCGAGCGAACCATTCTCTTGCACATAGTCGGCTTCGTCCTCACTTCCTTGGATACTCTCCCCCGCCGTCCTCCAAGACGATGGCTCATTCAGTCAGGCAAACACCACAGGGTCGATGCATCATGTTCCTGCACGTTCAGGACCCTGGGGGGTGGAGCTTTGCCTACAAAGAACTCACATCGGACACATCCTCATGCCGAGACTGAACTGTGCGACGAGGGCAAGCGTCTTTATGCCACCGCGCTGCGCTCGGGGCGCATCGCGCGGAAGGAGGTGGAACCCGCTCCCTGCCTGATGGAATTCGCGCTGCTGCACCCCGATCCGGACGACCCCCTGTGGCTGCGGCCGGTACCGCCGGCGGCCGCGCTCGCCCAGCGCCTGCACCCCATAGAGCGGGAGATCCAGGAGCGTAGGAGCCTCGCGGTGGAGTTGACCGACTCCTTCGAGCCATTCATGGCCATCACCGCCCAGGACCCGCCGACCACGCACGCCATCACCGTGCTCGAAGGCATCAACCGGATCAACTCGGCGATCGAGGTCGCGATGGCCGAGTGCCACTCGGAGATCCTCACCGTCCAGCCGGGCGGCGGCCGCAGCGAGCACTCCCTCATCGAGGCCCTGGAGCGCGGCCGGGCGGTCATCGCCCGCGGCATCACCATGCGCACGCTCTACCAGCACACCGCGCGGCACAGCCAGGGCACGCTGGCCTACGCGGAGCACATGACCAAGGGCAACGTCGAGATCCGCACCCTCGAGGAGCTCATCGAGCGGCTGATGATCTTCGACCGCACGGTGGCGTTCATCCCGGCGCGCGGCGACGGCCAGATGGCCCTCGAACTGCGCCACCCCGGCCTCGTGGAGTACCTCGCCAAGGTCTTCGAACAGCTCTGGGCCCGCGGTGTCCCGCTCCTGGAGGAAACCCCGTACGCGCCCCCCACCGACGGCATCACGGGCGTCCAGCGCTCCATCGCCAAACTGCTCGTCGAGGGCCACGTCGACGAGGCCATCGCCCGCCGCCTCGGCATGAACGTCCGCACCTGCCGCGCCCACATCGCCAAGCTCGCCGCCGCGCTCGGCAGCGGCAGCCGCGCCCAGCTCGGCTTCCTGATCGCCCAGTCGGGCATCCTGGACCCGGACCACTGACCGCCCCCGGTGCGAGGGCCCGTCCCGGGGCTCAGCGGGCCGTGGGCGCGTCCCGGCCCGGCGCGGCGACCGGGAGCAGCTCCGCCGGGTCCGCGGCCCGCGGCGGCCCGTCGAGGCCCGCCTGGGCGATGCGCACCCCCAACTGCGTGCGGCTGGCGGCGCCGAGGGTCTCGGAGAGCCGCGCGATGTGCGCCCGGCACGTGCGGACGCTGATGCCGAGACGCTCGGCGACCACGGCGTCCTGGTGGCCCTCCGCGAGCAGCGCCGCGATCGAGCGCTCCCGGTGCGTGATGCCCTCGATGCCCGTGGAGGGCAGCGCCGCGGCCAGCGGGATGCCCAGCCGCCAGAGCCGCTCGAAGACCGTGACCAGGTAGTCCACCAGGGCCGGGTGGCGCAGCTCCAGGGCGATCGTGCGGTCCGTGTTCGCGGGGATGAACGCCACCTTGCGGTCGAAGACGATCAGACGCTCCACGACCTCGTCGAGCGTGCGGGCCTCGGCCGCCTCCCCCATCAGCTCCATGTACGTGTGCAGGCCCTGCCCGTGCCGCGCCACATGGGTGTACAGGTCGCGCATCCGGACCCCGCGCCGACGCAGCCCCAGCGCCCGGTGCAGGCCCTCGGACAGCTCGTCCTCACGGCGGATGCCGCCCGGCTGCACCGTCAGCACCTCGGTGCGGCACGCCTCGGTGGCCTCGTCCATCGCGGCCCGGATCCGCGGCAGTCCGTCGAGCACCCGGATGGCGACGCCCTCGGCCGGCGCCCGGACGCGTCCGCCGAGCCCCGCGTACCACTCGAAAGCGGCCACCGCGTCGCCCACCCGCGCCTGGCTCGCGGTGACTTCCTCGTACATGCCCCGCAGCAGCCGCGTCATGACCTCCTGCGGCGACGTCGGCACCAGCCAGCCCATGTCGTCGGGGTCCGGGTGCAGCAGCGCCAGCTCCAGCAGGCACGGCACCGCGTCGGCGTCCGAGCGCAGCACGCGACCGCGCCGTACGGCCCGGGAGTACACGCGGTCCCCGGCCTCGCACAGCCGGTCAGCACCGTGCGGATGCGTGTCCGTCCCGTGCCCCGCCATCTCCCACCCCTGGCTCCAAACTCCTGGCTCCAGCGTCTTGCGCGATGCAACGCCTCGGCGTCTTCCGCAGCGACACTATGCGCGGCCCCGTCCGCCATCGCAACACGCCTCTTCCCGCCGCCTGCCCCCGATCGCCCCGACACGTCGGTACATATCCCCACCTCCGCAACGGACTCCTGCAACAAGCTGACCGGGCCGGTCCCGCACCGGCCCGCACACCGGCCCGCACGCCCGGGTTCCGCTCAGGCCGCGGAGTGGCCGGATCTCTACGCCGGGCGAGGTGCGGGGCGGGGACCGGGTACGGGCGTCAGGACGCCGGCGCGAAGACGAAGAAGCCGTCCTCGGTGCCGGGGCAGCCGTACCGGGAGGCGTCGTCGAACAGCGGCAGGTGGTCGGCCGGGAGGCTCGTGGCCAGGGCCTCCTTCGTGCGCGCGTCGACCGCGACGACGGTGTCGTCCTCGGTCGTGCCGTACAGCACCGAGTCGTCCGCCGAGAACCGGAGGGGTGTCAGCGGCTTCTCACCGGCTCCCTGGGCCCAGAGCTGTCTGCCGGTCGCCGCCTCCCGCACGGGTCACGGTCTCCTCGGTCGGCCCGTCGGACTCGGTCGTCCCGGACGTGCCGACGGCGAGGGCGGGAGCACCGTACGCAGGCGCCCTCCGCGCACGGAGTCGTCCCTGAGCCGCCCACCGCCGGGGAGTCCCGTTCGTCCGGCTCCCGACCACGGGGGCGCGGGCGACTTCACAGAATCTCCGCGCGCGCACGGCTCAGGCCTGGTTCAGGCCCGCCCCCGGGTCAGCCCTGGTTCAGGCCGATCGCGGAGCAGTCCGCCTTGAACTTCGACGTGCAGATCTGCTTGACCGTGTAGAAGCCCTCCTCCACGACGGTCTCCCTGATGTTCTTCTTGGTCAGGGCGACCACGGGCACCAGCTGGGCCGGGACCT
This sequence comes from Streptomyces sp. NPDC043867, assembly GCF_056435845.1. NCBI lineage: Bacteria > Bacillati > Actinomycetota > Actinomycetes > Kitasatosporales > Streptomycetaceae > Streptomyces > Streptomyces sp. NPDC043867. The sequence goes on along the minus strand of NZ_JBWKDS010000068.1, from coordinate 17,911 downwards.
TCTTCGTGGTGGGGCTGTCGACCGTGTCGCGGGTGAGGGCGTCGAACTCGATGGAGCGGCCCTGGACCTTCGCGACGGCCATCTGGGCGGCGGCGCTGGCCTCCTGCGGGTACGACTTGTAGACGCTCATGAACTGGTCGCCCGAGACGATGCGCTGCACGGCGGCCAGTTCCGCGTCCTGACCGGTGACCGGCGGGAGCTTGCCGGCGCCGGTCTCCTTCAGGGCCTCGATGACGGCGCCCGCCATGCCGTCGTTGGCGGAGTAGACACCGGCGATGTTGTCCAGGCCGATGGCCGTGATGGCCTCTTCCATGTTGGCCTTGGCGTTCTCCGGCTTCCAGTCCTTGGTGTCGTACTTCCTGGCGATGACCACCTTGCCCTGGAGCTCGGACAGCGCGCCCGCCTTGAACTGCGCGGCGTTCGGGTCGGTGACCGAGCCGTTCATCATGACGATCTTGCTGGTGGCGGCGCCGGGGCCCAGCGTCTCCACGAGGGCCCGGCCCTGCACCTCGCCGACGAGCTCGTTGTCGAAGGAGATGTACGCGTCGATCGGCCCCTGCGCCAGACGGTCGTACGCGATGACGGGGATGCCCGCGTCCTTCGCCTTCTGCACGGCGCTCGCGATGGACTTCGAGTCCACCGCGTCCAGCAGCACGACGTCGACCTTGTCGGCCACCATCTGCTCGAGCTGGCTCTTCTGCCTGGCCGCGTCCTGCTCGGCGTTGGCGTACTCGACGCGGCCCTTGTCGTGGGTGAGCTCGGCGACCTTCTTCTCGATGATGGGGTGGTCGAACTTCTCGTAGCGAGAGTTCTCCTTCTCCGGAAGGAGCAGACCCACCGTGATGTCGTCGCCCTTCTTGGGGCCGGCGGAGCTGCCGTCGCCACCACCGATGCCGTCCACGACACCGCAGGCGGCGAGCGGGGCGGCCAGGGCAAATGCGCCCAAGGCTATGGCAGTACGACGCATACGGATTCGGGTGTTCACTTGATGTGCCTTCCGGACGAGGCCGCAGCTTTGCGACCAGGTGGCTGAAAGCCAACGCGGCGATCACCGCAGCGTCAAGGAGTAACCACTTAACGAGATGACAACGGCCTGGTGTGTGTGGCGTGTGAAGGTACCAACTCCCAGGACGTGCGGGAACGTTGCACCCTCTCCACCTCGTGGAACTTCCGGGCGCCCGCGCCGCGACCTCCGACCGTCACGGAACGTGGCCGCACGCATACGTTTTCCGCCATGCGGGGTGAGGCGCGGCAGGCAGCCGAAGGGGCCGGGGAGGTGAGCACCTCCCCGGCCCCTTCGCACGCGCTCGCGCCGGCCTACTGCTCGGACGACCGCTTGGGCCGCCACACCACCAGCGCGCTGGTCTGCTGGACGTCCTGGTACGGCACCAGGTCCCGGCGGTACGAGGCGTGGACGGCCGCCTCGCGCTGCCGCATCGCGGCGGCGGCTCCGTCGAGGGCCGCCTCCATCTCCGCGACCCGGGACTGGAGCGCGGCGACCTGGTTCTCCAGCTCGATGATCCGCTTGATGCCCGCCAAGTTGATGCCCTCGTCCTGCGACAACTGCTGGACGGTGCGCAGCAGTTCGATGTCGCGGGCCGAGTAGCGCCGGCCCCGCCCGGCCGTGCGGTCGGGAGAGACCAGGCCGAGGCGGTCGTACTGACGCAGGGTCTGCGGGTGCAGACCGGAGAGCTGGGCCGCCACCGAGATGACGTAGACCGGCGTCTCCTCGGTCAGTTCGTACGGGTTCCGTCGACGGCCGATTCCGTCCATGGCGTCCTCATGCTCCCTTCGCGGCCTGGAACAGCTCCGCCCGCGGATCCTCCTCCGCGGTCGCCTCGCGATACGCCTCCAGCGCGTCGCGAGCCTTGCCCGAGAGATCCGTGGGGACGGCGACCTCGACGGTGACCAGCAGGTCGCCGCGGGTACCGTCCTTGCGGACCGCGCCCTTGCCCCGCGCCCGCATCGTGCGGCCGTTGGGCGTGCCCGGGGGCAGCTTCAGGGTGACCGGGGGCCCGCCCAGCGTGGGCACGCGCACCTCGCCCCCCAGCGCCGCCTCCGGGTAGGTGACGGGCACCGTGACGGTGAGGTTGTCGCCCTTGCGGCCGAAGACCGGGTGGGCGTCCACGTGCACGACGACGTACAGGTCGCCGGCGGGGCCGCCCCGTTCGCCCGGGGCTCCCTTGCCGCGCAGCCGGATCCGCTGGCCGTTGCTCACACCGGCCGGGATGCGGACCTGCATCGTGCGCGACGACTTGGCCCGGCCGCTGCCCCGGCAGACCTCGCAGGGGTTCTCCGCGATCAGGCCGCGGCCCTTGCAGTCGGGGCAGGGGTCGGTCAGCGAGAAGCCGCCGCCCGACCCGCGGGCCACCTGGCCGGTGCCGACGCACGTCGGGCACACGCGCGGTGTGCCGTTCGCGTCGCCGGTGCCCGAACAGGCCTTGCAGGGCGACTGGGAGGACATGCGCAGCGGGACCGTCGCGCCGTCCACCGCCTCCGTGAAGCTCAGCGTGACCTCGGACTCGATGTCCTGGCCGCGCCGCGGCTGGGTGCGGGCGCCCGTACCCGCGCCGCCGCGGTTGAACAGGCCCCCGAAGACGTCGCCTATGCCGCCGCCGAAGCTGCCGCCCGCCGCCGTACCGCCCTGGGCGCCGCCTCCGAAGAGGTCGCCCAGGTCGAAGTTGAAGGAGCCGCCGCCGGCGCCGGGACCGGGCCGGAAGCCGCCGTTGCCGAAGAGGGCGCGTGCCTCGTCGTACTCCTTGCGCTTCTTGGTGTCAGCGAGGACGTCGTTCGCCTCGGAGATCTCCTTGAAGCGCTCCTCCGCCTTCGCGTTGCCCTTGTTGGCGTCCGGGTGGAACTCGCGGGCGAGCTTCCGGTACGCCTTCTTGATCTCGGCCTCGGTGGCGTCCTTGGGGACGCCGAGAACCTTGTAGTAGTCCTTCTCGATGAAGTCCTTGGTGCTCATCCCCGACGTCCCTCCTCCCTCTTCCGTACAACGTCAGCCCTCGTCCGGGCCACCGCTCTCCTTGTCGTCGGCCGTCTCGGCGGACTCGGCGGACTCGGCTGAGTCCTCCTTGGCCGGCTGCGCCCCGGGCTGGGGTTCGGCCACGGCCACCCGCGCGGGGCGGATGGTGCGCTCGCCGATGCGATACCCGGGCTGAAGGATCGCCACGCACGTCGTCTCGGTGACGTCCGGCGCGTAACTGTGCATCAGGGCCTCGTGGATCGTCGGGTCGAAGGGCTCGCCCTCCTTGCCGAACTGCTGCAGGCCCATCTTCGCCGCGACGGTCTCCAGCGACTCGGCCACCGACTTGAAGCCGCCGACCAGTTCGCCGTGTTCCCGTGCGCGGCCGATGTCGTCGAGTACGGGCAGGAGCTCGGTCAGGAGATTCGCCACGGCGACCTCCTTGACCGCGACCCGGTCGCGCTCGACCCGGCGGCGGTAGTTCTGGAACTCGGCCTGGAGCCGCTGGAGGTCCCCCGTGCGCTCGGTGAGCGCGCTGCGGGCCTGGTCCAGCTGGGCCGTCAGGCCGGCCACCTGTGCGGTTGCGTCCCCGTCCGGGGCCGCCGCCGCCTCCTCCTCCTCGGGGGAGGCGGCGGCGGCCTGCGGCTCGGCGTCGTCTGAGGTGGCGCCGGAGGGGACGTCAGGCTTCTCTTCGAAACCCGGGGTCTCCTCCGTCACGCGGCACCGTCCTTGCGCTCCTCGTCGACGATCTCGGCGTCGACGACGTCGTCGTCAGCGGCCTTCGGCTGCTCGGCACCCTCGGCGCCACCGGCCGCCTGCGCGGCGTTGGCGTCGGCGTACATCGCCTGGCCGAGCTTCTGGGAGACGGCGGCGACCTTCTCCGTGGCCGTACGGATCTCGGCGGTGTCCTCGCCCTTGAGCGCGGCCTTCAGCTCCTCGATGCCGGCCTCGACCTCGGTCTTGACCTCGCCCGGGACCTTGTCCTCGTTGTCCTTGAGGAACTTCTCGGTCTGGTAGACGAGCTGCTCGCCCTGGTTGCGGGTCTCGGCGGCCTCGCGGCGGGCGTGGTCCTCCTCCGCGTACTTCTCGGCCTCCTGGCGCATCCGGTCGACCTCGTCCTTCGGCAGCGAGGAGCCGCCGGTGACGGTCATCTTCTGCTCCTTGCCCGTGCCCAGGTCCTTCGCGGTCACGTGCATGATGCCGTTGGCGTCGATGTCGAAGGCGACCTCGATCTGCGGGACGCCGCGGGGGGCCGGCGGCAGACCGGTCAGCTCGAACATCCCGAGCTTCTTGTTGTACGCCGCGATCTCGCGCTCGCCCTGGTAGACCTGGATCTGCACGGACGGCTGGTTGTCCTCGGCGGTGGTGAAGATCTCGGACCGCTTGGTCGGGATCGTCGTGTTCCGCTCGATGAGCTTGGTCATGATGCCGCCCTTGGTCTCGATACCCAGGGACAGCGGGGTCACGTCGAGGAGCAGGACGTCCTTGACCTCACCCTTGAGCACACCGGCCTGCAGGACGGCGCCGATGGCGACGACCTCGTCCGGGTTGACGCCCTTGTTGGCGTCCTTGCCGCCGGTCAGCTCGCGCACGAGCTCCGCGACGGCCGGCATACGGGTGGAACCGCCGACGAGCACGACGTGGTCGATCTCGGACAGCTGGATGCCGGCGTCCTTGATGACGTTGTGGAACGGGGTCTTGCAGCGCTCCAGCAGGTCGGCCGTCAGCTGCTGGAACTGAGCCCGGGTGAGCTTCTCGTCCAGGTGCAGCGGGCCCTCGGCGGACGCGGTGATGTAGGGCAGGTTGATCGAGGTCTCGGTGGACGAGGACAGCTCGATCTTGGCCTTCTCGGCAGCCTCGCGCAGACGCTGGAGAGCCATCTTGTCCTTGGAGAGGTCCACGCCGTGGCCGCTCTGGAACTGCTTCACCAGGTAGTCGACGACGCGCTGGTCCCAGTCGTCACCACCGAGGTGGTTGTCACCGTTGGTGGCCTTCACCTCGACGACGCCGTCACCGATCTCCAGCAGCGACACGTCGAAGGTGCCGCCACCGAGGTCGAAGACGAGGATCGTCTGGTCGTCCTTGTCGAGCCCGTACGCCAGCGCGGCGGCGGTCGGCTCGTTCACGATGCGCAGGACGTTCAGGCCGGCGATCTCGCCGGCCTCCTTCGTGGCCTGACGCTCGGAGTCGTTGAAGTAGGCCGGGACGGTGATGACCGCGTCCGTGACCTTCTCGCCCAGGTAGGCCTCGGCGTCGCGCTTCAGCTTCTGCAGGATGAAGGCGCTCATCTGCTGCGGGTTGAAGTCCTTGCCGTCCAGGTTGATCTTCCAGTCAGTGCCCATGTGGCGCTTGACCGAACGGACCGTCCTGTCGACGTTCGTGACCGCCTGGCGCTTGGCGACCTCGCCGACGAGCACCTCACCGTTCTTGGCGAAGGCGACGACGGACGGCGTGGTCCTGGCGCCCTCGGCGTTGGTGATGACGGTGGGCTCGCCGCCCTCCAGAACGCTGACGACGGAGTTAGTCGTGCCCAGGTCGATGCCGACCGCACGTGCCATGACAATTCCTCCAGCTGACATTGAGTGGAACGGACTCAAGTGTGCATCACTCCCGCCGCGTGGTCAACAGAGCTGAGTCGGGCAGACTCAGCTCTTATCCGTTCCTTACGCGCAACGAGGGCGTGAGCTGGGGCTTTGTGAAGAGATCGGCGAGCAGGGGCCGCGAAATCCGACACCGGGTGCCCGGGGACCACACGCCCATGCCGGGAGAGAATGCCGCAACAGGGCGCGAATGGCAGGATCCGGTTGTACCGGGCGAGCCGCGGCCCGGCCGCTCCGGGCGGCGCGCCGCCGTGAGGCAAGCCTCAGCGACGCAGATCACCGCCCGCCTGGCTACAGTGCGGCGCTAGAAATGGGTAGTCTCAGACGGACTGCATAAGTTACCGCTTAGTAATCACTTTCGAAGCACCACCTCGCAGGCCCGAGGAGCCCCCGAATGCAACTCGCCGCGATCATCGTGTCGCTGGTCCTGACCGTGGTCGGCGTCGCGCTGCTCGCACGCGCCATCGGCCAGTTCGTCCGGCACTTCAAGCTCGGCCAGCCCGTCCCCGCGGGCACCCGGACCGACAACCCCTACCAGCGCAGCGTGACGCTGGTCAGGGAGTTCCTCGGCCACACCCGGATGAACCGCTGGGGCGTCGTGGGCGTCGCCCACTGGTTCGTGGCCATCGGCTTCCTGACGCTGCCGCCGACGATCGTCAACGCCTACGGCCAGCTCTTCCAGGCCGACTGGACGCTGCCCGTCCTCGGCGACTTCCTGCCGTACGAGCTGTACATCGAGTTCATCGGCACCATGACGACGCTCGGCATCGTCACGCTGATGGCCGTCCGGCTGCTGAGCCTTCCCTCGCGTCCGGGACGCAAGTCCCGCTTCGCGGGCTCCAAGATGGGCCAGGCGTACTTCGTCGAGTACGTCATCTTCACCATCGGTCTGGCGATCATGATCCTGCGCGGCCTCGAGGGCGCGCTGCACGGCGTCGACCACTACGAGGCCGCCTACTTCACCTCGTACCCGCTGGTCCTCCTCTTCAAGGGCCTCGGCGTCACGACGCTGCAGAACCTGGTCTACCTGTTCGCGATGATCAAGCTGGGCACCACCATGATCTGGATGATCACGGTGAGCCTGAACACCAACATGGGTGTGGCCTGGCACCGGTTCCTCGCGTTCCCGAACATCTGGTTCAAGCGGAACGCGTCCGGCGCGACCGCCCTCGGCGGGCTCCAGCCGATGACCAGCGGCGGCAAGCCGATCGACTTCACCGACCCCGGCGACGACGACGTCTTCGGCGTCTCCCAGGTGGAGCAGTTCTCCTGGAAGGGCCTCCTCGACTTCTCGACCTGCACCGAGTGCGGCCGCTGCCAGTCGCAGTGCCCCGCCTGGAACACCGGCAAGCCCCTCTCCCCCAAGCTCCTCATCATGTCGCTGCGCGACCACGCGCACGCCAAGGCGCCGTACCTGCTGGCCGGCGGCGGCAAGGACATGGAGGGCAACGAGAAGGCCTCGGCCGAGGCGCTGAAGGACGTGCCCGCCGCCGCCCTCGCGGAGGCCGAGCGCCCGCTGATCGGCACGCTGGAGGAGAACGGCGTCATCGACCCGGACGTCCTGTGGTCCTGCACCACCTGCGGCGCCTGTGTCGAGCAGTGCCCGGTCGACATCGAACACGTCGACCACATCGTCGACATGCGCCGCTACCAGGTGATGATCGAGAGCGCGTTCCCGTCCGAGGCGGGCACGATGCTCAAGAACCTGGAGAAGAAGGGCAACCCCTGGGGGCTGGCCAAGAAGCAGCGCCTGGAGTGGACGAAGGAGGTCGACTTCGAGATCCCGGTCGTCGGCCGCGACATCGAGGACCTGACCGAGGTCGAGTACCTGTACTGGGTCGGCTGCGCCGGCGCCCTGGAGGACCGGGCCAAGAAGACCACCAAGGCCTTCGCGGAGCTGCTGCACATGGCGGGCGTCAAGTTCGCGATCATGGGCGGCGACGAGAAGTGCACCGGTGACTCCGCCCGCCGCCTCGGCAACGAGCCCCTGTTCCAGGAGCTCGGCATGGAGAACGTGTCCGCGCTGAACATGGCCTTCGGCGAGGAGACGGACGACGAGGGCAACGTCACCGCCGAGTCGAAGAAGCCGAAGTCGGCGAAGAAGATCGTCGCCACCTGCCCGCACTGCCTCAACACCCTCGGCAACGAGTACCCGCAGCTCGGCGGCGACTACGAGGTCATCCACCACACCCAGCTGCTCCAGCACCTCATCGACGAGGGCAAGCTGCTGCCGGTGACCCCGGTGGACGGTCTGATCACCTACCACGACCCCTGCTACCTGGGCCGGCACAACAAGATCTACACGCCGCCGCGCGAGATCATGTCGGCCGTCCCGGGCCTGCGCCAGCAGGAGATGCACCGCCACAAGGAGCGCGGCTTCTGCTGCGGCGCCGGCGGTGCCCGGATGTGGATGGAGGAGCGGATCGGCAAGCGCATCAACAACGAGCGCGTCGACGAGGCCCTGTCCCTCAACCCGGACATCGTCTCCACCGCCTGCCCGTTCTGCCTCGTCATGCTGACCGACTCGGTCAACGGCAAGAAGAACGACGGCAAGGCCAAGGAGTCCGTCCAGGTCGTCGACGTCGCCCAGTTGCTGCTCGACTCCGTCAGGACACCGGTCGACCCGGCGGGTCCGGCCGAGACCGAGAGCACGCCGGAGCCCGAGCCCGTCAAGTGACGGCCGGATCCGCCGCGTAGCGGCCGCACCACGTTCGGCCTCCGAAGCACCCCATGTCCCCGGCCCGCCCGGGGACATGGGGTGTTCTCGTCGATGCCGGGCCGCGCGTCCGCCCGTACAGGGCCATCATGTGCGGGTCGGGGCGGTGCACCGTCGTCGAACGATCCTGGAGTCGCATTGACACACCTGCGTGCCGTGCTGGTCCTTGCCGTGGTCCTCACCGCCGCCACCGGGTGCGGCGCGGACGAACCCGCCTCCGAGCGCCCCGCCCACGGGCGCCCCTCCGCCGGGAAGCCCGCCGGACACCCCGACCCCGGCGACTTCAACGGCGACGGGTACGACGACTACATCGACTACGTCCAGGCGAAGTCCCCCGGCGAGAAGGAGTACAACGGCACTCTGATCGTCGTCTACGGCTCGAAGCAGGGCCTCAACCCCGCCTGGAACAGCCGCACCCGCGCACCCCGGGGACAGGAGGGACTCCTCTCGGTGCCGCTGCGGGCCGACCTCGACGGGGACGGCTTCACCGACCTGCTGGGCAGCCACGGCGACGACGCGGCCGACGCGCGGGCGTTCGCGATGTTCGGCGGCCCGCGGGGCCTCGGCGCCGCCCGCGTCCTGGACCTGCCGCGCGGCTTCCGCCCGCTGGCCGCCGCCGACTTCGACGGCGACGGGTCCGTGGACCTGCTCGACGGCGGCCGGGGCGGCACCGGAGACACCGGCTCCCGGGAGCCCGGCACCGACGGCTCGCTCCAGTACGGGCCGTTCGACCGCGCCGGCACACCGCGGCGCCAGGCCGTCCTCGACCTCGACCAGCACGGTTACGCCGCGCCGCAGACCGCCACCACCGGCGACTTCGACGGCGACGGCCGGGCCGAGGCCGTCCTCACGTACTCCTACGACGCGGAACAGGACGACTCCGCCCCGGCCGGACTGCACGACATCGGCTACTACGAGGGCGGCGAGCGGGGCCTCGTGCGCGACACCCGCCAGGAGGACCGCATCGGCCGGGCCGTGTCCACCTTCGACGGCCCGCGCACCCCGGGGACCGGCGACGCGGACGGTGACGGCACCGACGACCTGCTGCTGCCGACCCAACTGCCCGTCGCCCCGGCCGACATGCCGCGGACCGGCGGCGCGCTGACGATCCTGTACGGCGCCAGGTCCGGCCTCGGCACAGGACGCCCCGAGACCGTGATCGGCGACCGCACCGGCGACCGCCGGCCCGTCGGCTTCGGCGCGGAACCGGCGGTGGGCGACGTCGACGGCGACCGCAGGCCCGACGTCGTGGTCCTCACCCCCGGCCCGCGCGGTCACGACGGCGAGGTCACGCTGCTCCCGGGCGGGGAGCGCGGAGTGCCCTCCGCGGCCGGCGAGCGGTCGGTGGGCCCCGGGACCGACGGGCTGCCCGGCACCCCGAACCCGCACGGCTGGAACGCCTTCGGGCACCGGCCGCCGCTGCTCGACGTCGACGGCGACGGCCACGCGGACGCGGTCGTCTTCGGCCCGCGGTACGAGAAGGGCGGGGGCGCGTTCCTGGTGCTGCACGGCTCCGGCGCCGGCTTCGACCCCGAGCGCGCGCGGATGTTCACGCCCGGCGACCTCGGCCTGCGGGTGCGGCCGCTCTAGATCCGCCCCGACCTGCCTGCCGGCCAACGTGGTTCAGGTGCGCCGGGCACGGCTCCCATGACGTGCGCCCCACCACCTGCGCCCCACCACGCGCAGAAGTTTTCCGCATCCACGTACAACCCTTGCGCCCCAGCACGTGTCTCCTGTTCGCCGACCGCCCCGTGACGCCCAGGACAACTCCAGGCAAACGCGGGCGACGCGCACCCCATTGACTGCGGACGCCCGCCAGGCGTCCCCCGCATGCCGCAGGAGAATCCCGCATGCACAAGCACCTGAGAATCGCCCTCGCGACGGCCGCCGCGGCCACGCTGACGGGCGGTCTCCTCACCTTCACGACCACCACGGCCCTCGCCGCGGACTCGGTCCACCACCACGAGGCGGACTTCAACGGCGACGGTTACGGAGACACCGCGTTCTCCGCGGGCAACTCCACCGTCGGCGGCAAGAAGGAAGCCGGTCAGATCGTCGCCCTGTACGGCTCGGCGAACGGCGTCACCGCCACGAGCCGCACGACGGTCAGCCAGGACACCACGGGCGTCCCGGGCTCCGCGGAGACCGGCGACCACTTCGGGCTCGGCGCGTACGGCGACTACAACGCGGACGGTTTCGACGACCTCGCCGTGTCGGCCGCGTACGAGGACGTCGACGGCGACACCGACGGCGGCACCGTGCTCGTCCTGTGGGGCTCCTCCCGCGGCCTCACCGGCGGTACGACGATCAAGGACCCGGCGGTCTCCTCCCACGACCGCTGGGGCAAGACGCTCGCCGCGGGCGACTACGACGGCGACGGCAAGGACGACCTCGCGGTGGGCTCGTCCGCGAGCACCGTCTACGTCTTCAAGGGCGGCATCACCGCCTCCGGCGGCTACGGCGCCCGCGCGACCGTCAAGCCCCCGATCCAGTCGGGCGGGGTCACCGGCCCGCTCAACCTCACCGCGGGCGACGTCAACGGCGACGGCAGGACCGACCTGGTCGTCGACGGCTACGAGACCGACAGCGAGTCCGGCTGGAACACCAACTACTACCTCCCCGGCTCGGCCTCCGGCCTGGTCTCCTCCGGCGCGGTGGAAATCAAGCGGGGCGTCATCACGGCCATCGGCGACGTGAACGGCGACGGCTTCGGCGACATCGTGACCGGCCAGGACTGGGACCCGTCCAACGACGGCACCCCCTCCGTGCCCGAGTCGGTGACCGGCGGCAAGGTCCACATCATCTACGGATCCGCGAGCGGCCCGGCGTACACGGAGGCCGTGAGCCAGGAATCCGGTGCCGTGCCCGGCGAGTCCGAGCGCGGCGACTGGTTCGGCGGCGAGCTGTCGCTCGGCGACGTCAACGGCGACGGCTACCAGGACCTGGCCGTCTCCGCGATGGGCGAGAACCTGAACGGCGTCGTGAACACGGGCGCGGTGACCGTCCTGTACGGTTCCGCCTCCGGTCTCGACACCGCCGCGGCGTCGCAGTACTTCGCCCAGTCCACGGCCGGCGTCCCCGGCTCGGACGAGAAGGACGACTACTTCGGCTCCGAGGTCAAGCTGACCGACGTCACCCACGACGGCCACGCGGACCTGCTGGTCGGCGCGCACGGCGAGAACGACTTCAACGGCGCACTCACCTACCTGCCCTCCGACGGCACGAAGATCACCACCACCGGTGCGCGTTCCCTGGCACCGTCCTCGGTCGGCGTATCGACCGACGGCTACCCGGTGTTCGGCGCCAACGCGGCCAACTAGGGCCTGTCCGAAACCTATTTCCCCGCTCGTCGGGCCCGCGCCGCCCCCGGCGCGGGCCCGACCTGTCCCCGGAGCCCCGCATGCGTCTGCGCACCACCACGGCCCTCGCCGCCCTCCTGGCCGCGGGGGTCGCCCCCGTGGCCCTCTCCGCCCCCGCCTCCGCCGCCACCGGCCCCTACACCGCCGACTTCTCCGCCTGCTACGGCCCGAGCGCCTTCGCCATCCCGACGGCGTACGACCCGAGCCTCGGCACCGTCCTGGTCGGCTGACGCCACGGCACGCCGGCACCGCGGCCGGCCGGCACCGCGGCACAGGGCGCGTTCGCCGGGACGGCGGGGGCGTGCCCGACACGGGGGTACGGCGGATACGGCGGGCCCGGGCCCGCCGTGTCGTGGGCCCGCCGTGTCGTGACGCATCCCGCGCCTGCCGTGAACTCGCTGTGAACCCCGGCGCAACCCCCGGCGCCTCTCGGCAGTCACACGAGTGCCCTCGCAGTTCCCGCAGTTCCCGCAGTCCCCGCAGTCCCCGCAACCCGTTGGAGCCCCCGTGCGCATACGGACGTACGCCACAGCAGTCACCGTCGCCGCGGCGGCCACCGCCGGACTGACGCTCGCGCCGCCCGCGACCGCCGCCGCACCCAGGCCCGTCACCAGCGACTTCGACGGCGACGGCTACGCGGACCTCGCCGTCGGCGTGCCGACCGCAACCGTCGGCGGACAGCCGCAGGCCGGATACGTCAGCGTCGTCTGGGGCGGACCGCGGGGCCCCGGCTCGGCGGGCACCACCCGGGTCAGCCAGTCGGGAGCCGCCGTCCCCGGCACCCCGGAGAAGGGCGACCACTTCGGTGCCGCCGTCACCGTGGCCGACGCGAACGGCGACGGCACGGCCGACCTGCTCGTCGGCGCCCCCGGCGAGGACGTCACCGGCGCCGGGACGGACGCGGGCACCGTCGCCGTGATCCGCGGGGCGCGCGGCGGCCTCGGCACCGGGGCCACCGTCCTGAACGGCCCGGCGGCCCAGGCGGCGTACGGGAGTTCCGTCGCGGCGGTCGACCTCACCGGCGACGGCACCACCGACGTGGCCGTCGGCGCGAAGGACAAGGTCGTGCTGAAGGCGGGCGGCGGCGCCACGACGACCGTGTTCACCGGCGCGATGGGCGGCCGCGCGCCCGTCCTCACGACCGGCGACTTCGACGGCGGCGACGACGGCGTCGCCGATCTGGCCGCGGGCTACTGGTCCACCACACCCTTCACCCAGTCCCACGTACGCCTGTGGAGCTGGTCCCCCGAGGAGAAGTCGCTCGCCAACATCTGGAACACCGACAACGCGGGCGTCACCGCGCTGGCCGCCGGCGACTTCGACGGGGACGGCCACGACGACCTCGCCCTCGGCGAGTGCCGGGAGATCGCCGACGAGAACGTGGACGACCCCTGCGGTCCCGAGGAGATCGCCGCGGGCGGCGGCATCCACGTCCACTACGGCGCCGGCGTCCCCGGAAACTTCGGCCACCGCCACCAGACCCTCAACCAGGACACCGTCGGCGTCCCGGGCGTCGCCGAGACCGGCGACCGCTTCGGCGCCTCCCTCGCCGCCGCCGACATCGACGGCGACGGCCGCGACGACCTGATCGCGGGCGCCCCCGGCGAGGCCATCGGCGACCGCGCGAAGGCAGGCGCCGCGACGCTGCTCCTGGGCGGCGCGAACGGCCTCCTGGACGCGTCCGGGCAGGCCCACTCGGTGGCGTACCAGCAGGACACCCCGCGCGTCCCGGGCGTCGCGGAGACGGGCGACGCCTTCGGCGCCGCGGTCGCGACCGGTGACTACGATCACGACGGCGCACCCGACGTGGCGGTCGGCTCCCCGGGCGAGAACGGCGGCTCGGGCGGCGTCTGGGTGCTCCCGTCGGCCTCGGCGGAAGGCTCCCACGCCTTCACCCCCACCGGGTTGGGCCTGCCCGCCGCGTCAACCGCGCTCGCCTACGGGAAGACCCTGAGCAGCCACTGAGACCAGGCCCGTTGGCCCCTTAGGGGATGTCACAGCTCGGCCGCAAAGCCGGGTCCGATGCCCCGGGCCCGGCACGTCACTCTCCGGGAACAGGTACGTTCGATTACGTGGCTGGATTCAGGATCGGACGCGGCCGGGACAACCGCACCCCGCAAGGGCGACCGCAACAACAACCGCGGCAGGAGCCGTACGGACAGCAGGCCCCCCAGGGGCAGGGCGCGCCGTACGGCTATCCACCCGCGCCGCAGCAGCAGTACGGCGGACAGCCCTACGGCGGTCAGCCGAACGGCGGAGGGTGGCCGCAGGGCGCCCCCGGCCAGGGCGAGCCGGAGTACTTCGGCGACGACGGCCGGCAGGGCTACCAGCAGGGCCCCGACCCGTACGCGGCCAACCAGCCGGGGCACACCCAGGCCTTCGCGATCGGCGAGGACCCGTACAGCCAGGGCGAGACCTACCGCGCGGGACAGGCCCCGGCCGCGCCGGTCGGCCCGCGCCTGCACTGGAAGGGCCTGCTGCGCGGGATCGTCCTGCGCCCCGCGCCGACCTTCCTCCACATGCGCGACTACGCGATGTGGGGCCCAGCGCTCGGTGTCACGTTCGTCTACGGCCTGCTCGCCGTCTTCGGCTTCGACGGCGCCCGCGAGGACGCGATCAACGCGACGCTGTCGAACGCGGTACCGATCGTCCTCATCACGGCCGTGGCGATCGTCCTCAGTACGTTCATCCTCGGCGTGGTCACCCACACACTGGCCCGCCAGCTCGGCGGCGACGGCGCCTGGCAGCCGACGGTCGGCCTCTCCATGCTGATCATGTCGATCACGGACGCCCCGCGTCTGGTGGTCGCCATGTTCTTCGGCGGCGACGCCTCCTTCGTCCAGCTCCTCGGCTGGGCGACGTGGCTGGCGGCCGGTGCCCTGCTCACGCTGATGGTGTCCCGCTCGCACGACCTGCCCTGGCCGAAGGCGCTGGGCGCGTCCGCGATCCAGCTGATCGCGATCCTGTCGATCATCAAGCTGGGCACGTTCTGACCGGACCCCTGTCCTGACCGGACCCCTGTTCTGGCCGGACCCCCGTTCTGGCCGGACCCCCGTTCTGGCCGGCTCAGTCCGCGGGGGCCGGCTCGATGTTCTGGTTGGCGTGGAAGAGGTTGTGCGGGTCGTAGGCCCGCTTGACCGCCGCGAGCCGGGCGTAGTGGTCGCCGTAGGTGGTCCTGACCCGGTCCTGGCCCTCGTCGGCGCCCAGGAAGTTGACGTACGCGCCGCCCAGCGAGTGCGGATGCAGCTCCGCCCAGTAGTCGACGCACCACTGCCTGATCGTCCCGGCCCTGGCGGGGTCGGGATCGACGCCGCCGACGATGCCGGACCAGACGGCGTTCCGGTGGGTCCACGCGGTCTCGTCCTCGCCCACCCGCCCGGCGGCCCCGTCCACCGGGTACAGGTGCATGGTCGACAGTGGGGTCGGCAGGCCCTCCGCGTACCTGGCGTGCACGTCGATGGCATCGTCGGTGATCCGGTCGAAGAGGTCGCCGCGCCAGTACCACTGGAGCCCGGCGGGGATCAGCTGGTCGAACATGGTCTGCACCGCGGGGTACGGCATCGGCGCCGTGAAGTGGAAGACGGGCGGCCCGGGCTCGCTCACGGGCGCCAGCATCTCCTCCACGCGGTCCGGGTCCCCGCTCCAGCACCACACCACGCCGCACATCCGCTGCCCGTGGATCTCCTCCGGGAACGGCGGTCCCGACGGCACGGCGAGCACCGCGAAGAACCCGCTCAGGTCGTCGGGCGCCTGCGGCAGGAACGCGCGGTACCACCGCATGACGTCCTGGATGCTGTCGAGGGTCCACAGGGTGATCCCCAGCGCGACGGTGTGCACCGGGTGCAGCCGGAAGGTGAAGGAGGTGGCGACGCCGAAGTTCCCGCCGCCGCCGCGCAGCGCCCAGAAGAGGTCCGCGTGCTCCCGCTCGCTCGCGGTGACGAACCCGCCGTCGGCGAGCACCACGTCCGCGGAGAGGAGATTGTCCACGGTCAGGCCGTACTTGCGGGTGAGGTGACCGTGTCCGCCGCCGAGGGTGAGGCCCGCGACGCCGGTCGTGGACATGATGCCGGTGGGGGTGGCCAGGCCGAAGGCGTGGGTGGCGTGGTCGAGGTCGCCGAGGGTGGCGCCGCCGCCGGCCTGGGCGGTCTGCGTCACCGGGTCGACGCGCACCCCGCTCATCGGTGACAGGTCGATGGTGACGCCGTCGTCGACCAGACACAGCCCGGCGCCGCTGTGCCCGCCGCCGCGTACGGCCGTCTCGAGACCCCGGTCCCGGACGAAGTCGACCGCCGCCATGACGTCTCCGGCGTCCCGGCACCGCACGACGGCGGCCGGGCGCCGGTCGATCATGGCGTTGTAGACGGTGCGGGCCATGTCGTACCCGGAATCCTGCGGGGTGATGACGGGAGCGCGCAGGGCGGTCCGCATCGCCTCGAGTGTGCTGGCGTCCATGGCGAGCGCCCTCCCTCGCGGGGACCGCGGCACCGTCGTGAGCCGCCGGTGCGGATCGCACATCACGGGGCCCGGTCGGACGCCACGGGGCTGACCACTCCAGCGTCTCGCCGCGTGCCCGCCCGCGCATCTCCGCACCGGAGGGGGCTCAGCCGACCGGGCCGGAGGGAGTGTCAGAGGTGACCTCTATGGTCGGCCCCATGACTGATCGTGAGACGTTCGCGCCCCTGGTGTTCTTCGAGTACGACCACGCCCCCGGCACCTACTGCCTGATGCTCCCCGACGCCGCCATGGGCGGCGTGTCCGGGGTCTTCGAGGAATCGGGCCACGAGTGCAACGGCTACGCGTGGGAGGGCGTGGCCAGGTCGGCCATGCGCACGCGTGCGCCGGAAGTGGCGGACCTGGTCAAGTACGACCCGGAGGCGGGCATGTTCATCGCCTACGGCGCCGACCCGGCCGCCCTGCAGACCCTCGGCGCGCTCCTCCGGGAGGCGATGGGGGACCGGGCGCTGCTGAAGCGGTTCATCGAGACCGGCGACCCGGCCTGGTTCGACTGACGCTCAGAGCGCTTCCGTGTTCGGCCTGGCCGCTTCTCCTGACCTGTGCACGGGAGGGAGCACGCTCCACGGGAAGTTGATCCACTCGTCGGTGCGCTTCCACACGTACTCGCACTTCACGAGGGAGTGGGACTTCTCGTAGATGACGGCGGTGCGGACCTCGGCGACGGCGTCCACGCAGAAGTCGTGCACGAGCTTCAGCGTCTTGCCGGTGTCGGCGACGTCGTCCGTGATCAGGACCTTCTTGTCGGAGAAGTCGATCGCGTTGGGCACGGGGGCCAGCATGACCGGCATCTCGAGGGTGGTCCCGACGCCCGTGTAGAACTCCACGTTGACCAGGTGGATGTTCTTGCAGTCGAGGGCGTAGGCGAGACCGCCTGCGACGAAGACACCGCCGCGGGCGATGCTGAGCACGATGTCGGGCTGATAGCCGTCGTCGGCGATGGTCTGGGCGAGTTCGCGCACGGCGACGCCGAACCGCTCGTAGGTCAGGTTCTCCCGCACGTCACCCATGCTCTGCCCGTCGCTCCCGCTCACACCTGGGTCCGGTGGAAGTTGAGGAACGACCGGGAGGCGGTCGGCCCGCGCTGACCCTGGTAGCGGGACCCGTACCGGTCGCTGCCGTACGGGAACTCGGCCGGGGAGCTGAGCCGGAACATGCACAGCTGCCCGATCTTCATCCCGGGCCAGAGCTTGATGGGCAGCGTCGCGAGGTTGGACAGCTCCAGCGTCACGTGCCCGGAGAAGCCGGGGTCGATGAAACCGGCGGTGGAGTGGGTGACGAGCCCGAGTCGTCCGAGCGAGCTCTTCCCCTCCAGCCGCGAGGCGAGGTCGTCGGGGAGCGAGACGACCTCGTACGTACTGGCCAGCACGAACTCGCCGGGGTGCAGGATGAACGGCTCGTCGCCGTCGGGCTCGACGAGCCGGGTGAGGTCCGCCTGCTCGACGGCGGGGTCGATGTGGGGGTAGCGGTGATTCTCGAACACCCGGAAGTACCGGTCGAGCCGCACGTCGACACTCGACGGCTGCACCATGGTTTCGTCGTACGGATCGATGCGGACCCGTCCGGCGTCGATCTCGGCCCGGATGTCCTTGTCTGAGAGAAGCACGTCCCGAGGATACGCAAGGCGGGGGGGGGGGGGGGGGGGGGGGGGGGGGGGGGGGGGGGGGGGGTTTTTTTTTTTTTTTTTTTTTGTTTGTGTTGCTCCGTCTGTGGTGCGGGCGGGGGGTGGGGGGAAACCGGGAGGGGGGCGACCCCCCAC
>NZ_JBWKDS010000067.1:0-23580 GCF_056435845.1 Streptomyces sp. NPDC043867 | reverse complement strand
CCCTCCCCCCCCCCCCCCACCACCCCCCCCCCCCCCCCCCCCCCCCCCCCCCCCCCCCCCCCCCCCCCCCCCCCCCCCCCCCCCCCCCCCCCCCCCCGCGGCCGGAGTGTTCACGTCACGGACGGCCCCCGGTCGCCGGCACGGTCCGTGATCATGCGGTCGGGCCGGCCCTGCGCAGCCAGTACATCGCCGTCAGCGGCAGCAGCACCGGGATGAACAGGTAGCCCATCCCGTAGTCCGACCACACCGTGGCGTCGGGGAAGGCGGACGGCTCCACGAGCGTCCAGGTCCCGACGATCAGCACGCCCGCGAGCTCGGCGGCGCAGCACACCAGCGCCGCCCGGCGGGCCGTCTCGCCGCCCCGGACGAGCGAGTACGTGATGAAGCCGTACACCAGACCCGCGACGGCGGACAGCGAGTAGGCGAGCGGGGCCTTGTCGAACTCCGTCGAGATCTGCACCGCGGAACGCGACACCGCCCCGACCACCATCACGCCGTACAGCCAGACCAGCAGCATGCCGGGCCCGCGGATGAGCCGGACCCGCTTCCGCCCGGCCGGCGCCTCTGCCGGGGGTACGTTCCCGTTCTCGCCGGCGGCCGGCATCTCAGCCTCCCCAGATGTCGTAGAGCCGCACTTCGAGCACGGCGAGGACCGCGCCGCCGGCCGCGACCGTGATCGAGCCCCAGCGGGTGCGCTCGGCCAGCGACATGAACCCCGCGGCGGGGACGCACGCGACGGCGCCGAGCAGATACGCCACGAAGATCGTCGTGCCCTGTTCCGGCTTCTCGCCCCGCGACAGCCGGACGATGCCGACGACCAGCTGCACCAGGGCGAGCAGCGACACCACGGCCATGCCGATGAAGTGCCAGTCCTTGGTGGGCTGATCGCGGTAGGCGGCCCAGCCGCACCAGGCGGCGAGCAGGAGTGCGGCGACGGCGGTCGCGACCGTCAGGGCATCAAGCATGCCGCGACCCTATTACGGGCCAAAAGGCCCGATGCCCCCGCCCCCGGCGTGCCACGGGAAGGCGGGAGCCCCCGGCAGGGTATCCGTGGCGTTGGCCACAGCCGTGCCACACGCGGTCCGGGTCCGGGCTCACCGCCGTGGGCCGTCCGTCCCGTCCGCACTGGTCACGCGCGGGCGGAGCGCCCGGCGCCCTCGGGCGCGCCCGGCGTCCACGGCTGTCCGCTATTCGGACAGCGGTGCGGGCCCCCGGGCATACGTCTGCTTTACTGATCGCATGACCACGACGAGCAGCCGCATCCTTGCGACCGAGGCGACCACGACGCCCGGTGCTCGTTGTATGTGTCGAATGTGCGCCTTCTGAGGGCCCCCGCACCACCCCCGAGCCTCGCGCCCCGAAGCGAGACGGCTGTGCCGTGTCCGTAGCTCCTGCGTGACCGAGCCGGCCCCCACGCACACGTTCTCCCCGGTTCGACCGCCCCTCGCGAGAACCGTGCCGCGTTCCCGACCGCATGCACCCGTGCCGGGGCACACCCACGCCCCGCACTCGACAGTGACGGAAACCCAGTGATCACGACAACGGGCCTGACCAAGGTCTACCGCTCGCGCGGCCGTGAGGTGACCGCCCTCGACGGCGTCGATCTGCACGTACGCGAGGGCGAGGTGTACGGCGTCATCGGCCAGTCCGGCGCCGGCAAGTCCTCCCTCATCCGCTGCGTCAACCTCCTGGAGCGCCCCACCGCCGGCACCGTGACCGTCGCCGGGCAGGACCTCACCGCCCTCGCCGGCCGCGGCCCGCGCGCCGGCCGGGAGCTCCGCAGGGCGCGCAGCCACATCGGCATGGTGTTCCAGCACTTCAACCTGCTGTCCTCGCGCACCGTGCAGGACAACGTCGAACTGCCCCTGGAGATCCTCGGCGTCTCCGGCAGGGAGCGTTCCCGCAAGGCGCTCGACCTGCTCGACCTGGTGGGCCTCTCCGACAAGGCGAAGGCCTACCCGGCGCAGCTCTCCGGCGGACAGAAGCAGCGCG
Organism: Streptomyces sp. NPDC043867; assembly: GCF_056435845.1. Classification (NCBI taxonomy): domain Bacteria; kingdom Bacillati; phylum Actinomycetota; class Actinomycetes; order Kitasatosporales; family Streptomycetaceae; genus Streptomyces; species Streptomyces sp. NPDC043867. Next base: position 21,588 of record NZ_JBWKDS010000067.1, on the reverse strand, counting down.
TCGGCATCGCCCGCGCCCTGGCCGGCGACCCGAAGGTGCTGCTCTCCGACGAGGCCACCAGCGCCCTCGACCCCGAGACCACCCGGTCCGTCCTCCAGCTCCTGCGCGACCTGAACCGGCAGCTGGGCCTGACCGTCCTGCTCATCACCCACGAGATGGACGTCGTCAAGACCATCTGCGACTCGGCCGCCCTCATGCAGAACGGCCGCATCGTCGAGTCCGGCACGGTCACCGAGCTGCTCGCGACCCCCGGCTCCGAGATGGCCGCGGCACTCTTCCCGGTGAGCGGCGACGCCTCCGCCGACGACCGCACCGTCATCGACGTCACCTTCCACGGCGAGGCCGCCACCCGGCCCGTCATCTCCCAGCTCTCGCGCACCTACAACATCGACATATCGATCCTCGGCGCCGCGATGGACACCGTCGCGGGCAAGCAGGTCGGCCGGATGCGCATCGAACTGCCCGGCCCCTACGAGGAGAACGTCGTGCCGATCGGATTCCTGCGGGAGCAGGGCCTGCAGATCGACCTCGTCGGCCAGGCGGACCAGCAGTCCGCGCTCGTGAAGGAAGGTGCCAAGTGACCTGGTCGGAGATGCAGCCACTGCTGACCCAGGCGTGTTGGGACACGTTCTACATGGTCGGCTGGTCCACGCTGATCGCGATCGTCGGCGGCCTGCCGCTCGGCCTCCTGCTCGTCCTCACCGACCGCGGGGGACTGCTGCAGAACGTCGTGGCCAACAAGGTGATCGGGCAGGTCGTGAACATCGCCCGCTCGATGCCGTTCATCATCCTGATGGTCGCCCTGATGACCTTCACCCGCACGATCACCGGGACGACCATCGGCCGGGAGGCGGCGATCGTGCCGCTCGCCGTCGGCGCGATCCCCTTCTACGCGCGGCTCGTCGAGATGTCCGTCCGCGAAGTCGACGGCGGCCTGGTCGAGGCCGTGCAGTCGATGGGCGGCAGCACCTGGAAGACCGTACGCAGCGTCCTCGTGCCCGAGGCCCTCCCGTCGCTGATCTCCGGCGCCACCACGACGGTCGTCGCGCTCATCGGCTACTCCGCCATGGCGGGCACGGTCGGCGCGGGCGGACTCGGCGACATCGCCATCCGGTACGGCTACCAGCGCTTCGAGACCGGCCTGATGTGGATCACCGTGGCGGTCCTGGCCGTCGCCATCTCCTTCCTCCAGTTCGGCGGCGACTTCGCCGCGCGCGCCCTGCACCGCAGGGGTGCCAGGACCGGCCCCCTGCTGCTCTTCCGCCCCTTCAGCGGCATCTTCCCCGGCACGGTCGCGACCGACGCCGTCAGGAAGAGCTGACCCCGGACTCCCCGTCCCACTCGGACGGGGCCGCTTCACCCATAAGGAAAGGCACTTTTCGTGCGTAACACCGCCAAGATCACCACCGCCGTCCTCGCCGCCGGAGCCCTCACCCTCGGCCTCAGCGCCTGCGGCTCGGACAAGGACTCCGCCTCCGACACCAGCGGCCCGCTGATCGTCGCCGCGAGCCCCACCCCGCACGCCGAGATCCTCACCTACGTCAAGGACAACCTGGCGAAGAAGGCGGGACTCGACCTGGAGGTCAAGGAGTTCACCGACTACGTCACGCCGAACACGGCGACCGAGGACGGGTCCGTGGGCGCCAACTACTTCCAGAACCAGCCCTACCTCGACGACTTCAACAAGAAGAAGGGCACCCACATCGTGCCCGTCGTCACGGTGCACCTGGAGCCGCTCGGCCTGTACTCGCACAAGGTCAAGAAGGCCGACGAACTCAAGAGCGGCGCGACGGTCGCCGTCCCGAACGACACGGTCAACGAGGCGCGGGCGCTCAAGCTCCTCGACGACAACGGGATCATCACCCTCAAGAAGGGTGTGGGCAACGAGGCGACCCCCGGCGACATCGTCAAGAACCCGAAGAACCTGAAGTTCAAGGAGCTCGAGGCCGCCCAGACGCCCCGCTCCCTGGACGACGTCGACGCCGCGGTGATCAACGGCAACTACGCCATCGAGTCCGACCTCAAGCCCGCCGACGACGCCCTCGTCCTGGAGTCGGCCAAGAACAACCCCTACGGCAACTTCCTCGCCGTGAAGAAGGGCAGCGAGGACGACCCGCGCGTGAAGAAGCTCGCCAAGCTCCTCACGTCGCCCGAGGTGAAGAAGTTCATCGAGGACAAGTACGCCGGGTCCGTCCTGCCGTCCTTCTGATCTCCGACCCGGGGCCACCCCCGGCCGGTTGCCCCCGGCCGGGCCCGCCGGTCACCCCACGGGGTCCGCTCTTCACCGGGAGTGGACCCCGTGATGCGGTTCGGTGCTTCCATGCTGCATGCTGGGCAGTTCAGCAGGCCCGACGACATCCGACGGCCCGACGGCTTCCGAAGGTTACGGAGCGGCGCATGACGAGCACCTTCCCCGGCATCTCCATCAGCACGGAGCGGTTGGTGCTGCGCCCGCTCGAAGAGGACGACGTCCCGGCCCTGGCCGAGATGATGAACGACGAACTGGTCGCCGCCTGGACCTCCGTACCGCAGCCCTTCACCGAGGACGGCGCCCGCCGCTGGATCGCCGAGTACGCGCCCGCCCAACGCGCGGCGGGCCGCGGACTCGACCTGGCCGTCACGGAGTTCCTCACCCAGCGGCTGGTCGGCATCGTCCAACTCGGCAGGACGAACTGGCACGTTCGCTCCACCGAACTGTCGTACATCATCGCTCCCTGGGCCCGCGGCGAGGGCTACGCGTCCGAAGCCGCCCTCGCCACCGCCCAATGGCTGTTCCGCGACCAGGACTTCGAGCGCATCGAGCTGCGCACGGCCGCCGACAACACGGCCTCCCAGCAGGTCGCCCAGAAGATCGGCTGCATCAGCGAGGGCGTCCTGCGCAACGCCTGCATAGCGCGCACCCGCACCGAGGACGGCACGTGGGCCGACCTGCGCACCGACTTCATCGTGTGGAGCCTGCTCCCCGAGGACCTCGACGGCGTCGCCGAGGAACTCGCCGAGACGACCGGCTTCACGTCGTACTCCGACTGGAACTGAAACCGCGGGACCGCTCCCACCCTTGGCGGGGGCCGTCGCCGCACCGCCCAGGTCCACCGGGTACCCTCACGGAGCCCGTGCGCGGGCAGTCCCCCGACACGCTGCGAAAATTACCTGGAGACTGACGACGATGGCCGACCGGGTCACGGTGATCGGCTGGGACGGCTCGCCGCTGACCGCCGCGGCGCAATCCGCTCTCCGTGCCGCCACGCTGGTGGCGGGCGCCGGCCACCACCTCGAACTCCCCGAAGTGCCCGCGACCGCCGAGCGCGTCCGCCTCGGCAGCGTCGCCCTGGCCGCCCGCCGCATCGCCAACCACCGCGGTACCGCCGTCGTCCTCGCCGACGGGGACCCCGGGTTCTTCGGAGTCGTCCGCACCCTGCGCGCTCCCGAGTTCGGTCTTGAGGTCGAAGTCGTCCCCGCCGTGTCCTCCGTGGCCACCGCCTTCGCCCGCGCCGGAATGCCCTGGGACGACGCCCACGTGGTCGTGGCACACCCCCGCTCGCTGCGCCGCGCCGTCAACGTATGCCGCGCCCACACCAAGGTCGCCGTCCTCACCTCACCCGGCGCCGGCCCCGCGGAACTCGGTCTGCTCCTCGAAGGAGTCCACCGCACCTTCGTCATCTGCGAGGAGCTCGGCACCGGCCGCGAGCAGGTCAGCGTCGTCACCTCCGACAAGGCCGCCGACCACACCTGGCGCGATCCCAACGTCGTCATCGTCATCGGCGGCTTCGTGGCCGCGGCCGAGGGCGGCGGCTGGATCGCCGGACGCGAGCCGGGCGCGGGCCCGCGCGGCTGGGCGCTGCCGGCTACGGCCTACGGCGGTGTGCTCGGCGAGGGCGAGACGGATCTGCTGCGCGCCGCGCAACTCGCCCGGCTCGGGCCGCGCATCGGTGACCTGGTGTGGGACATCGGCTCAGGGAGCGGCGCCTTCGCCACCGAGGCCGCCCGCACCGGTGCCGCGGTCATCGCGGTCGACCGGAACCCGGCGGCCTGCGCGCGCACCGACGAATCGGCCCGCCGCTTCGGCGTCCAGGTCCAGGTCGTGCCCGGCACCGCCCCGCACATCCTGGAGAACCTCCCCGAACCCGACGTCGTCCGGGTCGGCGGCGGGGGCGCGGCGGTGGTCTCCGCCGTCGCCGACCGCCGACCGCAGCGCATCGTGACCCACGCGGCCACCCGTGACGCCGCCGAACTCATCGGCCGGGACCTCGGTGAGCACGGCTACCAGGTCGAGTGCGCCCTTCTCCAGGCCGTCGACCTCGACACGCGGGCCTGGACGGAGAGGGAGCGGAGCGTCGCGTTCCTGCTCACCGGGCGTCTGCCTGATCGCGCCCCGTGATCGGCTTGTCGTACCGCGCGCGGTAGGCTGGCCGATCGTGGTACCGCACTTGTGCCCGGCGCTTCGTCGGCCAATGTCCGGAAAACGCGCCCCTTTTGGGTCGGGTGTGGTACGGCGTCGACCGGAGGACGCGCAACGTGGCGCAGTCCACAGTGGACCGTCGCGGATCAAGCTGTCGCGACGGCGGGACGACCGCGACAATGCCAGTTAATGGCTTTGTCTCCTTTGCGGGCGGGTCGTTCGTGCCGCTGGGCACGCACGCTCGTTCTTCTCTGCGGGGGGCGGTCGGTGCGCCGTTCCGGGCGAGCTGGTCGTAGGAGCACTAACCGATGGGCGAGGGGTACGCATGACCGACACCGGCCAGGTCCCGGGCGAGGGACTGCCTGAGAACGCAGGCATGGTGGAGCAGCCGGGCGTCTCCTCGCTCGGTGCGTACACCTACCTCGACCCCTCCGGCGCCCCCGCCGAGGACGACGATCTGCTTCTCATGCCGGGCGCACAGGGCGCGTGGGGCAACGAGGTGGCACCACCCGCCCCGATGCCCCTCGCCCCCGACCCGCACCCGCTGTTCGTCCCGCAGACCGCGCACGAGCCCGGTCCGCACGAGACGGGTGGCCGGGACAGCGGCTCGGTCGATCTCGGCGGTGTCCGGACGGCCGCCGCTCCGGCGCCCCAGCCGGCGCCGCCCCGCCGTCCCCTGCACCTCGGTCCGCCCACCCCGGACGGCTCGTCCAGCCCCGTGCGCTCGCTCGCGGACCGCGGCCCGGCGGGTGCGTCGACCGCCCCCGCGCCCGTACGCCAGACCGCCCCGCCGGCCAACGGGCCCGAGTACCCCGACGTCCCGCAGCTCGGGGACGTCCCGCAGCAGGGCGCGCCCTGGGGTGCCGCACCGCAGCCGGCCACCGGGGGGATCCCCGCAGAAACGGTCGTCCCGGAGGTGGCACCGACCGCGGAGGCCGGGCCCGCCCCGGAACCGGCGCAGGTCGCGGACGTGTCCCCGGAGCCGGAAACCGCACCGCCCGTGGAGACCGCCGAGGCCGCGCAGGCCCCGGACGTCATCGAGGCGCCCCGGGCCGCGCCCGCTGCGCAGGCCGCGCCCGCCGGGCCCGCTCCGGACGAGGCCCCGGTGCCCGAAGCACCGCAAAGCACTGAGACGCCGGAAGGCATCGACACGCCCGCAGGTATCGCTACGCCCGCAGGCATCGACACGTCGGGGGCCCCCGACGCCGTACCGGCACCCGAGACCGGAGCCGTGCCTGCCGGTGACACCGCACTCGCGCCGGAGGACTATCTGCACCAGCAGGCCCTGGACGGTGCCGTCCTCACCGACGCGTCGCCCGCCCCGCAGGACCCGGACGCACCGCCGATCCCGCAGAACCTCGACGGCTCGCCGGACCCGCACGCCGGGCACGTGACCGACTTCCAGACCGGGCAGCCGCTGCCGCAGGCACAGACCGACCTCCACGGACCCGCCGTTGCCGAGCCGTCCGCCCCCGAGGGGGAGGAATTCGAGCTCGCGCAGCACGCCGAGTCCGGGCCCTCCCTCCCGGCGCCGGACGTTCAGCGCGCCGCAGACCTTCAGCCCGCCCCGGACCTCCAGTCCCTCCCGGATCCGCAGGCCCTCCTGAACTCGCACGACGCCTCGTACGCGTACGAGCCCCGGATCGCGACCCCCGCACAGCCGCGGACCACCGAACCGGCAGCGCCGGACGCGCACGCCGCCGACACGGGGACCGCTCCGCCCACCGGGGCCGCCCTGCCGGACCCCGGTGCCTCTGACACGGACGTCGCCGCCGCCCCGTTCGTCGACGCCGGGCCCGCCGGGGACCCGCAGCAGCCGCCCGTGGAGGCACCGCAGCCGCCGGCCGGGACGGACCCCGTGCCAGCGGTCGACGCGGCGCACGCCGAGCCGGTCGCTGACGTCGCACCGGGTTTCGCCGCGTCCGAACCCGCGGCGCCGTACGTCCAGCAGATCGCCGAACCCGTCGCGGAACAGCCGCACGCCGTTCCGGTGGGCGTCGGCGTACCCCACGCCGTCCCGGGTCAGGCCACGGCCGGTCACGCGCAGGGCGAGGTCCTGCCGGACGAAACGGTCGCGTTCCCGGAGCCTGCGCCCGCCGCGGACCACCGGGAACAGAGCGTGGGCCGGCACGCGAACCGGCCCGTCGGTGAGTTCGTCCCCGTCGAGGGTTCGGTGCCGACGACGCCGCATCTGGCCCCGACACCCCCGCACGCCATGACGGTGCCGCCCCTGCCCCCGCAGGAGCAGCCGACCGCCCCGGCCCCCGACCCGGTACCTGTCACTCCGGAGGCGACCGCACCAGCCTCGGCACCAATCGAGGAGCTCCCGCTCACCGAGGAACAGGTCGAAGCCGAGGCGGACCAGCCCCTGGCGGCCGTGCCCGTCGTAGCCGAAACGCCGGCGGCAGAACCCGCGGCGGCCGAGCCCGTCGCGGAGGCACCTGCCCCGGCCCCCGAGCCGACGGGCGAACCGGAGCCCGCCACCGCCCTCCCGGCAGCCGAGGAACCCGACTCCGCCGTGCCCGCCCCGCGCGAGGCCGAGGCATCCCCCGTACCGGAGCCGCCCGCCGCGGACCCGGAATTCGTAGTCGCACAGCAGGCGGACGACCTGGACACCCAGGGCGCCGACCAGGAAGAGAGCACGGCCGCAGTGGAAAACGTGAGGGGGTCCACCGGCCCCGCCGCGCCCGGTTACGACGACGCCGAGCGCGAGGCCGTGCTGCGCGTGATGCGCGAGCGCCGCGACATCCGCAACGGCTTCCGCAGCGACCCGATCCCGCACGACGTGCTGCTGCGCGTCCTCGAGGCCGCCCACACCGCGCCGAGCGTCGGCCACTCGCAGCCGTGGGACTTCGTGGTGATCCGCTCCGCCGAGACCCGCCGCTCGATGCACGAACTCGCGGCGCGTCAGCGCGAGGCGTACGCGAAGTCGCTGCCCAAGGGCCGGGCGAAGCAGTTCAAGGAACTGAAGATCGAGGCCATCCTCGACACCCCGGTGAACATCGTCGTCACCGCCGACCCGACCCGCGGCGGCCGCCACACCCTGGGCCGCCACACGCAGCCGCAGATGGCGCCTTACTCCTCCGCGCTCGCCGTCGAGAACCTCTGGCTCGCCGCGCGCGCCGAGGGTCTCGGCGTCGGCTGGGTCAGCTTCTTCGACGAGCGTGAGATGGTACGCGCCCTCGGGCTGCCCGAGCACCTGGAGGTCGTCGCCTACCTCTGCGTCGGCTACGTCGACGAGTTCCCGGACGAGCCCGAGCTGATGCAGGCCGGCTGGTCCAAGCGCCGCCCGCTGTCGTGGGTCGTCCACGAGGAGACGTACGGCCGTCGCGCGCTGCCCGGTGAGGAGCCGCACGACCTGCTCGCGGAGACCGTCACCAACATCCGCCCCCTCGACGCCAAGGCGCTCGGCGAGGCCTGGGAGCGCCAGAAGCGGATGACGAAGCCGGCCGGCGCACTCGGCATGCTGGAGATCATCTCCGCGCAGCTGTCGGGACTGTCCCGCCAGTGCCCGCCGCCCATCCCGGAGCCCGCAGCCGTCGCGATCTTCGCCGGGGACCACGGTGTGCACGCCCAGGGCGTCACTCCCTGGCCGCAGGAGGTCACCGCCCAGATGGTGGCGAACTTCCTGGGCGGCGGCGCGGTGTGCAACGCCTTCGCCAACCAGGTGGGCGCCGAGGTCTGCGTCATCGACGTGGGTGTCGCCTCCGACCTGCCCGCGACCCCGGGTCTGCTGCCGCGCAAGATCCGTGCCGGCACGTCCGACATGACCACAGGTCCCGCGATGACACGCGAGGAGGCCAGGGCGGCCATCGAGGTGGGCATCGAGACCGCCCGCGACCTCGTGGCGGCCGGCAACAAGGCACTCCTCACCGGCGAGATGGGCATCGCCAACACCACCGCGTCGGCGGCCCTGATCTCGGTCTTCACGGGCGCCGACCCCGGCGAGGTGACCGGTCGCGGCACGGGCATCAACGACGAGACCCTGGCCCGCAAGACCGAGGTCGTCCGCCGCGCCCTGGAGCTGCACCGGCCGGACCCGGCCGACCCCGTCGGCGTCCTCGCCGCGATCGGCGGATTCGAGCACGCCGCCATGGTCGGCCTGCTGCTGGGCGGCGCCTCCCTGCGTACGCCGGTGATCCTGGACGGGGTCAGTGCCGGTGCGGCCGCCCTGGTGGCGCGCGCGATCGCCCCCGAGGTGCTTGCCGCCTGCATCGCGGGCCACCGCAGCGCCGAACCCGGCCATGTGGCAGCCCTGAACAAACTGGGCCTGCGTCCCCTGGTCGACCTCGACCTGCGGCTGGGGGAGGGCACGGGCGCGCTCCTGGCGCTGCCGGTGGTGCAGAGCGCGGCGCGGGCGATGCACGAGGTGGCAACGTTCGACTCCGCCGGGGTGACCGAGAAGTAGCACCGCGAGCGCCGTGCCCTGTCCCGCCCTCGCAAGGCGGTACGGGCAGGACACCGCCGCCCGGAGCCGGCTCGGCCCCCCGGACACCGACCCGGAGTCGGCTCGGCACCCTGGACGCCGACCCGGCATCAGAGCGGCACCCCCGGGACGCCGACCCGGCACCGGGCGGCACCCCCGGACACCGCCCCGGTCTCAGCCAAGCCCGGACACCGCCCCGGTTTCGGGCGGCACCCCCGGACACCGCCCCGGTCCTCAGCCCCGCCCGGACACCGCTCCCGTTTCGGGCGGGCCCGGGTGCGGGGAGGAAATCCGCACCCGCCCGCGCCACCACACGGACCCGCAGCTTAAAATCCGCACGTCAGGCCCGCTCCGAAGGCGCAGGGGGCCCGTCTCGCACCGCCCCGCAAGGAGCCGACCTGCCATGGCCGAACACCCCGCCTACCCCGTAGGCCTCCGCCTCGCCGGCCGCCGCGTCGTCGTCCTCGGCGGCGGCCAGGTGGCCCAGCGCCGCCTCCCCGCCCTGATCGCGGCCGGCGCGGACGTCCACCTCGTGTCACCGCAGGCCACTCCCTCCGTCGAGGCGATGGCGGACGCGGGCGAGATCAGCTGGACGCGGCGGCCGTACGAGGACGGTGACCTCACCGACGCCTGGTACGCCCTGATCGCCACCAGCGACACCGCGGCGAACGAGCGTGCCTCCGCCGAGGCCGAGCGGCACCGCGTCTGGTGCGTCCGCTCCGACGACGCCGACGCCGCCACCGCCTGGACCCCGGCCACCGGCCACAGCGAGGGCGTCACGGTCGCCGTGCTGACGACCGACGCGCGGGGCCGCGACCCCCGGCACACCGCCGCCATCCGTGACGCCGTCGTCGAAGGCCTGCGCGACGGCACCCTCGTGGCGCCCCACCACCGCAAGCGTGCCCAGGGCGTCGCCCTCGTCGGCGGCGGCCCCGGCGACCCCGACCTGATCACGGTGCGCGGCCGCCGGCTCCTCGCCGAGGCCGACGTGGTCATCGCCGACCGTCTCGGCCCGCGCGACCTGCTCGCCGAACTCCCGCCGCACGTCGAGGTGATCGACGCGGCGAAGATCCCGTACGGCCGGTTCATGGCCCAGGAGGCCATCAACAACGCGCTGATCGAGCACGCCAGGCAGGGCAAGGCGGTCGTCCGGCTCAAGGGCGGCGATCCCTTCGTCTTCGGCCGGGGCATGGAGGAGGCCCAGGCGCTCGCCCAGGCGGGCATCCCGTGCACGATCGTCCCGGGCATCTCCAGTTCGATCTCGGTCCCGGGCGCCGCGGGCATCCCGGTCACGCACCGCGGGGTCGCCCACGAGTTCACCGTGGTCAGCGGCCACGTGGCCCCCGACGACGAACGCTCCCTGGTCGACTGGGCGGCGCTCGCCAAGCTGCGCGGCACGCTGGTCGTCCTGATGGGCGTGGACAAGATCGGCGCCATCGCCCGCACGCTCATGGACAACGGCAAATCCGCCGACACCCCCGTCGCCCTGGTGCAGGAAGGCACGACGGCCGCCCAGCGCCGGGTCGACGCGACCCTCGCGACGGTCGAAGAGACCGTTCGCACCGAGGACGTGCGGCCCCCGGCGGTCATCGTCGTCGGGGAGGTCGTGAACGCGGGCGCGGGGCTGCTCACGGACCTTTTCGGAGCCGCGCCCTCCGGGCCGTCCGACACCCTGGCCTCCGGGCTCCCCGAGTAGCACGCTCCGCGTAACCCCGGGTAACCCACCCGTTCCGAGCCGTTGGCACCGCACCCACGACAAGGCAGTATCACCCTGTGGCCGATCTCATCACCGTTGAGGACCCCGACGACCCGCGTCTGCGTGACTACACGGGCCTGACCGACGTGGAGCTGCGCCGCAAGCGCGAACCGGCCGAGGGCCTGTTCATCGCCGAGGGCGAGAAGGTCATCAGACGCGCCAAGGACGCGGGCTACGAGATGCGCTCGATGCTGCTCTCCGCCAAGTGGGTCGACGTCATGCGCGACGTCATCGACGAGCTGCCGGCCCCGGTGTACGCGGTCAGCCCGGAGCTCGCCGAGCAGGTCACCGGCTATCACGTGCACCGCGGCGCCCTCGCCTCCATGCAGCGCAAACCGCTGCCGACGGCGGACGAACTGCTGCGGTCGGCCCGCCGGGTCGTCGTCATGGAGTCGGTCAACGACCACACCAACATCGGTGCGATCTTCCGTTCGGCGGCGGCCCTCGGCATGGACGCGGTGCTGCTCTCCCCGGACTGCGCGGACCCGCTGTACCGGCGTTCGGTGAAGGTCTCCATGGGCGCCGTCTTCTCGGTGCCGTACGCCCGGCTCGACTCCTGGCCGCGGAGCCTGGAGTCGGTGCGCGAGGCGGGCTTCGCCCTCCTCGCGCTCACCCCCGACGAGAAGGCCAAGACCCTCGACGAGACCGCGCCGCACAGGATGGACCGGGTCGCCCTGATGCTCGGCGCGGAGGGCGACGGCCTGTCCACCCGGGCGCTGGTCGCCGCCGACGAGTGGGTGCGCATCCCGATGGCCCACGGTGTCGACTCGCTCAACGTCGGCGCGGCGGCGGCGGTCGCCTTCTACGCCGTGGCGACGGGCCGCCCGCCTGCCTGAGCGTCCCGTCGGCCCGGGCGCCCCGGCCTGCCTGGCGTCCCGCCGGCCGATGCGTCCCGCCGGCCGATGCGCCCCGTCGGCCGATGCGCCCCGTCGGCGTCCGGGCGTCCTGCCCGACGCGCGTCCCGCTACCTCGCGGCGATCCGGTGTCCGCCGTCCGGCGGCGGGTACGACAGCTCGTGGCGTACGTCCGTGCGGGCGCCCCCGTTCCCGAGCCCCCGCGCCGGACCCTGGCAGCCCTGGGCCACCGCGATGCCCAGCGCCACCAGCAGCGTCACCACGACGAACACGAAGAGGCGCTGCCGCAGGAGCCGCGGATTGGCGGGCCGCCGGCCGGTGCCGGTGGTACGCGGGCCCGGCCGGCCCGCGCCGCTGCGGGGAGCGGGCCGCCTGCCGGAGCGTGTGGTGTTGCGCGAGGGTGCGGGGCGCGAACCCGACCGCGAGCCGCCGCCCGTGCGGGGCTGGGAGGTGCCCCGTGACCCCTGTGTGCCCTGCGGGCGGCGCTGGGTGCGCTGCTCGGCGTACTGCTCGGCGAGCCGGCCGCTCGGCCGGTCCGGGTCCGTGCGCGGGGCGGGCGGCCGTACGTCCGCGAGTCCCTGCGCCTCCCGGGCCGCGATCTCCTTGAGGCGCAACGACAGTTGCAGCGTGCTGGGCCGCTCCTCGGGATCCTTCGCGAGGCAGGCCCGCACGAGCGGGGCCAGCGCGTCGGGAACGCCGTGCAGCTGGGCCTCCTCGTGCACCACGCGGTACAGCATCACCTCGGAACTGCCGTGCCCGAAGGGCGAGTCGGCCGTCGCCGCGTAGGCGAGCGTGGCGCCCAGGGAGAAGACGTCGGTCGCCGGGGTGACGGCGGCGCCGCGCACCTGCTCGGGTGCGAGGAACCCCGGCGACCCGACCGCCGTACCGACGTGCGTGAGGGTGGAGGCACCCGTCGCCCAGGCGATCCCGAAGTCGATGATCCGGGGGCCCTTCGGGGACAGCAGGATGTTGGACGGCTTCAGGTCGCGGTGGACGACACCGGCCTCGTGCACCGCGACGAGCCCCTCGGAGAGGGCGGCGCCGACGGCCGCCACGTCGGCGGCGCTCAGCGGTCCCTCCTCGGCGACCTTGTCGTGCAGCGAGGGGCCGGGAACGTACTGCGTGGCGAACCACGGCCGCTCCGCGTCGAGATCGGCCGCGACGAGCCGCGCCGTGCAGCCGCCCCTGATCCGCCGGGCCGCCGAGACCTCGCGCGCGAACCGCGACCGGAATTCCTGATCCTCCGCCAGGTCGGGCCGGATCACCTTCAGTGCGACCCGCTGTCCACGCCGGTCGGAGCCCAGGTAGACAACGCCCATCCCGCCCGCGCCGAGCCGTCGGTGAAGCCTGAACGAGCCGACGACACGCGGGTCCTCGCGCCTCAGGCGCATCATCGCCATGTCCATCCCCGCTGCCCGGTCCGTTTGACGAGCCACAGCTTACGTTTCCGCGGCCGGGCGCGCGCATAGGCCGCGCCCTCGCGACCCGATCGATTGTCAGTGCCGGGTGGGAAACTTGAAAGGTGGTCAGGGAACGCGCGGCCAGGCCCGCTTCGAGCTGCCTGGGGTCCCAACCATCCGTCGCAGAAGGGGGATTGAGCCCATGAAGGGTGACCGTGTGGAGATAGTCGTGGACGCCGGGGACACGACGCGTACGTACGAGGTGGTGGCGAGCAGGGCGGGCCGCCGGGTGGAGACGGCGGTGCGCCGGGGCGTCGTGGAAGTGAGCGAAGTCACCCGAAGCGGATCAGTGGTGCGCACGGCACGCTTCATGGCCAATCGGGTGCTGGCCCTCGTCGAGCAGCCGATCCCGAGACAGGACAGCTCGGAAGAGTAGGGACACACCGGACGTCCCCTCCGGGAAGACCCTGAGACCTAGGACCTCATCTCCACCCAGGGGAGTACGTCGCAGGTCATCGCTCATCCTCCGGGAGGCCCGGCAATCGGTACGAGGGCATGACGACCGGCACCCGCCGGGCCCCTAGATTTGAGGACAAGCGGCGGGTGCAGCACTCGTCCCCCGAGGTCAGACACCCGCCGCCGTCAACAACGACAGAAACTCGGTCAGGAGAGGGACCATGGCCCACACGGCACCGCGGACGGCGATCCGCACGCAGGGACGCAAGGCGTACACCGCCGCGTTCGGCGGCAGCCCGGGCCGTCGCCACCCGTTGGTGGCGACAGCGATGGTCCTTCCCCTGGCGGCCCTGCTCGTGGTCGTGTTCGGCGGCTGGGAAGCAGTGGTCACACAAGCGTCGTCCGTGGGCGTGATGCTGGGGCGCTGAGCGGCGCCCCAGGCCCGGAAGAGCGGTCCGGGCGGGGACATCCGGCCAGGAAACCCCGTGGGGACGGGGGTGCGGCGGACGGCACAGATGCCCGCGCAGCTGGGGAGCTGCGCGGGCATTGCCATGCCCACGTCCGACCGACCACCAGGGACGGGGCCGCCACCCTAAGCCCCACGGCGGCACCGGGGCTGCCGCCGTGGGGGACGCTCCGCCGAGTCCGGAGTGGCCGCCGTGGGGGCGCAACCGCCGTGACGGGGCTGCCGCCCTGGACCGACCGCGGTGCCGGGCTGCCGCCGTGGGGGACGCACCGCCGTGTGCGGAGCGGCCGCCGCGGGGGACACACCGCCGTGACCGGGCTGCCGCCCTGGACCGACCGCGGCACCGAGGCTGCCGCCGCGGGGGACGCACCGCCGAGTCCGGAGTGGCCGCCGTGGGGACGCACCGCGGTACCGGGCGGCCGCTGTGGGGGATGCACCGCCGTGACGGGGCCGTCGCCGTGGGGACGCACCGCCGAGTCCGGAGTGGCCGCCGTGGGGACGCAACCGCCGTGTGCGGAGCGGCCGCCGCGGGGGACACACCGCCGTGACCGGGCAGCCGCCCTGGACCGACCGCGGTGCCGGGCTGCCGCCGTGGGGGACGCACCGTCGTGACGGGGCCGTCGCCGCAAGGGCGCACCGCTCTGTCCCGGGCCGCGCGCCGCCTGCGTACGCTCACTTCGAACCGAACGCATCCGAGGGGGACCCGTGACCGCAGACGTGCTGCCCGCCCTGACCGCCCGGGCACGCGGCGCGGCCCACCCCGGCGGCGCCGCCTGTGCACACGCCGAAGCCGTCCTCGCCGACCGGGCGGACGGCACCGTCGTGCGGCACGGCGACACCGTCGCCAAGGCCCACGACTCCGGTACGGACCCCCGGGAACTCTCCCGGCGTCTGGCCGTCGCCGCGCATCCCGGCCTCTCCGGTGTCCTGCTGCCGCCCCTGCGCCCGGCCCCCGTCGCCCTGCACGGCCGCCCCGTGACCTTCTGGCCCTTCGGCACCCCGGTCGACCCGGAGACTCCGGAGGCGGCCCCCTGGGAGGAGGCCGCCGTCCTGCTGGCCCGGCTGCACCGCACACGGGTGCCGGCCGGACTGCCCGCGATGCGCGGCCCGGCCAAGGCGGCCCGTGCGATCGGCCGGCTCACGGCGGCCGGCCCGCACCCCGCCGCCGAACCGGTCCTGCGCGCCTGGGCCGGCCTGCCGCCCTGGGCCCGCGCCGCGGCCCCGATGCCGGCCGCGCCCACCGCGCTCTGCCACGGCGACCTCCACCTCGGCCAGCTCGTGCGCCACCCGGCGGCGACCGGCCCCTGGCTGCTCATCGACGTCGACGACCTCGGCCACGGCGTGCCCGCCTGGGACCTGGCCCGCCCGGCCGCCTGGTACGCCTGCGGTCTCCTGCCGCCCGACGACTGGAGCCGCTTCCTGACCGCCTACCGGCAGGCCGGTGGCCCGGCGGTTCCCGCCGAGGGCGACCCCTGGCCCGCGCTGGACGTGCCGGCCCGCGCGCTCACCGTGCAGACCGCGGCGCTGGCGATCGCCAAGTCCGTGGCGGCAGGGCGCTCCTTGGACGAGGTCCAGCAGGCCGTGATCGACGCGTGCGACCGCATGGCCGCCCTCCCGCCGGAGTCCGCACGTGATCACGCGAAGTAGGGTGCAACCGACCGCAGGCCGGGCAGTGTCTGTCCTGATGTAGCGCGAAGCAGCGTTGACGACGAGGAGTTGAGCCGAGCATGCAGTGTCCGAAGTGCCACGCGCCCATGCACACCTACAACCGCAATGGCGTCCAGATCGAGCAGTGCAGCGGCTGCCGCGGGATCTTCCTGGACTACGGCGAGCTGGAGTCCCTGACCCGCCTGGAGTCCCAGTGGTCGCAGCCCGCTCCGCCGCCCCCGGGCGCCCCGCAGGCGTACCCCTCGGCCCCCGCCCCGGCGTGGGGCGCCCCGCAGGGCGGCCACGGTGGTCACTACGGCGGCCACGGCGGCCACCACCGCCAGAAGAGCTTCGGGCACATGCTCTTCTCGTCCTGAACCGAAGAGGGGGCCCTCCGCGCCGGAGGGCCCCTTGGCCGTTCCCCGGCCGGAGACGGCGCACGACGAAGCCCCCGGCCGTCGAGACGGCCGGGGGCTTCGGCTGGTGCGCGATACTGGGATTGAACCAGTGACCTCTTCCGTGTCAGGGAAGCGCTCTCCCGCTGAGCTAATCGCGCGGGACATGGTGCGGTGTACTGCGTGCGCGATACTGGGATTGAACCAGTGACCTCTTCCGTGTCAGGGAAGCGCTCTCCCGCTGAGCTAATCGCGCGGGACCGGATCTTCGACGAGATCCAGTGGACGATACTGGGATTGAACCAGTGACCTCTTCCGTGTCAGGGAAGCGCTCTCCCGCTGAGCTAATCGTCCTTGGAGGTGGAGACGGGATTTGAACCCGTGTAGACGGCTTTGCAGGCCGTTGCCTCGCCTCTCGGCCACTCCACCAGGAGTGCGGGGGTTCGGGAAGATCCCCCTCTTCCTACGAGCGGACGACCAGGTTCGAACTGGCGACCTCAACCTTGGCAAGGTTGCGCTCTACCAACTGAGCTACGTCCGCGTGTCGTTTCCGGTCGGCTCACGCGTCCCGGCGACGTGTTGAACTCTAGCGGATTCCCGGGCCAGTACAAAAACGCGTTTGTGCAGCGTGCTGCGGTGCGTCCGCGCCGGGACGCGGCCGGGCCCACCCGCAGGTCACCCGCCCTAGACTCGACTGCGTGCACGACCTCCCTGCTCTCGCCCGCTTCGGCGGCCTCGTGGCGACCCGCCTCCTGGACGTCACCAGCGACCCCGCGGCCCTGGAATCCACCGGCTTCTGGGCCGTCGCGGCCGACTTCGAGGGCAGGCTCACCTGCGCCCGTTTCGGCGACGTACGGGCCGAAGAGGTGCCCGCGCCGGTGCCGGGGGAGTGGCGGGGACCGGCGGCCGGTGACTGGACGTCGTCCCTCGGCCGCGTCGCGTACACCGAGGGCGTACGGCGGATCCGGAAGCACATCGCGGCCGGCGAGGTGTACCAGGCGAACCTCTGCCGGGTGCTCTCGGCGCCCGTCGCCCCCGGCGCCGACGTGGACGCGCTCACCGCGCTGCTGGCCCGCGGCAACCCCGCGCCGTACGCCGGGACGATCCGCCTGCCCGCCCACGGCGTCGAGATCGCGACCGCGTCCCCGGAACTCTTCCTGCGCCGCGACGGCCGGACCGTCGAATCGGGCCCGATCAAGGGAACTGGGCGGACGGAGGCGGACCTCCTGGAGAAGGACCACGCCGAGAACGTGATGATCGTGGACCTGGTCCGCAACGACATCGGGCGGGTCTGCGCCACCGGCACCGTGACCGTCCCCGACCTGTGCGTCGTCGAGAAGCACCCCGGGCTCGTGCACCTCGTCTCCACCGTCCGCGGGGACCTGCGCGAGGACGCGGGCTGGCCGGAGCTGCTCGCCGCGGCCTTCCCGCCCGGCTCCGTCACCGGCGCCCCCAAGTCCAGCGCCCTGCGGATCATCGACGCCCTGGAGACCGCGCCCCGCGGCCCCTACTGCGGCGGCGTCGGCTGGGTCGACGCCGACCGGGGCACCGGGGAGCTGGCCGTCGGCATACGCACCTTCTGGATCGACCGCGCCGAGGGTGTCCTGCGTTTCGGCACGGGGGCGGGCATCACCTGGGGCTCGGACCCCGAGGGCGAGTGGCGGGAGACCGAGCTGAAGGCGTCGAGACTGCTCGCGGTAGCGTCGGGGACGTACGAGGCGAGTGGAGGGACCCTTTCGTGAAGATCTGGCTCGACGGCGGGCTGCAGGACATCGAGTCCGCCCGCGTCTCCGTCCTCGACCACGGACTGACCGTGGGCGACGGCATCTTCGAGACGGTGAAGGTGGCCGACGGGCGGCCGTTCGCCCTGACCCGTCACCTCGACCGGCTGACCCGCTCGGCCCGCGGCCTCGGCCTGCCCGACCCCGACCTCGACGAGGTGCGCCGCGCCTGCGCCGCGGTCGTCGAAGCCGGCGCGACGGCGCTGGGCCGGCTGCGGATCACGTACACCGGCGGCCACGGCCCGCTCGGTTCGGACCGCGGCGAGCACGGCCCGACGCTGATCGTCGCCCTTGGCGGGACCGCCCGCCGCCCCGACTCCACCGCCGTCGTCACCGTGCCCTGGACCCGCAACGAGCGCGGCGCCCTCACCGGTCTCAAGACCACCTCGTACGCGGAGAACGTGGTCGCCCTGGCCCGCGCCCGCGAACAGGGCGCCTCCGAGGCGCTGTTCGCGAACACGGTGGGGCAGCTGTGCGAGGGCACCGGGTCGAACGTCTTCGTCGTCCTCGACGGCGAGATCCACACTCCGCCGGTCGCCTCCGGCTGCCTCGCCGGCATCACCCGCGCCCTCGCCGCCGAGTGGACGGGCGCCCGGGAGACCGACCTGCCGTTCGACGTCCTGGAGCGCGCCGACGAGATCTTCCTGACGTCCACACTGCGGGACGTGCAGGCGGTGCACCGCGTCGACGGGCGTGAACTGCCGGGCGCCCCGGGCCCGGTGACCGCCAAGGCGATGCGGATCTTCGAGGAGCACGCCGGGAACGACCTCGACCCGTAGCCGAACCGCCGGGAAATCCGGATGACGTCCGGCCGCCGGGCGGGTACAACACCCCTGATGACCACGACCCTGCGGCCGACCGAGCCGCTCCAGCACCACGCCGACGGGACGCGTTCGCGCCGCTACCAGGTGTGCGTGAACAGCCGTCCCGTGGGCGCGATACACCTCAGTACCCACGCGCTCTTCGGACCCGGCGTCGCCCGGGCCGCCGACCTGTGGATCGACGAGCCGGACCGCGGGCGCGGGCGGGGCACGGTGGCCGCCCTCGCCGTCGAGGAGGTGGCCCGCGGCTGGGGCTGCCGCCGGATCGAGGTGTCGGTTCCCGCCGACGCCGTGGCCGCCCTCAGGCTGACGAGTGCGCTTGGGTACGTCACACGCAACCGCGGCATGGAGAAGCGGCTCGGCGCCACACCCCCGCGGCTGCCCGCGGGCAGCCGTGCCCGCCCCATGTCCCAGGAGGAGTACGGACCTTGGGAGGCGCGGGCCAGGGAGAGCTACGTGCGGATCTGGATCGAGCGAGGCGTGCCCGAGGCGGAGGCGTACGAGAAGTCGCGGCGCGACCACGACGAGCTGCTGGCGCGGGGGACGGACACCGAGGACGTGCTGATCAGCGTCCTGGAGCACGAGGGAGTTCCGGTCGGCACCCTGTGGCTGGCGCTGCAGGACGACCGCGCCTTCGTCTTCGACGTCGAGGCCGACGCCGCCCACCGCGGCCGGGGCCACGGCCGTACGCTGATGCTGCTGGCCGAGGCGCAGGCGGTGGCCGCCGGCCGGCCCGTGATCGGCCTCAACGTCTTCGCGGGCAACACCCCGGCCGAGCGGCTCTACGAGTCCCTCGGCTACGAGACGACCGCCCACCACCTGTACAAGAACCTGCTGTAGGGCCGAGGCGGACGGGATCAGGCCTCCTGCTCCGCCAGCAGCCGGTCGGCGATCTCCTCGACGCGCTCGCGCAGCCCCGCCTGGCTCCTGCCGCCGTCGAGGCGCTCCCCGCCGATGACGTAGGTCGGCGTGCCCGTCACGCCGATGGCCTTCCCCTCGGCGTGGTCGGCGTCGACGATCAGGATGTGCCGGCCGTCGATCAGCGCGGTGTCGAACTCCTCGGCGTCCAGGCCGAGTTCGCGGGCCACCTCGACGAGGAACCGCTCACCTCCGCGGTCGAGTTCCTCGACGCGGCCGAGCACGGCCTCCACGTACGGCCAGGCCCTGCCCTGCTCCGCGGCCTCCTCGGCGGCCTGCGCGGCGGCGAAGGCGTGCTTGTGCTTGTCCAGCGGGAAGTGCCGCAGCCGCAGTTCGAGCCGGTCGCCGTAGCGGGCGCGCAGGGCGCGCAGGTCGTCCAGGGCCGTGCGGCAGTCGGGGCACTGCAGCTCGCACCAGATGTCCAGGACGGGGGTGACGGGGCGGGCGGCGGAGGAGTCGTTCATGGTCCCCAGTCTTCCAGCCGCGGCGCCGGTGCCCAACCGGGACCTCCGCGGTGCCGGTGCCCAACCGGGACCTGGGGAGGACGCCGACCCGGAGATGTCCCTGAGGTCCGCCCGGGCCGTGGCACGGCGGGGCGGGCTCGGTGCAGGATGGAAGGGACGCAGTAGCCCTTCCCGCCCGCACCCCGCCCGGAGGACCGGATGATTGCCGAGACCGTCTGTTCCGCCGTGTCCGCGGCCGGGCTGGGTATCGCCGTGGTCACGGCGTACCGCAAGCGTTTCCTCGCCGCGGCCCGCATCGCCGCCTACTCCCTGGTGCCCGTCGGTCTGGTGATGACCGGTGCCGTCGGCTGGGCGGCGGACACCGCCTTCAGCCCGACCGCGTGGGCCGGTTTCGCCGTACTGGGCGCTGCCTGGCTGCTGTTCCTGACCACCCGGGCTGTGGAGCGCCGCGGCGGCGGCACCCGCGAGGAGCGCAAGGCGGCGCGGGCCGCGCGGCGTGCGGCGGTGGCCCCCGAGGCGTCCGCGCCCTCGCTGGGGCAGAACACGCGCCCCACCGCGCGGCCCGCCCCCGCGCGGCCTCCGGCGGCGGCCCCGTCCGAGGACTTCAGCGACATCGAGGCCATCCTGAAGAAGCACGGCATCTGAAGCCGTACGGAGCACGGAGCCGGGTCAAAGACGGCCGGCACGCGGGAAGCCCTCAAGTGATCACATGCGCCCGCGGAAGTGATCACCTCCGGCGTCGTGCTGCGCGAAGATCAGTGAACTCCCGGTCATTTCGGGTGTCTTGATCGCCTGCGGGGTGTCCCGTAGGTCATCATCACCGCGAGATGCTGGACACAACACAGAGCGACACCGCCGCCCCTCCCGAGGAACGGCGAGGTTGTCTCTTCGCGCTTTCCCAGCCACCGCTGATGATCTTTCTGGCGGTGATCGGCTGTCTTCTGCTCATGGCTTCGCTGCACGACCTGCTGCTGCTCTGAGCCGTACACGGAGCCCCTGGCGTCACCCGCCGAGGGCTCCGTCAGCCCGCCGCTTCCTTGCGCCGCGCCCGGTAGGCCGCCACATGCAGACGGTTTCCGCAGGTCCGGCTGTCGCAGTACCGGCGGGAGCGGTTGCGGGAGAGGTCGACGAAGGCACGCCGGCAGTCCGGTGCCTCGCAGCGGCGCAGCCGTTCCTGTTCCCCGGCGACCACGAAGAAGGCCAGCGCCATCCCGCAGTCCGCCGCCAGGTGGTCGGCGACGGAGGCGCCGGGCGCGAAGTAGTGCACGTGCCAGTCGTAGCCGTCGTGGTCGGTGAGGCGCGGTGTGGTTCCCGCGGCGGCGACCAGTTCGTTGATGAGCAGGGCCGCGGCGTGCGCGTCGTCGGCCGCGAAGATGCCCGTGAACCGCGCCCGTACCTGGCGCACGGCCGCCAGATCCTGCTC
Source organism: Streptomyces sp. NPDC043867 (assembly GCF_056435845.1). Lineage (NCBI taxonomy): Bacteria > Bacillati > Actinomycetota > Actinomycetes > Kitasatosporales > Streptomycetaceae > Streptomyces > Streptomyces sp. NPDC043867. The sequence goes on along the minus strand of NZ_JBWKDS010000067.1, from coordinate 382 downwards.
CGTCAGCACCCCCACGTCGCTGATCTCGTGGTTGCGCACGAAGTCCTCGAGGGAGGCGAGGTCCGGGAGGCGGTCCGCCGCGTCGTCCTCCGGCGCGGTGTTCACCAGATCCACCACGGTGTCGAGCGCGCACCGGGTGTCGTGGGTGATCAGCACGTTTCGCTCCCTGGCCTGAAGTCGGGCGGGCGCCCGCCGATGGGGGGCCGAGCCTAGCGGCTCGGCGTCGGCGGAGGCCGGTACGGACCAGGTACCGGAACGCTCCGTGACAGCGGGACGCGCCTCGTGGGCACGCACCGGGGGGGGGGGGGGGGGGGGGGGGGGGGGGGGGGGGGGGGGGGGGGGGGGGGGGGGGGGGGGGGGGGGGGGGAGGGGGGTGGGGGGT
>NZ_JBWKDS010000066.1:0-24220 GCF_056435845.1 Streptomyces sp. NPDC043867 | reverse complement strand
GCGCGCGGTCTGCTCCGCAGACACGACGCGCCGCCGCTAGCGCGGCGGATTCCGCGCAAGCGCGGAATAAGCCCGGAACTCCGTTCCGGGGTCGCGCTCACGCGCGACAGGGAATTCCCGCTCCGCGAGAATTCCCGCCCGACTCGGGCCGCTCCGCGCCCCGTGCCGGGCAACGGCCCGCGCTCCGCGCGAGCCTGACGCAGCAGCAGTAGACGGGGCGGGCTCGGGAAGGAGGGGCTGGGCCGAACCGGCGCGGCGGTGACAGGAAGTCAGGAACCCGGGAGCCAAGGAACCTTGGAACCCAGAGGGCAAGATTCCTTGGCCGGGGCGGAACAATCAGAAGAGTAGCACGCCCAACCCTCGACACGGAATCAATCCAGCCAACCACCCCGAACCGGCGACGAACCGCGTGCGTCATACGGCCACACCGGATAAGATCTGGGCTCAGAACACACCACCTCCCCGGCTCGAACTCCGGACCTCCTGCACACCGAGGCGCCGAGCACCACCCCATCGAAAAACCAGGGAATCACAACCATAGAAAGTCTCGCCAGAACGATTCCTGGCAGGCCGTTAATTCTCTCGCTTGAGCCCTGGATTGCAAATACGCCCTTTGGGATGCGCTCCCACGCGCCGAGGGAGATTCTGGCTCGGCTGGAGAAACTCCCCCTTCTAATCCACCATTGCCCCGTCTGATTCCCTCCGTAATTCGCCTTCTCTGGGGGCCCGGATATTACCTCTCGGGCGCCGCCTCATAGCGCACCTTGGTTCCAAGATGGCAAGTATCCAAGGTTCCTTTGGTGTTTGGTTCTAGGGGTCGGATAGGGCGATCTCGGCCGGTCGCTTTGTCGTCTCATCGATGTGTCGGATTGTCTCGGCATCGATTTGGCGGGGTCGGTCGAGGCGGCGGTGAACCCGGGCGGGGTGGGCGCTGGCTCGGGGGCGCCGCTGGGGGTCTCGGGCCCGTACGCGGACGTCTCGGGGGCACGGGGAGCGGCCTCGGGGTGACGTGCGACGGCGGTCGCCGAGGCGCGGAGAGCGGGCGCCAGCGCCTCGATCCTCTGCGCCCGAACTGGGCGCCGTGACGGCCTGTCCCGGGCCTGTCCGGGCGTGGTGGGGAGCGGTGGCAAGCCGGGCTGCCCGCGCTTGCCACCGGCCCGGCCATGCTCCCCACCGCCCCAATCACGGCTTGTGACCTGCGGATCTTGGTATCTTAGTTCCTTGCTTCCAAGGAACCTTGGTTTCCAGGTTTCGGGGTTCCTAGGCTCCTTGGTTGCTTCGTTCCTGGGTTGCTGGGGTGGTGGGGAGCTGGATCGGGTGGGCGGCGATCCAGTCGCGCAGAGCCTCGGTCACGGCGGCCTTGATGGTGGTCCCGTGGAGCACGACAGCGAGCCTCAGCGCCTGCTGGACATCCTCGGGGATGTCCGTGGTCATCGGCTTGTCCTTGGCGGCCGGCTGCGGTGCCGAGGAGCCCGCGGCGGGGAGCTGGGGTGTCTCGGGGACGTTGTCGTACTTCGGCATCAGGTTGCCTTCTCCAGTTCGCTGATTCGGGTGCGGGTCCAGGTGTAGACGTCGCGGAACAGAGACGCCATGTCGCGGCCCTGAGATCCGTTCTCGGCGATCGGCCGCGCGTTCTCCGACATGTCTTTCAGCGCGGCGATTTCAGGAATACGGGTCGGGCAGACACCGCCCGGTCCCGAGATCTTTTCCATTTCGTCGGCGCGCTGCTTATGTACGGCCAAATTGCGGTACCGGTTGACGACGATCCCGGCAATTCGCAGATCCTCGTTGAGTTTGTGACTGTCACGCGCAATGCGTTCCCTGATCCGGCGAGCGGCCTGCACCGCGTCAAACTCTGCCTCGCACGGCATCAGCACGTAATCACTCGCGGTCCATGCAAGGTCGATCTGGTGGCTGAGCAGACGCGGCTCGCAGTCGATGAGCACCACGTCGAAGGGCGTGACGACGCCCGTGAGGGCGCGCAGCAGTCGGCGTTCTGCGGCGGCCTGGCCGGCGGTGAGTGCGAGTAGCTCCAAGTCGAGGTCTGCGGGGGCGACCATGATGCGTTCGGTGTAGATGCCGCCGTATCCGCAGGGCGTGAGGATGCGGGCGGCCTCCCCTCGGCCGGGGTTGGGCAGGACGGCGGAGAGGCTGGCCGCGGCGCGCTGCTCGGGTGCGGCAGGGAGCTGGGCGCGGAGTCGGCGGGTGACGTTGCCCTGCGAGTCCATGTCGACGACCAGGACGTAGTGCCCGATCTCGGCCGCCGCGACCGCGAGAGCCTGCGTCAGGAAACTCTTGCCGATGCCACCTTTGTGGTTGGCCACCGCGATGTGCGGGGGAACGTCGGTCTTGTCGGCGCGGAGCTGGGCGAGCGCCGCGAAGTACGGCGACGGGTCGGGGGGGCTGCTCATCGCGTCTCCTGTCTCGGGAGAGGGGCTGTCCCATAGACCTTGGCACACAGGAACTCAGGAACCCCGGTTCCCGGGAACCTTGGCACCTTGGTTTCTTGGCCCTTTGGGTGCTTCGGGCGGATCCGCCTGGACCGGTAGGCTCCGTGGCTGGCCTGTGCCGGACGCAGACGGCACAGGCCGGCTTGTTGGTGTCGCGCTGTCGCGCCCGGGGAGCAGCAGGCCCCTACCGCTGGTTCAGACGGTCTCGGGCCCCGGGGTGACTTGTGCGCGCCGCCGGTCCGGGCCCGAGAGTGCGCCGTCCGCCCTCGTGAAGCGGCTGTGAGGCGCCCAGGACGCCACGGGCGCGCAGCTCCGGGAGATCGGGGAGGCGGACGGCCGGAAGGCCGCTCAGATCCGCTTCAGCGGCTCGTACGCGGCGAACGGGATCGAACGGCACGGGTCCGGTGCCGAGGGAACGGCGCTCAGCGGTCATGGCCGGAGATCCTACGGCGCAGCCGGGCGCCGCCCGGTTCCCAGCGGGAGGTTCGGGCGGACCAGCCGCAGCACAGTCCAGCCGGGGTCTCTACAGGGGCCGGAGCAGCACGAGCGCCAGGGCGGCGAGCGCGCCGCCGAGCAGCCAGGTCTGCCACCAGGCCCACCATGGCAATGCGCGGCGCCGGCGTCCGCGGCGTGTCCGGCTCACCGGTCCTCCCATGTGCCACGGCGGGCCACCAGCTCGTTGGCCGCCCACGTCGCCGGCCACGGCTCAGCGATCCCCCCGCCGCGTCGGGGGCGCAGGTAGGGAACGCCCGCCCGCACATCCGTCAGGACCGCCTCATAGCCTCGGGCGGTGTCACGGACGAGGTCACCGACCCTGGCTGTGCGCGGAACGGTTTCGCCGCTCACCGGGCTGCCTCCGCCTCACGAGTGCGGCGACGCGTGATCGCGTCCATGGCCCTCACGCTGCCCTCGCCGTCCTCGATGCGGCGCCGGTACTGCTGCCAGTCCTCGGCGGTCCACTGGTCCAGGGCCGCCGGGAACGTCTCGTCGCTGCCGTTCACTGGCCCGTCCCCACGGCCGGGACGCCGTACATGCCAGCGCACGGAGTGCAGGCGTAGAGAGAGTCATCGCGCAGTATCGGCACCGGAAACCTGGAGTCCGGAGTCCCGCTGCACCAGCAGCACGAGCGGCCTGCGATCTGCTGCGTGCTCAGCCGCTCACGGTGAATCGCCGGGGCGTCCACGTAGGCGCCGGCAAAGGGCTTGGGCGTGCTGCGCGTCGTCATGGTGGGTGCCTCGCGCTCGCGGTCGGAAGGCTTGCGGCGGCCATCTCCCACGGGGGAGAGAGACGGCCGCCGGCGCCTGCGGCGTTCGCCGGGGCGCGCGTCCAGTCCAACGCCGGGGCGTGGTCAACAGGTAGGAAAAGTGGGCCCGTTGCTACTCGCGGTGACCGGAAATTTCTGAGGGGTGGGATCCTCGCAACCCCTCCACGCTGCATGATCACGTCGCTACGGTGAGTGTGTGGAAGGAAATTTCCGGTTGCAGGCCCACATGACCGAACACGCCTTCAAACAGGACGCGTTGGCCGACAGGGTGAACGAGGAGCTGAAGGCGGCCGGTTACACGGGGACTGTCGGTGACCGCACGGTCCGCAACTGGGTAACCGGAAAAACCCGCTGGCCGCACCGGCGCCAGCGAGACGCCCTCACGGCAGTATTCGGATGCACACCCGCCTGCCTTGGCTTCTATCCCCCCGGCACACCCGCACCGCCCTACGAGGACCCCTCAGCCATGCTCCGCCGCCGCTTTTGCACCGCCGCCACGTCCGCCGTCGCAGCCACCGCCCTGCCAGCCGCCGGCACCTGCCCCACCACCGTGGGCACCTCCGACGTGATCCGCCTGCGGGACGGCCTGGACCGGCTCACCGCGCTCGATCAGAAACGCGGCGGACACGCCGCCCTGGAACGCGCCGCGCTCGCCGGCGCAGCCGAGGCTGTCGGCCTCCAGGATCACTCCGCCTCGCAGACGATCCGGCAGCGGCTGTTCGGTGTCGCCGCCGACTACACCACGGCCGCCGCCTGGTCGTGTATCGACGCCCGCCAGCTCGACCGCGCCCGCCTGCACGTGAACGAGGCGCTGAGACTGGCCGGGCTGTCGCAGGACCAGGTGGCGGTGATGCGGGTGTGGAACTCCACCTCGATCCTTGCGCACCAGCTCGGTCACTACGCCGAAGGTGTGGCAGCGGCGCAGGCGGCTCAGTGCTGTGCGATCACGCGCCGGGATCCGCTGTTCGGGTCCCTCGCGCACGCCCGTGCCGCGGTGGGGCACGCCTACCGGGGCGACCGACAGGCAGCCATCCGTTCGATCGGGTACGCCGAAGAGGCCCTGGTGCGAGCCGAGGCGTGCCCCCGTCCGTCCTGGGTCGCCTTCTACGGGCATGCGGAACTGCACGCGCTGACCGGGATCGTCCGCAGCCGTCTCGGCCAGCCCGCGGAGGCGGAGGCGGCCTCACACCGTGCCCTGTCCGCGCTGCCGGCCGCTTACCGGCGCAACCGCGCCATGACCACCGTGGACCTCGCCATCGCCCAGCTCCACCAGGGCGACGCCGAACAAGCCTGCGCCACGACCGAGGACGCCTTCACCCTGATGTCCAAAAGCCCACTGCCCGGCCGACTGCGCGTCCGTCTTGGCGACTTCTACCGTGATCTCCTCACGCTCGCGCCCTCCACCACCGTGGCGCGCGAGTGGGCCGACCGTTACCGATCCGAATGGAGCCCCGCGTGACCACGGCACCCGCCATCGACCTGCGCCGCTACGGACACAACGACCTGCCCGACATCCGGCAGACCCTGCTCGATGTCCATGCCGACGCCTACTTCGAGCGGCGGCACGAGGAGTTCGTCCAGCGCTTCCCCTGGTTCGTGGACCACTGGGGTCAACGTGAGGGATTCGCGTGCGTGGTCGCCTACGAGGGCGGTGAACCCATTGGGTTCACCTACGGGGCGCCAGGCGAGCCGGGCCGCGAATGGTGGCGTGAGTATCTGGCCGAAGAGCCGGCGGACCCGTCGACGTTCTCCGTCTCGGAACTGATGCTCAGGCCGAAATGGCGCAAGCAAGGTCTTGGGCAGCGGCTGCACACCGCGCTGCTCGCCGACCGGCCCGAGGCCCTGGCCGTGCTTACGGTGGACACCAAGCGGCCCCGGCTCCAAGCGCTGTACGAGGGCTGGGGCTACAGGAAGATCGGCGAACGTCAGCCGTTCCCAGACTCCCCGCTGTATGCCGTGATGCTGCTCGATCGCACGCACACCGCCTGACGCGCCCCACAGGGCCCGCGGCCCCGCGGGACCGCCTTCCCGAGCACGCCGCGCCCCGCCGTGCAACCGCGCGCCGGTTTCCGGCCGTCTATCCGGGGTGTTTTGCTGGTGGTGGAGGCCGGAAACACCTCCGGTTCCCGGCCGCCCTGGTCCGCAGGCCTGCGGACCGTCGACCGGTTGGAGGGGTGATCGCAATGGGCGGAATCTGTTCCGGTCCCGGGTGCGGCAAAGGTCTGCCGAAGCGTTCGTCACGCGGCGGACGGCCCCGCCGGTTCTGCTCGGAGGCGTGCCGCTCGAAGCACCGCCGGCTCATGGCCCGGATCGACCGGAACACCGACCGCCGCGAGGTGCGCCTCGATGACGCTGCCGAGCGGCGGTACGAGGTGCGGTCGGCGGCGTACGCGGTGGCGAGCGCCGCGCGGCGCCTGGCGGCCGAGCTGGACGCCGAGGCCGAGCGGCCCGACTGGCAGCAACCCGCCGGCTGGCACGGCAGGCGACGGACGGAGCAGCCCTGGCACCCGGCCGGCCGGTACACCACGGAGGCGCTGGACGTGCTGGACGAGGCGCACCGCCTGGTGGCGGCGGCCGTCGCCGCCGACCGCGCCGCAGGGTGCGACTGGTCCCTCATCGGCGCCGCACTCGGGGTCTCCGCCGACACCGCCTCCCGCCGCTACCGCACGCCCCCGACACCGGACGGGGCGTGAGGGGCGCGGGAAAGGCGTGCGGGTAGTGCGGAAGGAAACCGCACGTCAACGGTGGGACCTCGGGATCCGGTCGGGTCGGCGCCGATCGGCGACCGGGTTTTTCGGCGGTGCGGTAGGGATCGCCACCCCTCGTTAACGCTCGTCGCCCTGGTCCAACCCTAGCGATCAAAAACGGCTGTACGGCCCTGTGAGCGCTGATCTCCCACCCTGGCGGGGGATTTACCACAGCAGCGGGTGATCGGCACACACAGGCGCGCTCAGGGGCTTTAGGGCGGGTGTGCAGTGATCAGGTCTGCGCCATGTCTACGAACCGCGAGTAGTGGAGCTGCGCGGCCACGGTCACGCGGGCGGTCGGCCCGAACCTGTTCTTCTCAACGACGAGGTCGACCTCGCCGGCCCGCGCCGACTCCGGCTCGTCTACGTCCGGCCGCTCGACCTTGATGACGACGGACGCGTCGTTCTTGATCGCCCGCGACTCGCGCATGAGTCCGTCGTCGTTGAGCTGCGACAGAGCGACGACGTGGCAGCCGAGCTGCACGGACAGGTTTTTCAGGCCGCGGGACACACCCGCCACAGCCTGCTCCCGAGTGGTGTAGCGGGACTGTCCGGCCTCCACGAGCTGGAGGTAGTCCACGACCAGAACGTCCAGGCCGCCGGCGCGGGCGCTGGCCCGTGCAGCGGAGGCGATGTCGCCGAGCGAGGCGCCGTCGGGCCGGTAGACCCGCAGCGGCAGCGTCTTGAACAGCTCGGGGCCGAGCCGCTTGATGGTCTCCCAGCCCTCCGGGGTGAGGCCGCCCTGATGCGTCAGGTGGTGCAGGGCGATCTTCCCCTCGGCTGCGGCGATCTTCTGCATGAGTTCCATGTTGCTCATCTCCAGCGACGAGAACATGACCTTCGCGCCGGTCTTGGCGGCGGCGACGGCGGCGTTGAGGGCAAACGTGGACTTGCCCACGCCGGACTGCGCCGCCACGACGGTCACGTTGCCCGGGTGCATCCCCGACGTGACCGTGTCGAGGTCGGCGAACCCGTACGTCAGGCCCATCTTCTTGCCGTTCTGGATGTCCTCCAGGTCCGCGACGAAGTCGAGGTACAGGTCGTCGACCTCGGGCGGCGCTTCATGCAGGCCCGGGGTACCCGCGATGATCTCGGTGAGCTGCTGTTCGACCAGCTCCCGGACTTCGTCCTCGTCGCCTTCCTCGCGGTAGGCGTACTCCAGGATGCGCTGCGCCGACTCGATGACCGCGCGCCGGTACGCCTTGGCCCGGACGATTTCGGCGTAATGCGGTCCGTTCGCGGCAGTGGGCACGGCCTGTACGAGGGTGTGCAGGTACGAGGCGCCGCCCACCTTGTTGATCTCCCCGATGCGGGTGAGCTGATCCGCAAGCGTGATCGCGTCAACCGGCTCGCCCGCCGCGTGCAGATCGCAGATGGCCCGGTGAATGGCCCCGTGGGCGGGCCGGTAGTACTCCTCCGGCACGAGGCCGGTGTCGAGGATCTCGCCGAAGTACCGGTACGACGTGGTTTTCGGGGTGCCCGAGAGAATCAATGAGCCGAGGGTCACGCGCTCGGCGTCAAGATCGTTCGGGGGGACGCGGGTGAACGCAGCGGACTGCTGACGGTCCTGCGGTTCGGAGTCACTGCCGGCGGCTTCGTGGTGCTGGGCGGGGATCCGGGCGGGGTTCGTGGACACTGGAAGAGATCTCCTGTTCGGTCAAGCGTTCAGAGGGATCCGCGGGCCGCTCCCATGCCGGGGAGCGGCCCGCACTGGCTTGTCAGTCAGGTACGGCCATCGCGCAGTCCACGCAGCCCTTGCGGTAGCGCGCCGGGTGATCCGGGCACCGCTCAGCGGTGGAGCCCTGCCCCCGGCTGGCACCAGTGACGACGGCGTAGCGGGGGAGATCCCTGATCCGTGTCGGAACCAGCGACGACGGCCGCTTGAAGCCTTCCGGATCCCGCGTGACCTCCCGCGCCAGCAGTAGGGGGTCAACCTCGAAGATCGACGGCCAGCCCTGCTCAGCCATCGCCCCCAACAGCAGCGGCGCGTACTTGCGGGCCGACGCCGCGCCCATGTGATGCGGCGGGCGCAGTTGCTGCAAGAACGACTCCGCCGCGTGAAGTTCCTTCGGAGCGAAGCCACCCTCCCCCCCCTCCCGCTGTGACGGGAGCGATCCCGAGGAGTCAGTGGGGGTGGAGGGGGAGGAGGTAGTTACCTCCTCCGGGGGGTGTGGGGGGGGCGCAGCGAAACTGGGTTTTCCCCGATTTCGGCTCTGACCTGCGGAAATGCCTTCCGAGGGAAACCGGGTTTTCCCCGATTCCGCTCCGGAACCGGGAAAAACCCGAGTTCGGCTCTGACCAGGCGAAATCGGGTTTTCCCCGGTTCCGCTCGGGCCCGGCGGCTCCGAAACCGGCTTTTCCCCGATTTCGGCTCTGACCTGGGACAACGCGGCGGTCCCAGCTTCGACGTACTGAGGGTTGTTAGCCGGGTTCCGGTACGCCCTGTAGCGCCACTCTGGGCGCTTCGTCTCGGGGTTGTAGACCGACGTGCGGAGCAGGTGGCCAGCCTTGGTCAGCCGCTTGGCGATCACCTCGAAGCGGTCGATGCTCATCTTCCAGCCGAGGGCGCGCATCCCGGCCGCCAAGTCCTTGCCGGTCGCCTGGATAGACACGGGGAGCAACAGCAGGTGCACCAATACCCCGATATCCTCCGGCTGAAGGCCGTTTGTCTCCGCCACCGGCCGGGTGATCACGGCCTCTTCCGGGTCCTCCTGTGCACGCTCGAAGACGCTGTTGGAGAAGTCCTCGCTCACTGGGCCACCTCCGTGAGGTAGCCAACCTTTGTCAGCCGCTCCGCGATCTCCCCGAACCGCTCATCAGGCATGTCCCAGCCCAGGGCGCGCATGTCGGCCGCCATCTCCTTGCCAGTCAGCCGCGCGTCCGGCGACAGCAGCCTCACGTGCATGAGTACGCCCAGGTCCTCCGGCTGAAGGTCCTGTGTCTCCGCCATGGTTCGTGTGATCAGAACATCGTCGGGCGGTTCCTGCGCCCTGCGGAACACCGATGAAGAGAAGTCGTACTCGCCGGACAACCGGCATCCTTTCCGGTCTCCGTGCGACATCGCCGCGTACCGAGCGCACCCACGGGTACACTCGCCGAAGACCTTGTCTGGTCGGCCCGCCGCCGCTCCGGGATGCCAGTCCCAAGCGGAACCACGGTGGGCCATTAACTTTTGGTGCAGGTGAGACTACGCGCCGTTCGGTAGAGGGCATTCACCTGGGGTGATCACGTTCCGGCCGACACGCCGTAGGTGTCCTTGACCTTGACTTCGGTGACGCCGCGCCCCTTGGTGAAGATGGCGCGCCAGTCGCCGATGACGTGCAGCTCGTCGGTGCCCATCGCGCGCACCACGGTCAGGCCCTCGTCGTAGGCCTTGAACGCCTTCATCCAGAGGTTGGCGAAGGCCTGCGAGCGGATCAGGTGCATCCAGTCCTGGCGGTAGATCTCGCGGTTGTAGTTCGACTCGCCGAGCGTGGAGACGAACTTGCTGTACATCGCCTTCACGTACTCGAGGGTGACCTCGTCGCCCTCGGCGATCGCCTTGTCCCGGGCGTCCTTGAGTAGGACCCGGAACTTCTCCAGCAGGGTCTCCGTGGCGCCGGACGTCCACGATTCGTGGATCACGGGCGGGTTGCACAGACCGTACTTCGGCGCCGAGATGCGCAACAGTTGGCGCAGGGTCGGTTCACCGACCCAGACCGGACCGGCCTCGTCGCGGGCCCCGATCGGGTTGGGCAGCACCGCCCCGTGCTCCCACTCGGGCGGGGTGATCAGGTGGAAACCGGAGCGGCGGCGGTCGTGATGGTTTCCGGTCGAGTGCTCCAACTGCCCGAGCGGCAGCCACGTCTTGAACGCGGACAGGTAGGCGCCGTTGATGTCCAGCGCGGTCACCTCGTGCTCGCCCGCTGGCAGCTCGGGGCGGGTCCACTTGGGGCGGGCCTCCCAGATCTCGTCCGCGCCGCGCGCGCTCTTCTTTCGCAGGATGTCCGGCAGCCACGGGTGCGCGACGATGTCGTACCGGCCCCCCTTGCGGGTGTGGTCCAGCAGCGCCATCGCGTCCGGGATCGCCCGCTTGACCAGTGCGGCGGTCGCTGCTTCGACGTCGCCGGAGTGTTCGGCGAGCGCGGCGGTGACGGCATGTGCGATCAGGTCGGGCGTGTCGGCGGCCTGCACCCGCCGCCCGACCGGAGCGACCCGCACTCCGCCGCCAGTGCCGCGCCGAGCGGGACGCTGCCGGGGCGCCGGGGGTTCCTCGGCCGCCGCAATTATGGGCGTCGGCGCGGGGGTGGGCGCGGTTGGGGCGGTCGCGACGGCCGCAGAGCACTCGGCGGGGTCGAGGTGCTGCGGGTAGCCGGCCACCTCGTGCTGGGCGGGTAGTCCGCACAGCACGCACGGCCGCGGTTCGGCAAGCTCGGCCTGGTCCTCGTCGCCGTCCGCTTCCTGTACCGGGGGCACCGGGGTCTCGGTCGGCGGCGGCGCGGCGGCGGCGCGGGCGCGGATCTTCTCTTCGGCCTGCCGTAGGAAGTACGCGTACTTCTCGCGCGTCTCGCCGCTCGGGTCGCGGCCGGTCTCCCATCCGCCGAGCGTTGAGGGGCTCACCCCGAGGGCACGCGCCACCTCGGCGCGCGACAGCCCTACCTCGTCCCTCAGCTGACGCCGCCGCTCGGCGGGCGGCAGCGGGGCTGGGGTGGGTGCGGACGCGAGCAAGGCGTCAATCGCGCTGAAGTCGTTCATCGCGCCTCCTTCGCCTTGGCGCCTTTGGGGCGTTTGGGCCGTACGGGCAGGCCGGCCCGCTTGAACCACTCGTACAGCGTGCTCGGGGAGACGCCCGCTTCCTCGCGGATCCGGTTGCGGGAGGCGCCAATGCGGGCCGCTTCGACGGCGGCGCGTTCCACTACCGCCTGGGCTTTGGCGGTGATCCGGTCGCGCTCGTCTGCTGCTGCTTTGACGGCGCGCAGGGCCTCGGCCTGGCTGCGCAGCGCCGCCGCCCTCTCGTCCTCCGGGGTCGGGTTGGTCATGGGCTAAAGCATGACACAAAATCTCTTCAGTGCGAATGGTTGCATCCGAGAGTTGTTTCGTGTCATGGTGATCCCGGCCCCGGAAACGGGACGGCCCCCAAGCAGGAGTTTTTGGCGATTCGCCTGCTCAGGGGCCTAGACCGACCCGACCTGACTTAGACAGGAGGGCGATCCTGCATGGATCGTATCGTCGGCGCGCCCCTCAGCGCGCCCACCCATGACCTCGCCGAGCACCTGGTGCGCGAGGACGAGCCGCGCGGCTACGAGCCCGAGCCCGAGACCGCCCCCACCACACCGGCACTGGCCATCGGGGGTGCGTCGTGGCGCTGAAGAAGACCGCTGAGGAATACCTGGCCTCCCTTCAGGCCCCGACCTGCCAGCCCAAGACCAAGACCGAGAGGACGCTGGACGCGGCGAACGCGGACGTGCAGCGAGGTCTCGCCGGGGTCAGCGCGCAGGGCGGCATCCCGAGGACGACTCGGGGGCTCCGCCGATGAAGGGGAACGACAGCGTGCCTGACATGAACCCCGACGTCGGTTCCCTCGCCTGAGCAACTGCCCCACTGACCCCACTCGTCACGGAAGTGCACCCGCGCCGGAGCATGGGCGGGCGGAGCCACCGTGACAGCCCCCGGAATACGGCACGAGGCCGCCGGATCGAATTCGGCACGGGGGCACCACACCAGACCGACCATCAGCACGACGGAGGACAGCACGTGACCACCACCACCATCGAGCCGCGCGCCGAGGCCGCCCCCGGGCGCCTGCCGGAGCCGGATTTCGCCGCTCCCGAGGCGCCGGCCGCCGGGGCGGACGGTCGCACCACCGAGGTCGGCACCGACGCCTTCCCGGAGGTCTCACCCGCGCCGCGCCGCCGACTCACCACGATCATGTGGGTCGTCGCAGGCGTCGCGACCCTCGCCGGCCTCGTCGTCGCCGGAGTCGGGTTCGCCCTCTCCTACGACGCGTTGGTGCAGGCGGCGCGCGGCTGGGGGTTCGGGCCGAAGGGGAGCTACGCCTTCCCGATCGGTGTGGACGGGTTGATCGTCGCCCTGTACTCGATCGCTCTGGTCCTGGCGTGGCGGCGGATGCCCAAGCCGATGCTGTTGGTCGCCGCGCACGCCACCACGGCCGTGACGATCGTCCTCAACGTCCTCGCGGCCGCGAACAGCGCGCCGGGAAGCCCTGGGGTGTGGGAGGTCGCGCAGACCGACCTCGGCCGGCTCATCGCGCACGCCGCGATGCCCGCCGCCTACGTCCTGCTGACCGAGGCAGCGCGGCACCTGATCACCCGCACCGCCCGGCTGGAGTCCGGCGAGCGCGGTCTCACCCTCGCCGACTGGCTGTTGCGCTTCCCCACCACGTGGTGGGTGTTCCGCACCGCCAAGACCTACCCCATGTCCTACGCCGACGCCCGGAAGATGCGCCGTGACCTGGCCATCCACCGCGTATGGATCCAGTACCGGGAGGAGATCGAGGCCGCCCGCCGCGCAACCGAGGCAGACGGCAAGGAGTTCGACGAGTACGGCACGGTGACCGTGCTGGACCGCCTCCCCGATCTCCTCGCCCCGTACGGCGTCGGCGTCGATGAGGCCCTGGCGCTGCCCGACCGGATGCGCCGGGAGGAGCAGCAGCGCCGAGCCGACCGCGAGCGCGCCGAACAGGAGCTGCGCCACAAGGAAGAGGCCGACCGCCGCGCCCGCGAGCACGCCGACAAGCTGGCCCAACTCGCCGCCAAGGCGCAGGAGCTGCGGGCGCAGGGCGAGGTGGACGTGCTGAGCGTCCAGGTCGAGGGCGAACGCAAGGCGGCCGAGCACCGCGCCCGCGCCGCCGCCGACACCGCCGGCATCGAGGCCGACGCCGCCGCGCGGGCCGCCGAACGCGCGGCCACCGAGGCCGAACGCCGCGCCGCCGAAGAGGAGCAGGCCGAGGAGTCCGCCAAGGCCGCCGCGCTCAAGCGCAAGACCGCCGAGGACCTGAAGGCCGCGCAGCTCATCCAGGCGCAGAACCTGCGCCGTCAGCAGGAACTGGCCGACGCCGCCAAGCGGGCCGCGGACACCCAGGCCCAGGCGCAGCGCACGGCGCGGCAGGCCGCCGAGGACAAGGCCGCCGCCGCCGAGGCCGACCGGCGGGCCGTCGAACTCCGGGCGGCCATCGCGCGCGCCGAACTGGTGGCCGTCACCGCCGAGGACGCCGCCCGCCTGAACGAACGCGAGCGCAACATCCGCCGTGTGGCCCGCCTCGCCTTCATCGAGGCCGGCGGGGACGCGATGCGGCTGCCGACCACCCGCATCGAGGACTTCATGGGCGTCGCGAACAGCACCGCGACCGGCTACCGGGAAGAGGCCGCGAAGCTCATTCGGTCCGGCTACGACTTCCGCGTCGACCCGCTCCACGCCGCCGATCAGGCAGCAGCACCCACCCACTCCTGATACCCCGCCGGGTCTTCGGACCCGGCTCCCCCACCCGGAACCGCCCCGCGGGCGGCGCCGGATGAGGGAGCCGGACACGGCCCCTCGCACCACCCCGCCCGGACAGGCAGCGCGTAACGGCGGCCCTGAAAGGAAGCGGCTGTTGCTTCTCAACTCCACAGAGGACGACCCGGGGACCACGAGTCGAACCACCGCGCCCATCCAGTGGCGCGGCAGGCGGCTCCACTGGATGCCCCGGACCTGTCCGCAGGGATATGCGGACCGCCATCCCGCAGGCGTGATGCGGGACAGGCAACTGCGACAAGCCCGCCCTGCCGCGCAGACAGCTTCCGAAGCACCTTTTCCCATGCCGTCCTCACGGGCGGACAAGTGATCCGAACGCGCGGTGACACAAGGGCGAAGATCGCGGGCCCCGTAGGCAAGCACAACGACCGGTTCGAGTCCGGTCCGGGGCACGGCGCGCACAGCGCGCACACCTTGGCTGCCGTACAGGCAGCCGACACGACGACAACCCCGGTGGAAGTGGGCCCCGGGGCTGTCCGCAGGATCCGAGTGGAGAACCCTGATGCAGATCAGCATGACACGTGCAGCACACAGCGGGCCGCTGAGTGAGGCCGAGGGCGACCTGCTGTTCTCGGCAGACCACGCGACGACCAGCCCGGCGGTAGCGCAGCGCCGCGCCGAGACCATGATCCCGATCAGGGAAGTCGAGGACACCTTCGACATTCCCGACGTTCAAGTCACCGGCACCGTCTACAAGATGAACGTGCAGACCGACAGGAAGGGCGCCGTCCTCGTTGCGTACACCCGCGACCCCGAGACCGGCCGCATCGGTCGTTCCTTCATCCGCTTCGACGCCGTCGGCATCAACTACATCCAGCGTCGCCTCAACACGTTTGCGGTCTGAAGGGCCTCACGGAGCCTGACGGAACCCGGCGAGAGACGCGATGTCAGTGCTCCGTGCCATCGTCATACGCCATGCGGAACCTCAACATCCATGTCCGGCACCACCGATGCAGCCCAGCCCCCGTACCGCGCGGGCTGGGCTGTGTCGCGACTGCCGGAAAACCATGCAGTCGACGTGCAGCGCTGAACCGGTGAGCCATTCGGCGAGCGAACCTTGGAATCCATTCCGTCGCAGACCCGCAGGGCAGACCTGGCGAAGCCGCACAAAAAGCCAAGTGGCGTATGCCAGCGCTGAGTTATCATCGGCGATTATTTGATCTTCAGAATATAGGGGGGAGTATGGGAAGAAAGCGAAACCGGCACGACGACGACCGAGTTGAGGACATCTACGGTCAGAGTGCAGGCGCGATCGGCGGATTCGTCATTGTCCTGGGCATCTTGTACGCCATCAAGGACAAGACAGGGCTGCCGTGGCCGGCCGCTGTGCTCCTCACCGCGGGCGTGCTGGTCGCGCTCGGGTACGCGGCCTGGCGGGTCAAAACGGAAGTCGTCCGCAGATGGGCCAGAGAGCCTACTGAGACCCAGTCCAAGGCTTTGGCTCAGGAATCCCCGCCCGATGCGGCGAACGGCGTTGAACCGGCCACTCCCATTCACCCGGAGCTGACCACGGCCCTGACCCGGACCGGGGCAATCGCCAAGGACGAGGTCATCCTGCTGTCCGACGTTCGGGTAGAGGATCTGCCGGGCATCGGCACGCGGTACACGTTCCTGGTCCCCATCGGCCGGACCCATGAGGACGTCGCCAGCAGGCTTGGGCCGATCGCGTCGATGTTCAACGTGACCCGGCTGCACCTCAAGTTGGAGACGTCCCGGGAGACAGAGCGCCAAGTCAAGCTCTTGGTTCTCAAAGAGCCGCCGTTCAGCCGCCTATTCGAGGCGCCCAGCCGTGAGCAGATCCGCGCATTCCACGGTACTCCCCTCGGGCACGAGGTCACCGGTGAATTGGGCGGAGTGCCGACGTTCAACGGCGCCTCAATGCTGGTCGCAGGAATGACGCAGACCGGTAAGACGACCTTGGTCAACGGCCTCATCACCTGCCTACTCATCGCCTATGGCGACGACTTCGACATGGTGTTGCTCGACGGAAAGTTCGTCGGGCTCGCCGACTTCAAGAAGATCGCCCTTCGCTATGAGTCCTCCAGCGATCCGGCCGTACTGGAATCCATTCTCGACTTCCTCATCGGCGTCGTGGACAAGCGGTACGCCGAGATGGAACAGGCCAAGGAAAATCGGCAGCCTCCCCCAGCCTTCCGCTGGCTACTCTTTATCCTCGATGAGGCGGCCGACTTCTACGCCCACAATGGCTCGAAGGAGTCGAAAGAACTCTGCGCTAGGGTGGAAGAAAAGTCGCGCTACGTGGTCGCGAAGGGTCTGGAATGTGGCGTATCTGTCATAATGTCGACGCAGCGCCCGGACAAGGACGCGATTCCCGTTAACGTGAGGGCCCAGTTCCAATACAGGATCTGCCTGTATGTGGACTCGGAAGGCGCGGCAAAGGTCGCTCTCGGCGATTCCTACTTCACCACGATGGCGCCGATCAAGCCGCAGCTCCTCAACCCGAGGATCAAGGGGCAGGCCGTTCTGTACGCTCACGGAACGTCCACTCTTATCCGGGGATTCAACTTCGAGGAAAAGTTCGTCTGGGACGTCATCGACGAAATCTATGAGCGGCGTCAAAAGCGTCTCAGCGCAACCCCTGACACTCCGCTGAAACAGGCCATCGAGCTGATGCAGAGCAAGGAGCTGGATTTCATCGCCACTGTCGATCTGGCTCCGTTCCTCGGCGTCATGGGAAGCGATGCGACGGACCTCGGAAAGAAGCTGAAGGCACTTCTCGGGGTTTCGCCGGGCCGGAGGAAGGACGTGCGGGGCTACAAGCTGGCCGACCTCCTCGCCGCCGCTATGTCCGATTCGTGACCGTCACCCGGCACCGCCAAGGCACCGTCACCTGACCGTCACCCAGAGCCCCGAGTGACGGTGGGGTGACGGTCCTCTGGCGGTGCCGGGTGACGGGCCTGACCTGGTAAAACACAGAAAACAGCAGGAAGGGGGAACTCTTGCGATCTGGCACAGCAACCGTCGCGATCGGCGCGGGGGCGACCGTGCTCGTCATCGGGGCCGCGTTCATCCAGGCCGCCGGCGACAACCCGGCCCTGAACGCCGCGCTCCGCCTCAGCGTTCCGGCCGAGTACAAAGATTTGATCGAAGACGCAGGAAACACCTGCCCGGAAGTCACACCGAATCTTCTGGCCGCACTCCTCACCCAGGAATCCGGCTTCGACCCCACGGCAAAATCACCGGTCGGGGCTCAGGGGATTGCCCAGTTCATGCCGTCCACGTGGGAGAAGTACGGAATCGATGCCAACGGGGACGGCAAGCGCGACGCGGGCGATCCCGAGGACGCCATTCCGTCATCAGCGAACTACCTGTGCACCCTTGCCGCAGATGTGAAGGACGTACCCGGCGACAAACAAGCGAACATGCTTGCCGCCTACAACGCCGGACCCAATGCGGTGATCAAGGCCGGGGGCGTACCGAACTTTTCGGAGACCCAGAACTACGTCCGTTCCATCAGCGCCCTGGCCAGCCAGGGAAGTAAGGGCGGAAAGGCCGGAACAACTGTCACGGCCCAACAGGCTGCCGAGGTCGTGAATGCGGCACAGGAAATGCTGGGCAAGCCGTACTCGTGGGGCGGTGGCAACGCATCCGGGCCGAGCACAGGAATATGCTGTTCGCCCAGGGGATTTTCCGGGGCTGACGTTGCAGGATTCGACTGCTCCGGCCTGACACTTTACGCGTACGCGAAAGTCGGAATAACCCTGCCCCGTACGGCGGCAGCGCAGTACGCTGCATCCAAGCCGATCGATCCGGAGGACATGCAGATCGGCGATCTGGTGTTCTACGGAAAGAGCGCATCGGGTATTCACCATGTCGGTATATACGTCGGTGGTGGCTACATGCTCGATGCGCCCAAGCCCGGATCCAACGTGGGATTCCATCCTCTCGATTCCATGAGCGACATGTTCGGCGCCGCCCGACCCATTCACAGCAGCACAAAGGAGATCTGAGCTATGCCCAAGGCCGTCATCCTTGCCAAGCCGGTAGACTTTTCTACCGGATTCAGCGACTTCTTCGACTCCATCGGAATGACCGGCGTCGGCCTGGTCACCAAGGCGATCGCGGCCGTGATCGCCGTGATCGCCGTCCGCATGCTTCTCCAGACCCCCAACGACCCCAAGCGGGCGCTGCGGAATGGGTCCATGGCCATCGGTACCCTGTTCGTCGCCGTGATCTTGGCGATGTACGGCAGCGACCTGTTCTCCACCGTCACCGACGCCAAGAGCTGATCATGGCAGACAAAGACCCTTGCCGCCTGATCAAAGGTCCGGGCAAGAAATACTGCGAACGAGGTACCGACGGGGGAGGCGGATCCCACACATCCCCCGGCGCCCCGGACGGTTCGGGCGGGCTCACCGACGGGGCCTCTGACCACGTCAAAGACCTCGCCAACTGGCTCATCGAGAAAATCGAAGGCCTCGTTGCGTCAGGCAAGACGTGGGCACCGAAGGAATCCGGGGACGCGGTGTTCTCCCCATTCCTGTGGCTCGGCCAACACCTGGCTATCGCCATCTTCATGTGCGTAGTGGCCGTGTGCGCCCTGTCCGCGTGGCAGGGCGCACCGCGCCTCAAGCAAATGGGTTACTCCACCGGTTGGACGCTCGTGGCCGTGGCTGGCATGGCCTCCGTGCCCGGCTTCGTGTTCGCCTTGAACAGGGCCGTGTCCGAAGGATTCAAGGCTGCGTTCAACTCCAACGAGGGCACGCTGTTCGCCGCCATCAAGGATGACCTTCAAAAGGGCGCGGATTCGGGTAACCCTCTGGCCCTCATCATCATCATCGCCGCGCTGTGCGTCGCCCTTGGCTTCGCCGCGCTGGTGTACATGACGCGGAACCCAGGGATCCTGCTGTTCGTCTGCCTGTCGCCGCTCGTGCTGGCGTCCCTGGCGCGGGGAGGTGATATGGAAGCCGTTCAGGCCTGGGCGCAAAGGCTCTTGGGCCTGGTCTTCGCGCCTTTCGCCCTGCTCCTAACCAGCCCCTTCGTGGCCATGTTCAAGGGCTCGCTGGTGATGGACGCCGTGCTCCTGATCGGCGCTGATGTCCTGATGCTGCGGATGGTCTTCCACGGTGTGCCGTACTTCGGGCCCAGGATGGCCCGCGCGGCGCGGTCGATGGTGGAGAGCCGTACGTCCCACCCGTTGGTTCGGCGTGCTGTGCGGGTGGGCGTGCCGGACTTCTACGAGCAGGAGAACAGCCCGCGCGGGCCGCGGCTGGTGCCCACTCCGGGCCGTGCGATGGGCAGGGACGCTGATGTCCTGTTCGCCGCGTATGGGGCCAGGCCGCGACCGCGGCCGGGACGCTTGTCGACCGATTCGGCAATCTCCCAGATCAACACCGACGCCGCGCGCACCCAGCGGCTCATGGAAGCGCGCCGTCAGGCTCGCGCCACCAACCAGCCCGCAGGTTCGCGCAGGACACCCGCCGCCAACCCCAGCCCCGCGCCTGCGCCCAGGCGCACGCCGTCAACACCCACGCCGCCGCCCAGCTCGCCGCCACCGCCGCGGTCGGGCGGATCAGGCGGCGGGCCGGCCACCCCGTAAAGGAGGGTTTTCGATGTACTCCCTGACCCCCGGCTTCCGCGTCCCTGCCATCCAGCGCGGGCTGAGCCCCGCAGAGGTCGTGCTCACCAAGACGAACGCCGGGGCAGGGGCCGCGATCCTCGCATCGGGGCTGCTTCAGCAGCCGCCCATCTGGGCGTTCGGCGTTGTCGCCGGGATCGCCGGACTGATCAACATCGCGCCCGGACGCCGCTCGATCGCCCGATGGGCGGCGGTCGGCGTCCGGCACTGGCGCGAGCGCCACAGCACTCCCCGTCTGGCCACCAGTGTGGGCACGACCAGGACGTGGACGCTGTATCCGCACCACGGCACCATGCAGGACCCCTACCTGCGGGAGGGCTTTCACGCTGCGTTCGCCCGCGCACTGACGTTCGCGGCCAACCAGGCCCGCACCCCCGGAGCCCAGGTGCACGCCGTCCACCACGCCACGGTGGGCGACTACACCGACCACACACAAACGATCTCCGTGCACATCCCCAAGGGCCTGGTCGGCTACCCGGAGCGCGTTCTCAGCACGATCGAGGGTGAGTTCGCCGCGCTCGGCGTCTTGACCCCGAGCACTCCGGACCCCGTCCCCGCTGTGGTCGGCCGCTCCGCCACATGGGCCGTGCTCGAAGACGGCCGGTATGCGGCCACCGCACGGATCACTGGCTGGCCCGCCGAAGCCGACGGAGACTTGATGCCCAAGCTCCTGCTTGGCCAGGACGCCGACCGCACAGCAGAGCGCTCCTTGGCGGTGCTCTACCGACCGCTGCCGGCCGCGCAGTCTCGCCGCTCGGCGAAGTGGGCCGTCGCGGCCGGCGAGGCCTTCACCACCGACAAGATCAAGCAGGAGACGCACGCAGCGGCCAGCGACATCACCCGCGATGCTCTCGTACAAGGCGCGTGTCTGGTCGACATCGACGCCTACCTGACCGTGTGGGGCGACAGCCCCGACGAGGTCATGGACGCCCGCTGGGACGCCTCCCTGACCGCCGACCGGCACCGCATCTCGCTGGACTGGCTCACCGGCCAGCAGCAGCGCGCTCACCTCATGACCACCCCGCACGGCGCACCCACCAGGAAGGGGGCCATCCTGTGATCCGTCTGCCCGCGACACAGGCCGCCATCACGGCGCCGCTGGTCGCCTCCGACACGTCGTTTCCCGGCGTCCCGATCGGCCGCTCCGAGACCGATGGCAGGCCCTTCCGGCTGTCCCCCGTCCTGGTCGATGATCGTTACCTGCCCGCCACCAACTCCCTGGCCTTGGGCGGGCTCGGGTCGGGCAAGTCCACGACGGACAAGGTCTGGTTGCGCCGGGAGATCCTGCACCACGGCCACCAGGCCGTAGTGATCGACAGCTTCGGGGAGGACACCGCGGCTGGCGAGTGGGCCGCCCTCACCCGCTCCCTCGGCGGCCTGGTCGTGGAGGCCGGCTCCTTCACCCTCAACCCGTGCAGCCTGGAGTTCGGGACAGAAGTACGCGAGCAACTGATCCGCTCGCTGATCGCCGCAGTCGAACCCGATGCTCTCACCACCCACTCCACGTACGCACTCCAGCACGCACTCAACTCCCCCAAGGCCGAACGGCTCGCCGGGCTTATCGATGCCCTGGTGGACCCGGAAGACGGACGCTGGCCGGCCGAACAGCTCGCCCAGTGGGGCGTGAACGTGGCGATCGCCCTGTCCCGCTACACGGAGGGTTCGCTGCGCGGCCTGTTCGACGGCCCGGACGCGTCCTTGCCCCCCACAGACCTGTCCATCGTCTCCTTCGACTTCTCCAGCCTCGACCGCAACAGCCCCGCGATCCCCGCCCTCATGGCAGCGATCACCTGCTGGGTTGAGCAAGTGTGGCTGCGGCAGTCGACCGCCGTACACCGCCACCTGGTCCTCGAAGAGGCGTGGCAAATCCTCCTGAGCCCCGCCACGGCCCAGCTGATCCAGAGGCTGCTAAAGAACTCCCGCAAGGCCGCCTTGTCGCTGAAGGTGATCATGCACACGCTGTCCGACCTCGGCGACGGCCGCGCCCAGGACCTGGCCAAGCTTTGCGAAATCGCGCACGTCGGACGCCTCGGCCCCGAAGAGGCCGCCATCGTCGGAGCCATTCTCGGCCTGCCCGCCTGGGCCATCAAGAAGATCCCGGCCCTGGCACCCGGACAGGCCGTGTGGAAGGTCGGCCCGGACTTTGTCGACGTCATCCAGACCGTCATCGATGAGGAAGAGGCCCGTCTCACTGACACCTCGACTCGGCGCCGCAAGGCTCAAGAGGCGTTGGCTGCCGACGAGGAACCCGCCGTGACTCTGGACAAGGAGGCGGTGCCCGAAGAGGTCTACGAGTACGAGGAGTACGAGGGACGCGCCGCCGATGACGGGTTGGACTTCGACCTGCCGCCCAACGTCATCGACACCCTCTACACCGCACCGCAGCTCGACTACCGGCATCACGCCGTTCTGCAGGCCGCGGGCGAGGGCCGGTTCAACGAAGCCTCCGAACTCGCCGCGCTCGGCGAGCGGGAGGACATCACCGCCCACGGCATCAACTCCCCCCAGGCCACGGCCTGGCTCATCACCCGAGCGGAGGTGGCCGAACTGTCCGGGAACCGTGACCAGGCCGCTCAGTTGCGCGCTACCGTCGCCCGCATGGGGAACAACGACGGCGCCGCCTGGTGGGAGCAGACCAACGACAACGCCACCCGAGGGCATCAACCCCCCGATCCTCCCGAGCCCGAGCCCGTACCCGCAGCCGGCCACGACCAGCCCCGGCCCGGTGCCCGTCGTCGCCGTACCGGGCTCTACGTCGCCGCTATCGCGACCCTGGCTCTCGCCTCCGCTGTCGTATGGCAGAAGGCGGATGAGGACGACAAACGTCAGCAGCAGCAGGAACAGGCCGCCGCGTACAAGGGCGTGTCAGCTACAGACCTGAACATCGACGGAGTCAAGACGGAAACGCTGGCGTCGTGGAGTAAAGACGGCCGATCCGTAATCCTGAGTGCCTGGGTCGACTCGGAGGAGAATGCGAAATTCGTTCGTATTGACTCGGGAGACCAAACAGCGAAAGAGGTGGTACAGCCTCTGAAGGAGGGGCAGATCCCGATGCCGATCCGGCTGGAAGTAAAGGCCCCGGTCAGGGACCACTACCAGGCGGTCCGGTTGACAGTCGCGGTCGGCGGTCCCACCTGGAAGGAAGGCATCCGGGCTCCGCACCGCACGATCGAATTCCGCCCGGACCGGACAGCCGTCGACGCTGAAACCGGAAAGCTCCTCAAGCAGGCGTACTCACATTTGTGACGCCTCCGGCATGCGGCCCGGCTCAGCTCTGCGGAGCTGAGCCGGGCCTTTTTGCTGCGCAGCCACCTGTGTAAAGCGGATCTGCTGTACGCTCGTTTCATGGCTACCAAACCTGTGACCTTGCGCCTGGACGAGGAGTTCCACGCTCGTCTCAAGGCCCGTGCCGAGGAGATGGGGACCACGGTGACCGCGCTGATCACCCAGGTCACCGAACGCGAGCTGGACGAGGGCCGCGAACGGTTCCTTGAGGCCGCGGCCGACTTCAACACCCCGGAGAACTGGGACTACGTACGAGAGAGGTTCGGCGCCCGCTCGTGAAAGTCGACCTCGCCTGGGCCTGGGTGGTCCTCGCGCAGCATCTGCCCTCCGACCCCACCGTGTGGGACCCCTCCGGGATCGAGGCCGCTATCACCCGGCACGCCTCCGATCTCGTCATGGCCCCCGAGCAGCGCCCCCACGACACCGCCTGGCGCGCGGCGGCGCTGCTCCACACCATCACCGTGTGCCAGCCGCTGGACTCGCCGATGAACGAGTTCTACGCCATGGCCATGACCCGCTCCTACCTCGCTGCCGCCGGCCGGACGCAGCTCCCCGGCGCCGTTGCCCTCGGCGACCTCATCGAGGACGCGAAGGCCGGCCGCGCGGGCGTTCACGAGCTCGCCGCCGCCCTCCGTACCACATAGCCTCAGTCCGAGAATTAAGGAAGACGGAATGCCGGGAAGGAACATTCAGTTCGGGCTGTACGGCGCCCGTGGCGTCAAAGGAAGCCAAGCCGTCGCTCAGAAACTTGACGAACTCGCCGGAGGGATCGCCACCCCGGTAACCGAGAAGCGCGGATTCCTGGCGCGTGTTCGTTACCTCACTCGTTCCGGCCGTCAGAGAGAAGCTGCCCGCCGTGGCGGATTCGAGGTCAAACCGGCCACGGTCAAAAACTGGTTCTCCGGGAAAAGCAAGCCGAGCCGGAAGAGCGTGGAAGCTGTCGACCGCGCGTATCGGGAAGTCCGGCGGGCCAATGTGGCGCGGCATCTGAAGGAACGACTCAACCGCGATGGGCGGGGAACCCGGGTAGAAATCCACCCGCTCAATCAGTCGCAGGTTCTCGGCCCACGGCAACGGGTGGTCGAGTACCGGCATCTGAATGTGCGCCGTTGGGATCGGATCGTGGACGCGTGGGATGCCGGCGACGAAGAGGCCTTGGATGACGCGTGGGTGGACGTGATCGAAGACCTCGGTTCCCAGTGGGGCCAGTACGAGTACGTGACCAGCGTCGGGTTCAGCGCGTAGAACCCCATCCCGCCCGCGACCACAACGGCGGGGGGGGGGGGGGGGGGGGGGGGGGGGGGGGGGGGGGCGGGACTGGGCGCGTGCGGTGTGCGTGTGGGCGCGGGGAGGAGCCTCGGAG
>NZ_JBWKDS010000065.1:0-24377 GCF_056435845.1 Streptomyces sp. NPDC043867 | reverse complement strand
GCACCAACCCTCTCTGGGGTGGTAAAGAAGAAAGTGGCGGCCACAGCAAGCGGGGGAGAAAGAACGGGCCCGAGCCCCCGGCCGGGGGTTCCCCCGGCCGGGGAAGGCCCGGACCCCCGTGGGGGTCCGGGCCTTCCCCGGCCGGTGGCGTCCCTCACGCCGCCACCGGAACCTCCGCGCCCGCGCTGTTCGTCGCCGGGGCGAGGGCCAGTTCCAGGACCTGGCGGACGTCCGTGACGGCGTGGACGTCGAGCTTCTCCAGGACCTCGGCCGGGACGTCGTCCAGGTCGGCCTCGTTGCGCTTGGGGATGATGACGGTGGACACGCCGGCCCGGTGGGCGGCCAGCAGCTTCTGCTTGACGCCCCCGATCGGCAGCACCCGGCCGGTCAGGGAGACCTCGCCGGTCATCGCCACGTCCGTGCGGACCAGGCGGCCGCTGAGCAGCGACGCCAGGGCCGTCGTCATCGTGACGCCCGCGCTCGGCCCGTCCTTGGGGACCGCGCCCGCCGGGAAGTGGATGTGCACACCCCGGTCCTTCAGGTCGCCGACCGGCAGCTCCAGTTCGGCTCCGCGGGAGCGCAGGAAGCTCAGCGCGATCTGCGCGGACTCCTTCATCACGTCACCGAGCTGGCCGGTCAGCGTCAGGCCCGCCGCGCCCGTCTCCGGGTCCGCCAGCGACGCCTCCACGTAGAGGACGTCACCGCCGGCGCCGGTGACCGCGAGCCCGGTGGCGACACCGGGCACCGCCGTGCGGCGCTCCGCCGGGTCCTGGGCGGACTCCGGCACGTGGTGCGGCCGCCCGATGAGAGCACGCAGGTCGGCGTCGGTCACCGTGAACGGCAGCTCCCGCTCGCCCAGTTCGTGCTGGGCGGCGACCTTGCGCAGCAGCCGCGCGACCGACCGCTCCAGGTTCCGTACGCCCGCCTCCCGGGTGTACTCGCCGGCGAGCTTGCGCAGCGCGCTCTCGTCGAGCGTCACCTCGGCCCGCTCGAGGCCGGCCCGCTCCAGCTGGCGCGGGAGCAGGTGGTCGCGGGCGATGACGACCTTCTCGTCCTCGGTGTAACCGTCCAGGCGGACCAGCTCCATGCGGTCGAGCAGGGCCTCCGGGATGGCTTCGAGCACGTTGGCCGTGGCCAGGAAGACGACGTCGGAGAGGTCGAGCTCGACCTCCAGGTAGTGGTCGCGGAAGGTGTGGTTCTGCGCCGGGTCGAGCACTTCGAGCAGCGCCGCGGCCGGGTCGCCGCGGAAGTCGGACCCGACCTTGTCGATCTCGTCGAGCAGCACGACCGGGTTCATCGACCCGGCCTCCTTGACCGCGCGTACGATCCGGCCCGGCAGTGCGCCGACGTACGTACGGCGGTGGCCGCGGATCTCTGCCTCGTCCCGGACGCCGCCGAGGGCGACCCGGACGAACTTGCGGCCCATGGCGTGCGCGACGGACTCGCCGAGCGAGGTCTTGCCGACACCGGGCGGGCCGACGAGCGCGAGCACGGCACCGCCGCGCCGCCCGCCGACCACACCGAGGCCCCGGTCGCTGCGCCGCTTGCGCACCGCGAGGTACTCGGTGATCCGCTCCTTCACGTCCTGAAGCCCCGCGTGCTCGGCGTCCAGCACCCGCCGGGCGCCCGCGATGTCGTACGCGTCCTCGGTGCGCTCGTTCCACGGGAGTTCGAGCACGGTGTCGAGCCAGGTACGGATCCACGAGCCCTCGGGCGACTGGTCGCTCGCGCGCTCCAGCTTCTCGACCTCCTTGAGCGCGGCCTCGCGGACCTTCCCGGGGAGGTCGGCGGCCTCGACGCGCGCCCGGTAGTCGTCGGACTCCTCCCCGTCCTGGCCGTCCCCGTTCAGCTCGCGCAGTTCCTTGCGTACGGCTTCGAGCTGGCGGCGCAGCAGGAACTCGCGCTGCTGCTTGTCCACGCCTTCCTGGACGTCCTTGGCGATGGACTCGGCGACGTCCTGTTCGGCGAGGTGCTCGCGGAGCTGCTCGGTGGCGAGCTTCAGCCGGGCCACCGGGTCGGCGGTCTCCAGCAGCGTGACCTTCTGCTCGGTGGAGAGGAAGGGCGAGTAACCGGAGTTGTCGGCGAGGGCGGAGACGTCGTCGATGGCCTGGACGCGGTCCACCACCTGCCAGGCGCCGCGCTTGCGCAGCCAGCTGGTGGCGAGGGCCTTGTACTCCTTGACCAGATCGGCGACCTGGCCGGGCAGCGGGTCGGGCACGGTCTCGTCGACCATCGTGCCCTCGACCCACAGGGCGGCACCGGGACCGGTGGTCCCCGCGCCGATCTTCACGCGCCCACGCCCGCGGATCAGCGCGCCCGGATCGCCGTCGGCCAGGCGGCCGACCTGCTCGACGGTGCCGAGCACACCCGTGCCCGGGTACGCCCCGTCGATGCGTGGCACCAGCAGCACCTTCGGCTTGCCCGGCTCGGACCGCGCGGCGGCCTGGGCGGCCTCCACCGCGGCGCGCACGTCGGCGTCGTTCAGGTCCAGCGGAACCACCATCCCGGGCAGCACGACCTCGTCGTCGAGCGGCAGCACGGGCAGGGTGAGCGGTGAGGACGTCGAAGCCATGATCTCCCCTTCGGCAGTCAAGTTGAGCTATGCCGACTCAATGCACGTGGACCCCTGAATGTTCCCCCGGCCGCGTTCGCTGTGAGCGATCACCGCTGTCGCGGCTCCGAATCCACCGCGTATCGTCGCGATCGGTAATACTCCAGATACCCGACTGCCTGTTACGGAGGCTGTTGTTGTGAGCGGGATCGTGCGGGCGTGGGTGGACGGGTGGGTCGCCTCACGGGGAGCGGCACCGCCGGTGACGGAGCAGTGGGGGTTCACGGTCGACGTGGGCCTTGCGGACCACGTGAGCCGGCACGTCTTCGCCGCGACCGGGGACGACGTCGAGGAGGCGGCCGTACGCAAGGTCGCGGACGGGGTGACCGGGACCGGCGTGTGGCTCAAGGTCTTCGCTGAAGCGTCGGTCGTGAGCCCCTGGCTCGGCGCGGGCTGGTGGGTCCACCCGGACCCGGGGTTCCTGATGACGGTCGCACTCGCGGACACCGGCGCGGAGGCGGCTGCCGGGGCCCGCCCGCTGCCGGGGGGCTACCGGCTGCGCACCTGGTCGCGCGGCGGTGTCGGTCACGCGCTCATCGCCGCGGCGGACGGTTCGTGGGCCGCGCACGGGCACGTCGCCCCGACCGGCGCGACGGCGGTCTTCGACCGCATCGCGACCGCGCCCGAACACAGCCGCCAGGGCCTGGGCCGACTGATCATGCGCTCCCTCACCGAACTGGCCGTCGCGCAGGGCGCCGTGACGGGAGTACTGGCCGGCACACCGGACGGGCGGGCGCTCTACGAGTCGCTCGGATGGCAGGTGGAGGCACCGCTGACGAGCGCGCGGTTCACAGCCCGCTGACGCCGGCCCCCGGGCCCGGGGGCGGCTCGGCGCTTCGGTCCCCGGCCGGGGCCCGCGGCAGACGCCTGACGCGGCCTGCCGGCCCGGGGTCGCGACCAGCCGGACATCGCCCGTCGGCAGGCGTCGGGCACCCCCCGGAAAATCCGGCCTGACGCCCCAACGAAGGTGCCAGGATGGCGCCATGACTGCCACGTACGACACCCCTGTGGTCATCGATCGCCGGGAGGGCCCGTACGGCGAGGTCGTGCTGCGGCGCCACGGCGCGCTGCTGCAGATCATCGCCAACGGATGCTTCCTGATGGACACTTCCGACGGCCGCTCGGAGCGGCTGCTGGTCGACGCCGCGTACGACGCCCTGGACGGGCGGGCGGAACCGAGCGTGCTGATCGGCGGTCTCGGCGTCGGATTCTCGCTCGCACACGCCGCCGCCGACCCCCGCTGGGGCCGTATCACGGTCGTCGAACGCGAACCGGCCGTCATCGGCTGGCACCGTGAGGGACCCCTGTCCGCACTGTCCGCCGAGGCCCTCGCGGACCCGCGCACGCACATCGTCGAGGCCGATCTCGTCCGTCACGTCAATGAGATCTCCGCCACGTACGACGCCCTGTGCCTGGACATCGACAACGGCCCGGACTGGACGGTCACCGAGGGCAACGACAGTCTGTACTCGAAGGCCGGACTGGCAAGCTGCGCACGGGCGTTGGCACCCGGCGGAGTGCTCGCGGTGTGGTCGGCGCAGCCCTCTCCGGAATTTGAAGGAACCTTGCGGAATGCCGGATTCCAACGGGTGCGTACCGAAGAGATCCCCGTTGCCCGGGGCGTTCCGGACGTGGTGCATCTCGCGGTAAGGCCTGGATAGCCGAGCTGCGGTGACTGCCCGTACTCTGCTTGCCTGACGCGGATCATTCAAGCGTCAAGCGCAGTCATGGGATCACCCCACGGATTCCGGAAAGCACACTTCAGGGGCGGGCGATGGAGCAGACACACACCTCCCACAACGGCACGGCGGCGACGCCCGGCGCTCAGCGGCGGGTGCTGGTGGTCGAGGACGACCCCACGATCGTCGACGCCATCGCGGCCCGTCTGCGAGCCGAGGGATTTCTGGTGCAGACGGCGGGCGACGGCCCGGCCGCGGTCGACACCGCCGAGGCCTGGCAGCCCGACCTGCTGATCCTCGACATCATGCTGCCCGGCTTCGACGGCCTGGAGGTCTGCCGGCGCGTGCAGGCCCAGCGCCCGGTGCCGGTCCTGATGCTCACGGCGCGTGACGACGAGACGGACATGCTGGTCGGGCTCGGCGTCGGCGCCGACGACTACATGACGAAGCCGTTCTCGATGCGCGAACTGGCCGCCCGCGTGCACGTCCTGCTGCGCCGCGTGGAGCGCGCCGTGGTGGCCGCGTCGACGCCGCGCAGCGGGATCCTGCGCCTCGGCGAGCTGGAGATCGACCACGCGCAGCGCCGGGTCCGGGTCCGCTCGGAGGACGTGCACCTGACGCCCACCGAGTTCGACCTGCTGGTCTGCCTGGCGAACACCCCGCGTGCCGTGCTGTCCCGCGAGCAGCTGCTCGCGGAGGTCTGGGACTGGGCGGACGCCTCCGGGACGCGCACCGTCGACAGCCACATCAAGGCCCTGCGCCGGAAGATCGGTGCCGAGCGCATCCGTACGGTCCACGGTGTGGGCTACGCGCTGGAGACCCCGACTCCCTGAGCCGGGCCGCTGTTCGGGACCTCGTGAGGGGGCGGATGTGAGGGGGCGCATGTGATGAGCGGGTTCGGGGCGCGCAAGGGTGCGGGACCCTGGGGAGGCGTGCGCCCCTTCTCGATCAAGACGAAGCTCGGCACGCTGGTCGTGGTCTCCGTCCTCATCACCACCGGTCTGCTGATGATCGCGGTCCGCACCGAGACCGAGCTGCGCTTCATCACGGTCTTCTCGATGATCGCCACCCTCCTGATCACTCAGTTCGTGGCGCACTCGCTCACCGCCCCGCTGGACGAGATGAACACGGTCGCCCGGTCCATCTCGCACGGCGACTACACGCGCCGGGTGAGCGACGGCCGCCGCGACGAGCTGGGCGACCTCGCCCAGACGATCAACCTCATGGCGGACGAGCTGGAGGCGCAGGACCGCCAGCGCAAGGAACTCGTGGCGAACGTCTCGCACGAGCTGCGCACCCCGATCGCCGGCCTGCGCGCGGTCCTGGAGAACGTGGTGGACGGGGTGTCGGCCGCGGACCCCGAGACGATGCGCACCGCCCTGAAGCAGACCGAGCGCCTCGGCCGCCTGGTGGAGACCCTGCTCGACCTGTCCCGGCTCGACAACGGCGTCGTGCCGCTGAAGAGGCGCCGCTTCGAGGTCTGGCCGTATCTGTCCGGCGTCCTGAAGGAGGCCAACATGGTCGCCTCCGCGCGCGCGGACATCGCCTCCGGCTCCGGCAGCCACACCCGCACGGACGTCCATCTGCACCTGGACGTGTCCCCGCCCGAGCTGACCGCGCACGCGGACCCGGAGCGGATCCACCAGGTCGTCGCCAACCTCATCGACAACGCGGTCAAGCACAGCCCCCCGCACGGCCGGGTGACGGTGCGGGCCCGCCGGGGCAGCTCCCCGGAGTCCCTGGACCTGGAGGTCCTGGACGAGGGGCCCGGCATCCCGAAGTCGGAGTGGCACCGGGTCTTCGAGCGGTTCAACCGCGGCGGGGTCCCCTCGCCGCACGGTCCGGGCAGCGACGGCGGTACGGGCCTCGGGCTCGCCATCGCCCGGTGGGCGGTCGATCTGCACGGCGGCCGGATCGGAGTGGCCGAATCCCGGCGCGGCTGCCGGATCCAGGTCACCCTTCCGGGCCTGCCTTCACTGCCGAGTTGACGTAGGGTTCGAAGCGGAGCCACAAGATCCACGACTGTCCGCACTGGCGGACACGTGTGAGCAGGCAGGGGCGCACGCCCCGGGGGTCCGTGCGGCCGGGCCGACGCACCCGTTCCGCGGCTGAACCACGCTTGTTTCCCGCCATTTCCAGCCCCGAAACACGGGTTCTGATGTGACTTACGCGACGATGACCAGCCCGGCCTGACCTTCTCGGCCGGGGAGGCGTAGCCTTTATTCCCGCTGTCCATCACCTTGTGAAGCGGAAGAGGGCGGTTGCCGCCGTGTCGCCACAGTCCCCCAGTAACTCGAGCATCTCGACCGACGACCAAGCCGGGAAGAACCCGGCTGCGGCCTTCGGTCCCAATGAGTGGCTCGTCGACGAGATCTATCAGCAGTACCTCCAGGACCCGAACTCGGTAGACCGAGCCTGGTGGGACTTCTTCGCCGATTACAAGCCGGGCGGCGCGACCGCCACGGCTGCGGCGGGTACTGCGGCCACGGGGGCCGCAGGCACCAGCACATCGGCTCCGGCCGCGCCTGCCGCTCCGGCGCAGGCCGCGCCGTCGGCTCCCGCGGCTCCGGCCCAGACCGCTCCGGCCCAGGCCGCTCCGGCTCAGGCCAAGGCCGCCCCGGCGCAGGCCGCACCCGCCGCCGCTCCCGCCGCTCCCGCCGCTCCGGCGGCCGCGCCGGCCGCGCCGAAGCCGGCTGCCGCCGCCCCGGCTCCCGCCAAGGCCGCCCCGGCCGCCGCGAAGCCGAAGGCCGACGCCGCCACCGAGGCCCCCGAAGGCCCCGAGTACGTGACGCTGCGCGGCCCCGCCGGTGCCGTCGCGAAGAACATGAACGCCTCGCTGGAGCTGCCCACGGCCACGTCCGTGCGCGCCGTCCCGGTGAAGCTGCTGTTCGACAACCGCATCGTCATCAACAACCACCTGAAGCGCGCCCGGGGCGGGAAGATCTCCTTCACCCACCTCATCGGGTACGCGATGGTGCAGGCCATCAAGGCCATGCCGTCGATGAACTGGCACTACGCGGACAAGGACGGGAAGCCCACCCTCGTCAAGCCGCCGCACGTCAACTTCGGCCTTGCCATCGACCTGGTGAAGCCCAACGGCGACCGCCAGCTGGTCGTCGCGGGCATCAAGAAGGCCGAGACGCTGAACTTCTTCGAGTTCTGGCAGGCCTACGAGGACATCGTCCGCCGCGCCCGTGACGGCAAGCTGACGATGGACGACTTCACCGGGGTCACGGTCTCGCTGACCAACCCCGGCGGCCTCGGCACCGTCCACTCGGTCCCGCGGCTGATGCCCGGACAGTCGGTCATCATGGGCGTCGGCTCGATGGACTACCCGGCGGAGTTCCAGGGCACCTCCCAGGACACCCTGAACAAGCTCGGCATCTCGAAGGTCATGACGCTCACGTCGACCTACGACCACCGGGTCATCCAGGGCGCCGCGTCCGGCGAGTTCCTGCGGATCGTCGCGAACCTGCTGCTCGGCGAGAACGGCTTCTTCGACGAGATCTTCGAGGCCCTGCGCATCCCCTACGAGCCGGTCCGCTGGCTCAAGGACATCGACGCCTCGCACGACGACGACGTCACCAAGGCCGCGCGCGTCTTCGAGCTGATCCACTCCTACCGGGTCCGCGGCCACGTCATGGCCGACACCGACCCGCTGGAGTACCGCCAGCGCAAGCACCCCGACCTGGACATCACCGAGCACGGCCTGACCCTCTGGGACCTGGAGCGCGAGTTCGCCGTCGGCGGCTTCGCGGGCAAGTCCCTGATGAAGCTGCGCGACATCCTCGGCGTGCTGCGCGACTCGTACTGCCGCACCACCGGCGTCGAGTTCATGCACATCCAGGACCCGAAGCAGCGCAGGTGGATCCAGGACCGCATCGAGCGCTCGCACACCAAGCCGGAGCGCGAAGAGCAGCTGCGCATCCTGCGCCGCCTGAACGCGGCTGAGGCCTTCGAGACCTTCCTGCAGACGAAGTACGTCGGCCAGAAGCGCTTCTCCCTGGAGGGCGGCGAGTCCGTCATCCCGCTGCTCGACGCGGTGCTCGACTCGGCCGCCGAGTCGCGCCTGGACGAGGTCGTCATCGGCATGGCCCACCGCGGCCGCCTGAACGTCCTCGCGAACATCGTCGGCAAGTCGTACGCGCAGATCTTCCGGGAGTTCGAGGGCAACCTCGACCCGAAGTCGATGCACGGCTCCGGTGACGTGAAGTACCACCTGGGCGCCGAGGGCACCTTCACGGGCCTGGACGGCGAGCAGATCAAGGTCTCGCTGGCCGCGAACCCCTCGCACCTGGAGGCGGTCGACCCGATCCTCGAGGGCATCGCCCGCGCCAAGCAGGACATCATCAACAAGGGCGGCACGGACTTCACGGTCCTCCCGGTCGCCCTGCACGGTGACGCGGCCTTCGCCGGCCAGGGCGTCGTGGCCGAGACGCTCAACATGTCCCAGCTGCGCGGCTACCGCACCGGCGGCACGGTCCACGTCGTCATCAACAACCAGGTCGGCTTCACCGCCGCCCCGGAGTCGTCGCGCTCCTCGATGTACGCCACCGACGTGGCCCGCATGATCGAGGCGCCGATCTTCCACGTGAACGGCGACGACCCCGAGGCCGTCGTCCGCGTCGCTCGCCTGGCCTTCGAGTTCCGCCAGGCGTTCAACAAGGACGTCGTCATCGACCTCATCTGCTACCGCCGCCGCGGTCACAACGAGTCGGACAACCCGGCCTTCACGCAGCCGCTGATGTACGACCTGATCGACAAGAAGCGCTCGGTGCGCAAGCTCTACACCGAGTCCCTCATCGGTCGCGGCGACATCACCCTGGAAGAGGCCGAGCAGGCGCTGCAGGACTACCAGGGCCAGCTGGAGAAGGTCTTCACGGAGGTCCGCGAGGCCACGTCGCAGCCGGGCGAGGCGCCCGTCTCCGACCCGCAGGCACAGTTCCCGGTCGCCGTGAACACCGCGGTCTCCGCGGAGGTCGTCAAGCGCATCGCCGAGTCCCAGGTCAACATCCCCGACCGTGTCACCGTCCACCCGCGTCTGCTGCCCCAGCTGCAGCGCCGCGCGTCGATGGTCGAGGACGGCACGATCGACTGGGGCATGGGCGAGACGCTCGCGATCGGCTCCCTGCTCCTGGAGGGCACCCCGGTGCGCCTCTCGGGCCAGGACTCCCGCCGTGGCACGTTCGGCCAGCGCCACGCGGTCCTCATCGACCGGGAGACCGGCGAGGACTACACGCCGCTGCTGTACCTCTCCGAGGACCAGGCCCGCTACAACGTCTACGACTCGCTGCTCAGCGAGTACGCGGCGATGGGCTTCGAGTACGGCTACTCGCTGGCCCGCCCCGAGGCGCTGGTGATGTGGGAGGCGCAGTTCGGCGACTTCGTCAACGGCGCGCAGACGGTCGTGGACGAGTTCATCTCGTCGGCGGAGCAGAAGTGGGCCCAGACGTCGGGCGTCACCCTGCTCCTCCCGCACGGCTACGAGGGCCAGGGCCCGGACCACTCGTCCGCCCGCCCGGAGCGCTTCCTCCAGATGTGCGCGCAGAACAACATGACGGTCGCGATGCCGACCCTCCCGTCGAACTACTTCCACCTCCTGCGGTGGCAGGTGCACAACCCGCACCACAAGCCGCTGGTGGTCTTCACCCCGAAGTCGATGCTGCGCCTGAAGGCGGCGGCCTCGAAGGCGGAGGAGTTCACGACGGGCCAGTTCCGCCCGGTCATCGGCGACGCGTCCGCCGACCCGGCCGCGGTCCGCAAGGTCGTCTTCTGCGCGGGCAAGGTCTACTACGACCTGGAGGCGGAGCGCGTCAAGCGCGGCGTCACGGACACGGCCGTCATCCGCATCGAGCGCCTGTACCCGCTGCCGGGTACCGAGCTCCAGGCGGAGATCGCCAAGTACCCGAACGCCGAGAAGTACCTGTGGGCCCAGGAGGAGCCGGCGAACCAGGGCGCGTGGCCCTTCATCGCCCTGAACCTGATCGACCACCTGGACCTGGCGGTCGGCGCGGACGTCCCGCACGGTGAGCGGCTGCGGCGCATCTCGCGCCCGCACTCGTCCTCCCCGGCGGTGGGTTCGGCCAAGCGCCACCAGGCCGAGCAGGAGCAGCTGGTGCGTGAGGTGTTCGAGGCGTGAGCCGCTGAGCACCCCCGAGTGACCAAGGGGCCGGCCCCATCGCCTTCGCGGGCGGTGGGGCCGGTTTCGTCGTCGGGGGCCGGGATCCGAGGCGGTGGGGGGAGGCGTTCGCGTGCCGCCTAACCTGGAGGGGAACGACCCCCGGCCGGCCGGTGCCGGCCCAGCCCCAGGAGAGCATCCGTGTACTTCACCGACCGTGGCATCGAGGAACTGGAGAAGCGGCGCGGCGAGGAGGAGGTCACCTTCGAGTGGCTCGCCGAGCAGCTGCGTACGTTCGTCGATCTCAACCCGGACTTCGAGGTGCCGGTCGAGCGGCTCGCGACGTGGCTGGCGCGGCTGGACGACGAGGACGACGAGGAGTAACACGCTCACCCGCTCCGCCGACGGCGCGGGCAGACGCTGGCAGCCGCGGGGGACGCGGGCAGGCGCCGCAGGCGCGGGCAGGCGCGGACAGGCGCCGCAGGCGCGGGCAGGCGCGGACAGGCGCCGCAGGCGCGGGCAGGCGCGGGCAGGCGTCGGGGACGCCCACCGGCGCTGCCGAGTACGCCGACGCGGCCGGCAGGGCCCGGCTCCCGACGGTGTGGCCAGGTGGTCAGCCCTGGTCGCGGATCCGGTCGTACGCGAGGCCGACGGCGCCGTGCAGGAGCAGCAGGGCCCCCGCGACGATCCAGCCGCCGCTGCGGTGCCGCACGCCGTAGGCGCTCAGCGGCAGCCCCACCGCCAGCTGTCCGAGGGCCAGTACGCGCCTCCCGGGCCTGCGGATCCCGGCCCCCGTGCCGGGTCCCGCGCGGACGGGGCGGAACGGGGGCTCCGGCGCGCGGTCGACGGCGGCGTCGGGCTCCGGACGGACACGGTCCGGAGCGACGTCGGACATCTCGTGGGCGCCGCTCCGGTCGGTCCGGGTGACCGGGCGGGAGCCCGGCAGGACGCGGGCGGCCTCGGTCAGGCGTCCGGCGGGCGTGCCGGGCGCCAGGCCGTCCGGCAGGGTCACCCCCGCCCGCATGAGGACGGCGAGGAGGCCGCTCAGGCGGGCCCGGGCGTCGGCGGCGGCGTCGGGCTGTGTCAGCCGGTCGAGGTCCTGCATGTCGAGGACGGGGTCGAGGCCGAGACGGACGGCGAAGGTGCGCATCGCCTCGTCCTCACCGACCGGGGTGCCGTTCGCGAGCCACTCGTAGCCGACGGGGCGGCGGAAGCCCGAGGCCAGGGTGTAGCCGCTGCGGTCGGCGTCCCACCACAGGGCGAGCACGGGCCAGGGGGCGCCCACGGCGAGGGCCGCGGCCCAGCCGGTCAGCACGCGGTCGACCGGTTCGGCCTTGCCCGCCCAGGGGGTGCCCGCAGGCACGAGCACACTCCAGGCGGGGCCGGCGGCGACGAGCTCCATCGGCTCCCGCAGCAGCCGTGCGGCGGACCCGACGGCGCCGGGGTCCGCCCGGCAGAGCAGCAGGGCGCCGGCAGGCGTGTCAGCGGAGCTGTCGGGCGTGGCCGCGGGCTCGTCGGGGGTGGTCGGCATGGTCCTACGGTAGGGCGGATTCGACCCGACTTGCCCCTTTTACTGCCTCCCGTCGACACGGACCGGACCCCGCGGGCTCACGAGAACGAGTGTCTTGACTTTCCGCATCCGCGATATATCGTGAAACGTGGAAGACGCGATATGGCGTGTCGTGTCCCGTCCGGCCGAGGAGGTCGCACCATGTCCGAGTGGTCCGTCGCAGAGCCGAGGACACTGACATTCGACGACCCCGTGACGGCGCTCCACGTGCGCATCGTCAACGGAACGGTGAACGTCGTGGGTACCGACGAGGGTTCCGCCCGGCTGGAGGTCTCCGAGCTGGAGGGCCCGCCGCTCCGGGTGACCCGGTCCGGCGGCACCCTGACGGTGGCGTACGAGGACCTTCCCTGGCAGGGCTTCCTCAAGTGGTTCGACCGCCAGGCGTGGCGGCGCAGCGCGGTCGTCTCGCTGGCCGTCCCGGCGGGCACCCCCGTCGAGGTGGGCGTGGTCGGGGCCGCCGCCGTGGTGTCCGGGACCGAGGGCCGGGTGGAGGTCAGAGGGGTGTCGGGGGACACGACGCTCGTCGGCGTCTCCGGACCGGTGCAGGTGAGCACCGTGTCCGGCAATCTGGAGGCCCAGGCCGTCACCGGCGACCTCCGCTTCAATTCCGTGTCCGGCGACCTGACCGTCGTCGAGGGCGCCGGTTCGAGCGTGCGGGCCGAGTCCGTGAGCGGCTCGATGATCGTGGACCTCGACGACACGGGCGCCGCGACCGACGTCCACCTGACGAACGTCTCGGGGGAGATCGCCGTCCGGCTCCCGCACCCGGCGGACGCGGAGGTGGAGGCGAACACCGCGAGCGGCTCCGTCTCCAGCGCCTTCGAGGACCTGCGAGTGGGCGGGCAGTGGGGCGCCAAGAAGATCACCGGCCGGCTGGGCGCGGGCAGGGGAAGACTGAAGGCGATCACCGTCTCCGGCTCCGTCGCCCTGCTGCGGCGGCCCCCGGCGGAGGACGCGCCGCCGACCGACGGACCGACCGACAAGAAGGTGCTCTGAGATGCCCCCCGTCTTCGCTCACGGCCGCCTGCGCCTCTACCTGCTCAAGCTGCTCGACGAGGCCCCCCGCCACGGGTACGAGGTGATCCGCCTCCTCGAGGAGCGTTTCCAGGGGCTGTACGCGCCCTCGGCCGGCACCGTCTACCCCCGGCTCGCCAAGCTGGAGGCCGAGGGGCTGGTCACCCACACCACCGAGGGCGGCCGCAAGGTGTACGCGATCACGGACGCCGGCCGCGCCGAACTGGCCGACCGCAGCGGCGAGCTGGCCGACCTGGAGCTGGAGATCGGCGAGTCGGTCGCCGTGCTGGCCGCCGAGATCCGTGCCGATGTGCGGGGCGCCGCGGGTGATCTGCGGCGCGAGATGCGCGCGGCGGCCCGGGAGGCCAGGGACGGTTCCCCGGGTGCCTCCGGAGCCGGGGAGCGGCTCGGCCGTCCGGGCGGTTCCGGGACCGCGGGTGAGTCCGGCGACTTCGGCGAGAAGGAGGCGTGGCGGCTCGCGAAGGAGGAG
The DNA here is from genome assembly GCF_056435845.1 of Streptomyces sp. NPDC043867. Taxonomy (NCBI): domain Bacteria; kingdom Bacillati; phylum Actinomycetota; class Actinomycetes; order Kitasatosporales; family Streptomycetaceae; genus Streptomyces; species Streptomyces sp. NPDC043867. The sequence goes on along the minus strand of NZ_JBWKDS010000065.1, from coordinate 10,895 downwards.
ATGCGGCGCGTCAAGCAGGAGTGGAAGGAGCAGGCCCGGCGCGCGAAGGACGAGAGCCGGCGGGCCCGCGACGAGGCCCAGCGGGCCCGGCGCCAGGCCAAGGAGGCCCAGGACAGGGTCCGCGCGCAGGCGCAGGAGGAGATGCAGCGCATGGCCAAGCGGGTCCAGGAGCAGGTCCAGGACCACTTCACGCGCGGCGACTGGCCCACCGGCGTGCGGGAGGGACTCAGCGAACTGGCCAAGGAGTTCGGCGACTTCGGCAAGGACTTCGGGAAGGGCCTCGGCAAGGACTTCGGCTTCGGCCGCCCGGGCGCGGCGCCGGTATCGGAGCCGGAGTACACGGTCACACGCGAGGACTTCCCCGCCGGGTACGAGCCGTCCTGGGCCCACGAGGACTCCACGGGTGATCCCGCCCGCGACCTCGACCGTCTCCTGGACCGCTTCCGCGACGACATCCGCGACGCGGCCCGGGACCACGGCGTGACGGAGGAGCAGCTCCGTGAGGCGCGCCGCCACTTGTCGACGGCGGCGGCTCACATCGGGGCGGCCCTGCGCACGCCGAAGCTTTGAGCCCGGGCCCCGGGCTTCGGACTTCGGGCCCCGGGCGCCGGGCCCCGGGCTTCGGACTTCGGGCTTCGGACTTCGGACTTCGGGAGAGGTCCGGACTCCGGAGGACGGGCTCGTGAAGGGACGGAGTCGCGAAACGCGGGCCGTCGAAGGGACGGGGCCGTTGAACCGAACGGGTGTCAGCCCGCTCGGCTGACAGCCCGCTCGGCTGACAGCCCGCTCGGGTGTTCCGCCCGAGCCGGTGTTCAGCCCGCCTGGGCCGTTCCCCCGCCCCACAGCACGCGCCGCACCCTCTCGTACGTGACCCCGTGGTCGGCGAGCACCTCGGCCGGGACGCCGGGGCGGGCCGTGAGGGCGAGGAGCAGGTGCTCGTCGCCGATGTGCCGGTCCCGGAGGGCGACCGCGACCCGGAGGGACTCGGTGAGGAGGTCCTTGGCGCCGCGCGTGAAGGGGCGCCGCCCGGACCGCCGGTTGGCGGTGCCCCCACCGCCCGCCAGGGCACCCGTCCCGTGCGCTTCCTCCACGCGGGAGACGATTTCGGTGAGGTCGATGCCGAGCCCGGAGAGGGCGTCGGCGTCGGCGCGGGAGAGCCCTCCGCGGCGGCGGGCCTCGGCAAGGTCCCGGGCCACCGCCTCACGGCGGCCCCCCAGCCCGAGCGACGTCAGGGCGAACGAACCGCGACTGCCCTCCCGGTCGAGCAGGGCGAGCAGCAGGTGCGCCTCCTCGACCCGCTTCTCCCCCGTCCGTTCGCAGTGCTCGACGGCCCCCGTCACCACGGCGCGGGCGTCTTTGGTGAATCGCTCGAACATCACTGCCTCCCGTACTTCTTGTGCACGGCCTGCCTGCTCACGCCGAGTTCCGCGGCGATCTCCTGCCACGACCAGCCCTGATTGCGCGCGTTGCGCACCTGAACCGCTTCCAGCTGCTCCAGCAGCCGCCGCAGCGCGGAGACGGCCCGCAGGCCGATCCGCGGATCGCGGTCCCCCGCACGCTCGGCGAGATCCGTTGCTTCGGTCATGCTGTCAACGTATGTTGACAGCCCGCACCTGTCAACCGAAGTTGACGGGCGGGTGCGGCGCGCAGTCTCGTGCGGGGCCGGACACACCGACGGCGGGCCCGGAGACTCCGGGCCCGCCGTGGAGCGCAGCGACGAGAAGGTGCGGATGACGGACCGGCGGTCAGCCCGCGGTGAGGACGACCTTTCCGAACTGATCGCCCGACGCGATGCGCTCGAAGCCCTCGCGGGCCCGGTCGAGCGGCAGGACGTCGTCGATGACGGGCCGTACTCCGGTCGCGGCGCAGAAGGACAGCAGGTCCTCCAGTTCGTCCTTGGTGCCCATCGTGGACCCGACGACCTTCAGCTCCAGGAAGAAGATCCGGGTCAGTTCGGCATGGGAGGGGCGGTCTCCGCTGGTGGCGCCCGAGATGACGACGGTGCCACCGGGGCGCAGGGACTTGACCGAGTGCGACCAGGTGGCGGCCCCGACGGTCTCGATCACGGCGTCCACCCGCTGTGGCAGCCGCGCCCCGGACTCCAGGGCCTCCACGGCGCCCAGTTCGACGGCGCGCTTGCGCTTGGCCTCGTCCCGGCTGGTGGCGAAGACCCGCAGACCGGCGGCCTTGCCCAGCACGATCGCGGCGGTGGCGACGCCGCCGCCCGCGCCCTGGACGAGGACCGAGTCGCCGGGCCGCACGCCCGCGTTGGTGAAGAGCATGCGGTACGCCGTCAGCCACGCGGTCGGCAGGCAGGCGGCCTCCTCGAAGGAGAGCTCCTTGGGCTTCGGCAGCACGTTCCACGTCGGTACGGAGACCTGCTCGGCGAACGTGCCCTGGTAGCGCTCGGTGAGGATGGAGCGGGGCTCGTCCGGTCCGACGCCGTGGCCGCTCTGGCCGATGACGGAGTGCAGGACGACCTCGTTGCCGTCTTCGTCGACGCCTGCGGCGTCGCAGCCGAGGATCATCGGCAGCTTGTCCTCGGACAGGCCGACTCCGCGCAGGGACCACAGGTCGTGGTGGTTGAGGGAGGCGGCCCTGACGTTCACGGTCGTCCAGCCGGGCCTCTGCTCGGGGGCCGGGCGCTCCCCCAACTCCAGGCCGTTCAGCGGCTGGTCACGGTCGATTCGGGCGGCGTAGGCAGCGAACATGACCATGACGATAGGCTCCGCCCCTCCCCGAAGGAACAACGTCCCGCTGTGACACGCGTCCCGTCGCGACACCGGTCCAGCCCGTACGGCGCCCAGGACGAGCGCACCCCACGAACTCGGGGGACCCGATTTTCAGCCCGTCCGGCGTTTGAGGACGAGCGCGGAGCACGAACGGGGGTCCGGGGCGTAGCCCCGGGGACGGGACGGGAAGGGGCGGAGGGGGCGAGAAACCACCCGACCGGACCACCCGGCAGGTAAAAAGTCAGGCGCCGCCGGAATCCGGCGACAAAGGGAAATGGCCCCGTCGGGACGAATCCCGACGGGGCCACAGGAAGCACGCGACTCAGCGGCGAGCCACACCCTCCGCCCGAGCGGCAGCGGCCACCGCGGCGGTGACGGCCGGCGCCACCCGCTCGTCGAACGGCGAGGGAATCACGTAGTCCGCGGCGAGGTCGTCCCCGACGACCGCGGCCAGCGCCTCGGCCGCCGCGATCTTCATCGTCTCCGTGATCCGGGAGGCCCGGACCTGAAGCGCACCGGCGAAGATGCCGGGGAACGCCAGCACGTTGTTGATCTGGTTCGGGAAGTCGGACCGCCCGGTGGCCACCACGGCCGCGTACTTGTGCGCGATTTCCGGACGCACCTCGGGGTCCGGGTTGGCCATGGCGAACACGAACGCGCCCTCGGCCATCGACGCCACCGCCGCCTCCGGCACCGTACCGCCGGAGACACCGATGAAGACGTCGGCGCCCGCGAGCGCCGACTCCAGCGAACCGGAGATGCCCGCCTTGTTCGTGAGCTCGGCGAGTTCCCGCTTGACCGGGGTGAGGTCGTCCCGGTCACGGGACACGATGCCCTTGCGGTCCGCGACGGCGACGTCACCGAGCCCCGCCTCCAGCAGGAACTTGGCGATGGCGACCCCGGCCGCACCCGCGCCCGAGATCACCGCGCGCAGCTCGCCGAGCGAGCGCCCGGTCAGCCGGGCGGCGTTGCGCAGGGCGGCGAGCGTGACGACCGCCGTGCCGTGCTGGTCGTCGTGGAAGACCGGGATGTCCAGCCGCTCCTGGAGCTTCCGCTCGATCTCGAAGCACCGCGGCGCCGAGATGTCCTCCAGGTTCACACCGCCGAACGAGGGAGCGAGCCGGACCACGGTCTCGACGATCTCGTCGACGCCCGTGCAGGCGAGCGCGATCGGCACCGCGTCCACCCCGCCGAACTGCTTGAAGAGAATGGCCTTGCCCTCCATGACGGGGAGCGAGGCCTCCGGACCGATGTCACCGAGTCCGAGCACGGCCGTGCCGTCGGTCACGACGGCGACGACGGACGACTTCCATGTGTAGTCGTGGACCAGTTCCGGCTGCTCGGCGATGGCGCTGCACACTTTCGCCACGCCGGGCGTGTACGCCAGGGACAGGTCGTCCTTGTCACGGATGGGCACGGTGGCCTGCACGGCCATCTTGCCCCCACGGTGCAGCGCGAATGCCGGGTCGAAGGAATCGAGGGGCTCCGCCCCGCCTTCCTGATCCGTACTGCTGTCGCTGCGAGGATTGACGATCTCCGCTGCCACTTTGTTTTACCCCTTAAGTCTTCAAGGTTTGAGGGTGACCACTCCTGGTTGAGGCGTGGGCGGGCACCGCGTATGCCCTGCCGCCGTGGTTGCGTACGGGCGGATACGCGACGGGCGCGCCGCACACGCGCCCTGAGCCCCGGATGAGGGGTGTAAGGAACCTTCTTACCCGACGGACCAGGTCGTCGACGAGTCCATGGTGCGAAGGTCACACGCGCGTGACACGACTCGTCACCGGATATCGGGACAAGTCCTCGATTGGTCCTCAAGCCGCACAAGTGCGCAGAAGCGGCCGCTCGCATCGGTGGATGAGCCGAAGATCTTCCGGCCGGAAGGGGGGATTCCCGCACAACATCCGGCCCGGCGGGGCGGCCTCAAGTGGTTCGGCGACGACCCGTTATCCGATTTTGACATAGCGAGTCGCCTGAATGCGCGAATCCGAATGGCAAGATGCCGTCATCACACGAGGTCGCGACACTCGAAGGTGTGTGTTCTCGTCGACCCATCGGCAACTCCCTCATCCGCCGGAGGAACCACCATGACCGCAAGCTCCACCCGTCGTACCCCCGCCGCCCGGTCCCGGATAGCAGCGGTCGGTGCGATCGCGGTCGCCGGCGCCCTGCTGCTCACCGGCTGCGGTGACCAGACCAAGGACAAGGGGTCGGACAGCACGAAGACCAGCACCGCCCCGCTGGCCGACAAGCTCCCCAAGGCCATCCGGGACAAGGGCGAGATCAAGGTCGGCTCGGACATCGCGTACGCGCCGGTCGAGTTCAAGGACAGCTCGGGCAAGACCGTGGGCATCGACCCCGACCTCGCGGACGCCCTGGGCAAGCAGCTCGGCGTGAAGTTCACGTTCGAGAACGGCACCTTCGACACCCTGCTGACCGGTCTGCGCTCGAAGCGCTACGACATGGCGATGTCGGCCATGACGGACACCAAGGACCGTCAGGAGGGCATCGACTCCGAGACCGGCAAGAAGGTCGGCGAGGGTGTCGACTTCATCGACTACTTCACCGCGGGTGTCTCGATCTACACGCCCAAGGGCAAGACCCAGGGCATCAAGACCTGGTCCGACCTGTGCGGCAAGAAGATCGCCCTGCAGCGCGGCACGGTCTCCGAGGACCTCGCCAAGGCCGAGTCCAAGAAGTGCACCGGCGGCAAGAAGATCGCCATCGAGGCCTACGACAACGACCAGCAGGCCCAGACCCGGCTGCGCGCCGGCGGTGCCGACGCCGGCTCCTCCGACTTCCCGGTCGCCGCGTACGCGGTGAAGACCTCGGGCGGCGGCAAGGACTTCCAGATCGTCGGCGACCAGGTCGAGGCCGCTCCGTACGGCATCGCCGTGGCCAAGTCCAGCACCCAGCTCCGTGACGCCCTGCAGGCCGCGCTCGACGCGATCATCAAGGACGGCACCTACGGCAAGGTCATCTCCAAGTGGGGTGTCGACGCCGGAGCGGTCAAGTCGGCAGAGATCAACGGCGGCAAGTGACCGCGACTCCAGCGGCACTGAAAGGCAACATCCGTGACTGTTGACATCGACAAGACGACGGGCCCCGGGGGCACTCCCCCGGCCGGGCCGGAGGCCATCAAGGCCATCCCGGTCCGGCACTACGGCCGCTATGTCTCCGCCGTCATCGCGATCGCGATCTTCGTCGCGATCATCTACGCGTTCGGCCAAGGCAAGATCAACTGGAACGCCGTACCGGACTACTTTTTCGATCACCGCATCCTCACGGGCGTCGGAAAGACGCTCCTGCTGACGGTGCTGTCGATGGTGATCGGCATCGTCGGCGGCATCATGCTGGCCGTGATGCGGCTGTCGAAGAACCCCGTGACGTCGTCCATCGCCTGGTTCTACATCTGGTTCTTCCGCGGCACCCCGGTCCTGGTCCAGCTGATCATCTGGTTCAACCTGGGCCTGGTCTTCGAGTACATCAACCTCGGTCCGATCTACAAGGACTACTGGTCGAGCTTCATGACGCCGCTGCTGACGGCGCTCCTGGGCCTGGGCCTGAACGAGGCCGCCTACATGGCGGAGATCTGCCGCGCCGGCCTGCTCTCGGTCGACGAGGGCCAGACCGAGGCCTCCCACGCGCTCGGCATGAGCCACAGCAAGACGCTGCGCCGGATCGTGATCCCGCAGGCGATGCGCGTCATCGTGCCGCCCACGGGCAACGAGGTCATCAACATGCTGAAGACCACCTCGCTGGTGTCGGTGGTCCAGTATCCGGAGCTCTTCCGCTACGCCCAGGACATCGGACAGACGTCCGGCGCACCGGTGGAGATGCTCTTCCTCGCCGCCGCCTGGTACCTGATCATGACCTCGGTCCTCAGCATCGGGCAGTACTACGTCGAGCGGTACTACGCGCGCGGTTCCAGCCGTAGTCTGCCGGACACTCCGTTCCAGAAAATCAAGGCCACCATGCTGTCGCTGGGCCGCCCGAAGGGAGGCACGGTATGACCGCCAACGTGACCGGGTCGGACGCCACCACGCCGATGGTGAAGTCCGAGGGTGTCCACAAGTCCTTCGGCCCCGTGGAAGTCCTCAAGGGCATCGACCTGGAGGTGAGGTCCGGCGAGGTCTTCTGCCTCATCGGCCCCTCCGGCTCCGGCAAGTCGACCTTCCTCCGGTGCATCAACCACCTGGAGAAGGTCAACGCCGGCCGGCTGTACGTCGACGGGGAACTGGTCGGCTACCGCCAGAAGGGGGACAAGCTGTACGAGCTCAAGGACAGCGAGGTCGCCCTCAAGCGCCGGGACATCGGCATGGTCTTCCAGCGCTTCAACCTGTTCCCGCACATGACGGCGCTGGAGAACGTCATGGAGGCGCCGGTGCAGGTCAAGGGCATCAGCAGGGCGCAGGCCCGGGAGCGCGCCGGCCAGCTGCTGGAGCGCGTCGGCCTGGCCGACAAGGCGGCCAACTACCCCTCGCAGCTGTCCGGCGGCCAGCAGCAGCGCGTCGCGATCGCCCGCGCGCTGGCCATGGACCCGAAGCTGATGCTCTTCGACGAGCCGACCTCGGCGCTCGACCCGGAGCTGGTCGGTGACGTCCTCGACGTCATGCGCGACCTCGCCGAGTCCGGCATGACGATGGTCGTCGTCACGCACGAGATGGGCTTCGCCCGGGAGGTCGGCGACTCGCTGGTCTTCATGGACGGCGGTGTGGTGGTCGAGTCCGGCAACCCGCGCGACGTCCTGACGAACCCGCAGCACGAGCGGACGCAGTCCTTCCTGTCGAAGGTGCTCTGACTCTCGAAGGTGCTCTGACCGGCCCGCGCGGACGCGACGCCACGAAAAGGGGCGGTACGGAATCCCCGTACCGCCCCTTTCGCGCGTCCGCGGCGACCGCGCCCCGTGGCGACCGTGCCGCCGGGACCGTGCGCCGGGAGCCGGGAGCCGCGCCGAGGCGACCGCGCTGAGGCAACCGCGCCGCAGGGCGACCGTCACGGGGCTGTGCCGCAGGGCGACCGTTCCGCGGGACCGTGCCGTGCGGGCTACCTGACCGCCAGCACCAGGGCGTCCGAGGGCGAGCGCCACACCGGTCGCGCCTCGGCGAAGCCCTTCTCCCGCAGCACGCGCGCGTGCCAGTCGGCGGAGGGCGTCTCGCCGTCGGCGTGCTCGCCGTAGATCTCGAAGCGGCGGGCGGTCGGTCCGGCCAGGACCGGGTCAGCGGCTGCCAGTTCCCACCACTTGGCCCAGTCGAGGACGCCGTCCCGCCTGGCCCGGTCCATGCGGGCGTGCCGCTGGGCGCGGTCCGCCGCGTTGATCCTCGGCGTGGTCTCGTCGATCATGTGGTCGGCGTTCATGAAGACACCGCCGTCGCGGACGAGACCCGCGACTTGACCGTAGAGGACCGCGAGGGGTTCGCAGTGCAGCCAGTGCAGGGCGGTCGCGGTCAGCACGGCGTCGTACGACGCGTACGGCAGCCGCGCCGTCCAGTCGGGGTCCTTCAGGTCGGCCTCGACGAAGGAGACCCGCTCGTCCCCTTCGAAGGTGCCCCGGGCGATGGTGAGCAGGGCGGGGTCCAGGTCGACGCCGGTGCTGCGGGCGTCCGGGAACCGGTCGAGCAGCCGGGCCGTGATGGTTCCCGTGCCGCACGCGAGGTCGAGGACGCGGGGTGCGGTGCCGGCGAACGCCTCCACCATGTCCAGCATCACCCGGAAGCGCTCCTCGCGGTCCGGCATGTACCACTCCTGCTGCCGGTCCCAGCTCTCCTGCCACGCCCGCCAGCCGGTTCCGGCCGCTGTCCTGTCCGTTCCGGTCGTGCTCGTCATGGCCGCCCCTTCTCCGCTCCACCGCGTAATACCCTGTAAGCACAGTCATCTGTTACCCGACCGCAGCCACGACGATAGAGCGCCCCAGTAAGGACTACAAGTGGAACTGGCCTATTACTCGGACTACGCGGTACGGCTCGTCAACAGCGAGGAGCCCGTCCGGGGCAAGGACGCGCTCACCTCGGTCGAGGCCATCCGCGACCTCTTCGCGGGCAACGTGTCGGCGGCGCGCCGCGCCACGGACGCGGACGTGACCCGCTTCCGTTCGGTGCGCGGCCGGCTGCGCGCGGTCTTCGAGGCGGCGGACTCCGGCGACGAGACCCTGGCCGTGGACCTGCTGAACTCACTGCTCCTGGAGTTCCCGGTGAGCCCGCAGATCTCGGGCCACGACCACCGCGACGACAACGGCCGCCCGCTGTGGCACATGCACCTCGCGGACCACCCGTCGAACGTGACGGCGGGCTACGCGGCGATCGCCGCGATGGGGCTGGCGTTCCACCTCACCGAGTACGGCGTCGACCGTCTCGGCCTGTGCGAGGCCGCGCCCTGCCGCAACGCCTTCCTGGACACCTCCACCAACCGCTCCCGGCGCTACTGCTCGGACCGGTGCGCCACCCGCGCCAACGTCGCCGCCTACCGCGCCCGCAAGCGCCTGGAGGCGGACCGGCCGGAGAGCACCGGCCTGGCGGCGGACAGCGCCCAGCGGGTCAGCGCGAACGGCGACCGCTGACCGTCCCCGCGCGGCCGGTAGCGGAAGCGCACCCTGCCGAGCACGAGGTCCTCGGGGACGGTGCCGTAGTCGGTGCTGTCCCCGCCGGCGTAGGCGTTGTCGCCGAGCACCCACCAGCCGCCCTCGCGCCGCTCCGCCGCCCGCTTGACGACGAGCAGGTCCTGCTGGAACGGATGGCGCAGCACGACGACGTCACCGGGCCGCACGCGCGCCCCGTACTGCACGACGAGGCGGTCGCCGTGGTGGAGCGTCGGCACCATCGACGGCCCCGTCACCTCGGCCACTCCGAAGGGCAGCACGGCCCTCCCGTGCTCGCCCTCCTGCGACAGTTCCGGCATCACCGGCACCTCCCCGGTCCGATCCTCCACCAGTCCCAGTCTCACCCCGGACTTTTGTCCTAAGCCCATGGGGGCACCCGCGAAATCGCTTCTCCTACGGAGTAATGTCCCACCTGAGAAGACGATCACGAGGAAGGACAGCTCAATGCTTTCCCGCCTGTTTGCCCCCAAGGTCAAGGTCAGCGCGCACTGCGACCTGCCCTGCGGCGTGTACGACCCGGCCCAGGCCCGCATCGAGGCGGAGTCGGTGAAGGCCGTCCAGGAGAAGATGGCCGGCAACGCCGACCCGCACTTCCAGGCTCGCGCCACGGTCATCAAGGAGCAGCGCGCCGAGCTCGCCAAGCACCACGTCTCGGTGCTCTGGAGCGACTACTTCAAGCCCCCGCACTTCGAGAAGTACCCGGAGCTGCACCAGCTGGTCAACGACGCCCTGAAGGCCCTCTCGGCCGCCAAGGCGTCCACCGACCCGGCCACCGGCCAGAAGGCGCTGGACTACATCGCCCAGATCGACAAGATCTTCTGGGAGACCAAGAAGGCCTGATCCACGGCCGCGCTTTTCGGCCTGCGATCTCTTCGTCGCCCGGTCTTCGACCGCACCCGGCCCGCACGCCGCCCAACCGGTGGCGAGGCGGACCGGGTGCGGTCGTATGTCCGCTGCGCCGGATCCGGACGAGCAGCACCGCCGTGACCGGCGCCGTGCCATGCTGGGGGCGTGATGCTGGAGGATCTGGTGCGGCTGCGGCGGGCGCGTGACCGCATGGACCGTGAGTACACGCAGCCGCTGGACGTGGCCGGGCTCGCGCGCACCGCGCTGATGTCGCCGGGGCACTTCCAGCGCAGCTTCCGGGCGGCCTTCGGCGAGACGCCGTACACGTATCTCATGACGCGTCGCATCGAGCGGGCCAAGGCGCTGCTGCGGCGCGGGGACCTGACGGTCACCGAGGTGTGCTTCGCCGTGGGGTGCACCTCGCTCGGGTCCTTCAGCTCCCGCTTCACGGAACTGGTCGGCGAGACGCCGAGCGCGTACCGGGCCCGGCCGCACGACCACGGGGCGCCGATTCCGTCCTGCGTGGCCCAGCGGCTGACCCGCCCGGCCCGGCACCGCAGCCCCGAGGGGGAACCGGGCTCCCGCCTGTAGCGCCTGCCGGCGTCGCGGGGCAGGCGGGAACGCGACGACAGGGCCTAGGGCCTGTCGTTTGGATCACGCCGGCGTCGCGGGGTCTGGCACGCACATCTGCGGCGTTGTCGTCGGTCGCCGACGCTCCGCGTCGA